>JAFMHC010000049.1 GCA_017854775.1 Gammaproteobacteria bacterium | reverse complement strand
GCAGCATTTCCCACTTGGCATTTAACATGCTCGCGCTTTGGTCGTTTGGGCGTATTTTAGAGAAAGTGTGGGGGGTGCAGCGGTTTTTGGTTTTTTATCTTGTTTGCGGTATCGGTGCAGCGATCATTTCGCAATTGGTAGACCAATTTATATTAGGGCCTGTTTCTATTTACACTTCTACGGTCGGAGCCTCAGGTGCGATTTATGGTTTGCTTGTGGCTTTTGCGATGATGTTTCCAAATTTTAAAATCATGCTGATCTTTTTACCTGTACCGATTGCGGCTAAGTATTTTGTCCCGGTCATATTATTAATTGATTTGGCAGCAGGGTTCACAGGCGTCTCGATCTTCGGTCAAAACATTGCTCATTTTGCTCATCTAGGAGGCGCATTTATGGGGTTTCTGATGATTCGTTATTATCAGCGCTCGGCCTAATGGTAGCGTTAGTCTCCAGCACGCAAACCGCATTGTTGATACAGCTTTTGTATTAAGCGTACATGCTGCAGGGTTGCTGATTGGCCCTGTTCGATAACCGTGTCTCGCTTTTGCGCCCACTTCCGATAGTCTTTTGCGGCGTAGTTCAATAGAGGTTTTTCTAAAGAATAGTAAGCGCTTAATAATTTTTCGGCGCGTTGATCAAGGTGCACCGCATGCTTTTGCACGTTCTCAATGAATCGGGTGTGTATTACATTAGCGAAATAACGGGCGTTTTGAGTCGGTGTGGCGGATAAGCATAGCGGCGAATCAAGACGTTGTTGGATTACTGAGTTAGCCTTCTCTAGGCCTGTTTTGAGGTGCTGGTATTCGCCTAATAAGCGACCACCGTCGCCTGCGCGTAAATGGCCGAGGTAATACTCTACCTGACTGGTCTCTTGAGCTGAGAAATACCGCTCGCCGGCGATAACACGCGAGGCAAACTTCTCTAAGCCGATGATATCAGCGCTGACATCAATCGAAAGCTCCAGTGGGTATCGCGCATTACTCTGTTTGTCATGCCAGAAGCTAGCGTTCTCACTTTGTCCTAATAGGGCAGACCAAACAAGCGCATTGAGGTTGTTCTCCTTTTGCTTTAGGAAAAGACTCAGCTTAGTCGCCAGTTCTACTTCGCCTAAGAGCGCTACGCATTGTGGTCCTAGATGTAAAATAGCCAAATCACTAAACAGTTGCTGAGACGCACTTGAGACCTTACCGAGTTGGCTGTTTCGGTGTGCGATAACGGTGTGTAATTTGCATTCTCTGAGACTTAAAAATTCTCTAATACTGAGTTCGGCACTAGGTTGATCAAGGCTTAATAGCCGCGCGCTTGGGTAAGGGTTGGCGACCACCGCTGTGGCAATATTAACGTTGCGATCCAGAACATTTACTAGCCGTATTAGGTAGTCATCGAGATAATCGGGCGGCTGAGCACAGGCTGTCAGTAGCAGTATTACTGCGAGTAGTGAAATTTTCACTTGGGCCCGACAACGCGCATAGCTAAGCCCAAACGTATTAGATGCTCGCGAAGTTCTTTTTTTTCGACGCGGTTTAATGCAGCGCCAATTTCAATAGACTGGTTCAAATGTTTGAGAAACAGAGTTGGCGCGCTCATACGATATTTACTTGGGCGCTTAATAAGAAGAGTGTCGCGACGTTGCCAAACCCACTCTTGCTTTGGAAAGTAAACACCTTTTTGTAGCGTTAATGAATCGCCTTCAAAAATGATGATTTCCTTAAAACTTAATTTCCATGATACGTAGTACATGCCGAATCCAACTAAGGCTATTTCTAAACCCGCAAATGGCAGCACCATCCATGCTCCCATGGCGGCCCAGCTGAGTGCGATAGCCATATTGACGCAAAACATGAACACTAAGATTCGCTTATTTTCATGCCACGACATAGAGCGGTTAGCGGTGATCACTAAGCGCTGAATTTCATTCTGTGTCTCAAACTCTACCATCTGCAAATATTAGCAAATGCATGTAGTCTGCATGTAATGCTATAGTGGTTTTTATAGTAGTCGAAATATAAAAGGTAAGTGATGAGTGATTCAGAAAAAACAATAGGAGCCATCGAGTGGCGAGACTTAACGGTTAATGATGCTAGCGGTGTAAGTGATTTTTATGCCGAAGTAGCAGGGTGGACGAAGCAGCCTATATCGATGGGCGATTACGACGATTACGTTATGAATTTACCGTCGAACGGCGAGACCGTTGCGGGAATTTGCCACGCGCGAGGCAGTAACTCGGAACAACCACCGCAATGGTTGATGTACGTGCGTGTGGAAAATTCGAAAGCCAGCGCTGAAAAAGTTGTTGAACTCGGTGGGGAGATTATTCAAGGGCCCCGAGTTATGAACGATGAGACGTACTTTGTAATACGCGACCCAGCTGGGGCGGTGTTAACAATTTATTCTTGAGCTATCAATTTTATCTTTAACTAGCAATTTGTTCTTTAACTGCTGATGTTCGCTTAAGAAAGTCTTGCGTCCATCCAAGCCACCATCTCGGCAAAAATAGTGTCACCTTCGGGCTCATTAAAAATTTCATGAAATAAGCCTTGGTAAATAGTTATTTCTTTATCGCTGGAAGAAACCGTGTCGTGTAATAACTGAGAGCCGCTTGGCGCGGTCATAACATCGGCCGAACCGTGCATAATTTTCAGTGGCAAAGTGATCTTCTTTGCATTGTTCTTACACTGCTGCATCGCGTCGGTCATGCTAACTAAAAATTGTGCTGATAGTTTCTCTTTACTTACCAGCGGGTCGGCCATGTATTTCTCGACTACAGCCGGGTCTCGACTTACGGCGGATGCATCAAGAGCAAGCATTTTAGCTTTCGGGAAAAGCTTGGCGACAAGTTTGATAGTTGCCACTTGCCATGCGGGTGGCTCTTGTGGGCTTTGTATGGCCGCACCTGACAGCATAGCGCCCTGAAACTTGGCTTGGTGGCTCAGCAGCAATTGCGTGGCAATTAGGCCTCCCATACTATGCCCTAACAAGAATATCGGTATATCAGGGTAGTGACCTTGAGTTCGACGATAGAGTTCTAGTGCTGCGTTTTCAAACACCGCGAAGGAGTCGATATGACCACGTATGCCGTCAGATCTGCCATGGCAGGGGAGGTCCATCGAGCTAAGTGCGTAACCGGCTTGGTTGAGGTGAGCCGCTAGATGCTCATAGCGTTGACAATGCTCGCCCAAGCCGTGTACTAGAAGCACTACGGCCTTAGTATCGGTATTAGTTTCGCTATTAGTTTCGGTGCTGGTCACCGGCCAGTGTCGATAATAGAGCCCATTGTCAGTACTTTCATGAATCTCGCTGGACTCACTGGCTTTGTTACTGGCTATGGTCATATCTATTGCTCTATTCTAGTGTCCAGCAAAAAGGAATGAGCTTTTCGCATGAACTTGTGTTGTTAATATCGAATGGTCTCGGCTTTCGACGCCCTGATGAAACTGACGCTGCAGTGAGTCAATGTCATCACTACGATCGGCGTAGCGTAACACTAGAACTACTTTTTGCAGATCATCAAGTAGCGTATCAACAATATGCTGATCGAAGCGAATATTGTCAAATGACGGGTCGAATTCTTTGAGGCGAGCGGCTTCATCAAACACCGCAAACAGTTCGTCCATTTTTTGCGCAGGTTGCTCCATAAGTGAGCTGCAGACGTCCCATTGCTCGGCATTGATCAGGTCATTCCACAAGTACTTACTAAGCTTGGCGGCAGATTTTGGCTCGCTATGATGCAGTGCTAAAAACTGCTCAACAGCATCACTTTCAACGCCAAGCACACGGCAAATAGTTAGATAGTCGTGAAAGCGTTCAGGCTCACGGTGTTCTAGATAATGCTCTAGAATCTCGCGCTTCTTTGCTTCTAGGCGATTCTTTGCGGCGGGAAATTCTTCTGCTAACTCGCCCCAGCCGTTTAAGCAATGCGATAAGCGTGCACCATAAAAGGCATAGGGATCATCGTCCAGCGAATGATCAAAAAAGTACTCGTAAAATTTGAGTGAGTTTACAAAGTCGCCGGCTTTGTGGGCCAGCTTTGCATCTTCCAATACTTGGATAATTTTAGGTTTGTCCATGCTATTTCTTCTAATCTTAGATCATGCCTAATTCAAGCTTTGCTTCTTCCGACATATTGGCCATAGTCCAGGGCGGCTCAAAGGTCAATTCGACGCGGGCGTCAGAAACACCAACGACACTTTTAACCGCGTTCTCAACAAAGCCCGGAAAAGTTTCAGCAACAGGGCAGCCTGGCGCGGTAAGGGTCATGCTAACGTCGACGAAAAAATTGTCGTCTACTTTGAAATCGTAGATCAAACCAAGGTCGTAGATATTCACTGGAATTTCAGGGTCATAGACTGTGCGTAGAGCGTCGATGATATCCGGGCCAAGCTCTTCAGGGGTGCGTGGGCCGGTGCTAGATACCGGCTTGTCCTTGCTTTTCTCGGCAGGAACAATGTAGGGAGTAAGAGTATCGTTCATAACGTTTACCTTTAAAAAATTATCTTAACATTGATACGGCTTTGTTTACCGCAGCAACCAAGGCATCAATGTCAGCCTTATTATTGTAAAAAGCCAATGAGGCGCGAGTTGTCGCGCTGACTCCGAAAAATTCCATTACCGGCATAGCGCAATGGTGGCCAACGCGAATGGCAACACCTTGTGAGTCGAGTAATGTGCCAAGATCAGATGCGTGAATGCCGTCAATCTCAAATGAAATTATGCTGGCCTTCTCGGCGGCGGTGCCGATGATGCGTAAGCCTTCAATCGCCAACATTTTCTCGGTAGCGTATTCAAGTAATTCATGTTCGTACTCGGCTATAACATTTATACCGATTTCGCTGACATAATCTAAACCAGCGGCCAAGCCAACGACACCTGCGATATTCGGTGTGCCAGCTTCGAATTTGTATGGCAGTTCATTGAACTCAGTGCCGGAAAAGCTGACCACTTTAATCATATCGCCGCCGCCTTTATACGGTGGCATGGCATCGAGTAAAGCACGTTTTCCATACAGCACGCCAACACCAGTTGGTGAGAAAATTTTATGCCCTGAAAAGGCATAGAAATCACAATCTAAGGCTTGAACATCAACTTCAGCGTGGGCTATCGCTTGTGCACCGTCGACTAACACTTTGGCACCAACCGCATGCGCCGCGTCTATCATTTTCTTCAATGGCGTAATCGTGCCAAGCGCATTCGAGAGTTGAGTTATTGCCAGTAATTTGGTTTTTTCACTTAATAGTTTTTCAAACTCTTCATATATCAGCTCGCCTTTATCATTAATCGGAATAACTTTCAGCTTAAGGCCAATTTGTTGTTCAAGCAGCTGCCAAGGCACAATGTTTGAGTGGTGCTCCATTGCCGAGATCAAAACTTCATCTCCGGCGGCAAACGAACTGCGCACAAAGCTATGCGCAACTAAATTGATCGACTCGGTGGTGCCACTGGTAAAGATTATCTCAGCTTCGCTCTCAGCATTAATAAAATGTTGCACAGTCTTGCGAGCACCTTCAAAGCGATCGGTGGCGCGCTGGCTTAAGGTATGAATACCTCGATGAACATTTGAATTATCGTGTTCGTAGAAGTACTTGATAGTATCGATCACATGGCTTGGCTTCTGGGTCGACGCGCCGTTATCTAAATACACCAGAGGGTGGCCAGATATTTTTTGATTGAGCACCGGAAAGTCAGCGCGTACACGCTCTACGTCAAGCCCTTTCTGTTTGCTGATCGCTACAACTGTCATAATACTTACCTTTGAATCTGTTGATCTTTAAAACCACGGTCTTCTAAACCTCGACTTTCTAAAAATAGTCTATCTAAGGTTTGAAATATCAAACTAGCTCTTCCAAACCGCTCAGTAGCTCGCCTGCTATAATTTGGGTTAGCTCTTGACGAACACTGTCTACGTTAATGCGCTCAATCACTTCGTTGGCGAAGGCAAAGGTCAGTAGCGCATTGGCTGATTTCGCATCAATGCCACGAGATTTCAAATAGAATAGTGATACTGGGTCAAGCTGGCCAACGGTTGCGCCATGCGAGCATTTAACATCGTCGGCGTAGATTTCGAGTTGCGGTTTACAGTCAGCCTCAGCGTCTTTCGATAACAATAAATTATTGTTCTGTTGATCGGCATTGGTTAGTTGTGCGTCTTTGGCAACAATAATGCGACCGCGGAATACGCTGCGAGAGTGATCGTCTAATACCGTTTTATAGTATTCGTCGCTGGTACAATTTGGCACCGCATGATTCACTTCAGTATGATTGTCGACGTGTTGGCGGCCTTGGCCAATAACCAAACCATTCATCTCCACATGTGCACCTTGACCAAGTAAGTTGCTGTGGATATCGTTGCGAGTGACTAAACCACTTAATGCGATGTTGTGACTCTTAACGTGCGCCCCTTTGGCTTGGTTAATGAACACTCCGCCCATATGGAATGCATCGTTTGATTCTTGTTGAATTTTGTAGTGATCGACGTGAGCATTGTCGCCAGCAACAACCTCAGTAATCACATTATTCAGATATACCGTGCCGTGGGTGCCAACATGGCGTTCTACTATCGTGCACTGAGTGTTAGCATCGGCAATAATCAGATTGCGAGTATGGCTAACGGCATCAGCCGATTGAGATACAAAGACTACTTCTAATACACCCTCAAGCACTTGGCCTGATTTTAAGTGAACAACGTAACCGTCATGTGCGTAGGCCGTATTAAGTGCGGTAAAACCATGGGGTTTTTTCGGTAGCGTTGAGCTGAAATGAGCTTCAACGATTTCCAATGAGTCTTTTAATGATGTAACACTATCACTCAGGCCGGTAGACGCTGCCTGGTCTAAGTGGCCATCAACAAACACCAAACGAGGGTTTGTTGTGTCAGCTAATTCAATGTTTAGTGACGACGCTGAAGTCAGAGCATAGTCGTTACTTTTTAGCGCACGTAAGTTGGTGTAACGCCAATCTTCATCACGCACTCCGGGTAGGCCGACAGCTTCAAATTGAGTAAGTGCTGACTTACGTTGCTGGTTTAGCCAGGCTATATTGGCGCCGCTTAGTGCGACATCAGCATGGGCCGTTATCCAGCTTGTATTTTCGTTTGCGGTAATCATTTAGCTGGCCTGCTGCACGGCTGCTGCGGTGTCTTCCATTCCTTCGATCCAGCTATAGCCTTTGGCTTCGAGTTCGAGCGCTAACGATTTGTCGCCAGATTTGACGATTTTTCCGTTGGCTAAAACGTGTACGTAGTCAGGCACAATATAGTCAAGCAGACGTTGGTAGTGAGTCACTAGGATCATTGACCGTTCAGGCGAACGAAGGGCGTTAACGCCGTGAGAAACGGTTTTTAGTGCGTCGATATCGAGCCCTGAATCGGTTTCGTCTAACAGCGCTAGTTTTGGCTCGAGCATGGCCATTTGCAGAATTTCGTTACGTTTTTTCTCGCCACCTGAGAAGCCTTGGTTGACCGCGCGCTTTAGAAACTCGTGTTTCATCTCAACAAGATCGGCTTTCTCGCGAATTAGTTTCAAGAAATCACCGGCTTTGATTTCTTCTTGGCCGTGGTACTTGCGCATAGAGTTCATGGCTGCTTTCAACATCGCCATGTTGCTGACACCCGGGATTTCTACTGGGTATTGAAAGGCTAGAAAAATACCCTCGCAGGCTCGCTCTTCGGCGGCTAGCTCAAGCAAATCGTTACCTAAATATTCAATGCTACCTTGCGTGACTTCATAGCCGTCGCGACCAGCGATTACATTGGTTAATGTGCTTTTGCCTGACCCGTTGGGGCCCATGATGGCGTGCACCTCACCCGGCTTAACTTCTAAGTTAATGCCATTTAGAATCGACTTTCCGTCTATCGACGCATGTAGGTTTGTAACTTTTAACATATTTCTCTCTACTCTTTTTTTTACTCGGCCTATGGCCTCAGACACGCCGCAGGCGCATATCTTTATTTCTGCTCCGTCTTTGGCTTCAAACAAGCCGAAGGCGCGTCTCTTTGTTTTTACTCAGCCTATGGCCTCAAACAGGCCGCAGGCGCATAACTTTATTTTTACTCTGTTTAAGGGCTAACCCACGGCACCTTCTAAGGACACCTCTAAAAGTTTTTGCGCTTCTACCGCAAATTCCATTGGCAGTTCACGGAACACATCTTTGCAGAAGCCGTTTACAATCATTGAAACAGCCGCTTCTTCGCCTAGGCCGCGCTGTTTTAGATAAAACAACTGGTCTTCTGAAATCTTCGAGGTAGTTGCTTCATGCTCCAGGTTGGCGGTCGGATTTTGCACCTCCATATACGGGAAAGTGTGCGCGCCGCATTGGTCGCCCATCAACAGTGAATCGCATTGCGAGAAGTTACGTGCGTTATCAGCGCCCTTGAGAATTTTAACTAGGCCACGATAGGTGTTGTGGCCATGGCCGGCTGAAATACCTTTAGAGATAATCGTGCTGGACGTGTTTTTGCCCATATGAATCATCTTGGTGCCAGTATCAGCCTGCTGTTTATTGTGTGTTAGTGCAACTGAATAGAACTCACCGACTGAGTTGTCGCCTTGCAATACGCAGCTTGGATATTTCCAAGTAATGGCTGAGCCTGTTTCTACTTGAGTCCAAGAAATCTTAGAGTTATCGCCTTTGCACAGCCCGCGCTTGGTGACAAAATTGTAGATACCGCCTTTGCCATTTTCATCGCCTGGGTACCAATTCTGTACGGTCGAGTATTTGATCTCCGCATCTTTATGCGCAACCAGTTCAACAACCGCGGCATGCAATTGGTTTTCATCACGTTGCGGTGCGGTGCAGCCTTCTAGGTAGCTGACGTAGGCGCCTTCTTCGGCAATAATCAGTGTGCGTTCGAATTGGCCAGTGTTCATTTCGTTGATGCGGAAGTAAGTCGATAGTTCCATTGGGCAACGAACACCCTTCGGAATATAGACAAACGAGCCGTCAGAGAACACCGCTGCGTTTAGTGCGGCATAGTAGTTGTCCTTAGTGGGTACTACGCTACCGAGATATTGCTTTATCAGCTCAGGATGCTCTTGCAAGGCTTCTGAAATCGGCATGAAAATCACCCCGGCTTTGGAAAGCGTCTCGCGGAAAGTTGTGCGCACCGAAACGCTGTCAAACACCGCGTCTACGGCGACATTATTCATCATTTTTTGCTCTTCTAGAGGAATGCCTAGCTTGGCATAGGTCTCAAGCAGCTTAGGATCAACCTGATCTAGGCTGTCGAGCTGTGGCATTTCTTTAGGCGCTGAAAAGTAGGCGATGCTTTGAAAGTCAATTTTCGGATAATCGATATGTGCCCAACTTGGCTCTGGCATTTTTAGCCAACTGCGAAAGGCTTTGAGGCGATATTCAAGCATGAATTCTGGTTCGTTTTTCTTAGCCGAAATGCGACGGATTACGTCTTCGTCTAGACCAGGTTCAAAGGTGTCTGATTCAATGTCGGTAACAAAGCCCTCTTTGTACTCGCGTTTTACGAGCTTTTTAAGGTCTTTGTTCTTTTCATTCAAAATTGGGGCTGACATAGCAACTTATCCTATTTTACTGCTTATATGAATTGGGATATCACCGATCGAGGTAACATCTTGTCGGGTGGCCATGGTTTGCACATGGCGGGAGCGCACTAGGTCGCTCAGTTTCTTGCTGTCTAAGAATTCAAAGAACTCTTGGCTTAAATTTGTCCACAAGCTATGTGTTAGGCAGGGGTCAACATCGTTACAAGTGCTGCCGCCGCCGCAGGCTAAATTTATGTGTTCATCGGCGGCGATGAGGATGTCAGCGAGTGAAATTTCTTTTTCACTACGAGCCAACATATAACCACCTTTTGCGCCGCGAACTGACTTTATTAGACCAGCGTTACGCAAGCTTCTGAACAATTGCTCTAGGTACGAAAGCGAGATGTTTTGGCGACCAGCAATGCCAGCTAAGGTGATGCGATCTAGCTTTGCATGCAAAGCCAAGTCCATCATCGCTGTGACTGCGTACCGACCTCTGGTGGTTAACTTCATGGCGCTAATATACCTTAAGAAAGTGAAACCTGAGTAAATTACTCGGGAATAGAAGTATAAGGTCGTAGAAGTGCTCGATCAACCCCAATTTCTCAGATTTTCGTTGTTAGCATTTACTCAATATCCTTGTAAAATCAAGAGCTTTTAACTAGCCCTTCTATGCACCTTAACGGCGTTGGTGTATTCAGGTTGTTTTTGCCCGTTGGTTGAGGGTGCCGAAGTCTTTCGGTATCGGCCAGGCAAAAAAAAGCAGCCTGTATTATCAGGCTGCTCTATGTCTTTGTGGCGCTCGCTTATTTAGAGCTTGGGATACGGATTTTTTGACCGGGAAAGATTTTGTCGGGATCTTCCATGACTTCACGGTTGGCTTCAAAAATTTCTGGGTATTTGGAGCCGTTACCTAAGAATTTTGCAGCAATTCCCCACAGCGTATCACCGCTTTCAATGGTATAAAATTGGCTATCAGTTGCTGATTCGAAAGCCGCGTCCTGTTGTTCTTCACCGGCGTTTTCGCTAGCGTCAGCGGACTCTGCTACCTTTAATTGCGCGGCGACCACGGCTGATACACCCTTCATGTTGCCAGCCATTAAGATGGCTTTTTCCTTTGCTTCGACACTCTCGCAAGTGCCGCTCAAAACGCAGACTGTGTCCTCTTGCATTTCAACTTCTAAGTTTTCTATGCCTGGATTATTACTCTCTATGTCTTGTTTAATTTTTTCAGCTGCGTCGGCATCGCCGATTCCAAATACTTTCTTGCCAATATTGGCTGCAAAATCGAAAAGTCCCATGGTTTTCTCCTGCCTTTTGAAAAGGCAACTTAGGTTAGTATCGCAGCAAACACTGCTGTTTTAGCCTACATGTAGCGATATTGGTTTGGCAAGCAACTACAAAAAATTTTAACATTTGTTCACTATAAATTTCATGCAAACTTTTATTGTCGTATGCTGTGCAACGTGGCAAGCTGCCTAACCTGATAGAATGGACGATATTGCTGAATGTCGCGACCTTAATAATGACCCAATCAAGATTTCAAGAAGCTCAAAAATACATTCCTGGTGGCGTTAACTCGCCAGTTCGTGCCTTTAAAAGTGTTGGCGGCGAACCGATTTTCATGCGGCGCGGCAAGGGCGCCTATATGTGGGATGCGGATGATAAGCAGTACATTGATTATATTGGCTCGTGGGGACCTATGGTTCTTGGCCATGCTAACGATGAGGTGATAAAAGCGGTTCAAGAGGCGGCTGAGAATAGCCTAAGCTTTGGTACGCCGACTGAATCAGAGACCGTCTTAGCCAGAAAAATTTGCGAGCTTATTCCGAGCATCGACAAAGTGCGCATGGTTAGCTCCGGTACTGAAGCAACTATGAGTGCCTTGCGCTTAGCGCGAGGTTACACCGGTCGCGATAAGATTGTTAAGTTTGAAGGTTGTTATCATGGCCACTCAGACAGCTTATTGGTAAAAGCCGGTTCTGGAGCGCTCACGTTTGGTGTGCCGACCTCACCTGGTGTTCCTGCGGCCTTGGCTGAGCTAACACTAACGTTACAATTCAATGACTTGCAGCAAGTCGAGGAGCTCTTTGCCAAGCAAGGCGAAGAAATTGCCGCTATTATTATCGAGCCAGTTGCTGGTAATATGAATTTGATTACACCCAAGCCTGGATTTTTGGAAGGTTTACGTAAAATTTGCGATCAATATGGAACCGTGTTGATTTTTGATGAGGTGATGACTGGCTTCCGAGTAGGTTTGCATGGTGCGCAAGGTGTTTATGGAATTACCCCTGACCTTACTTGTTTTGGCAAGGTGATCGGTGGCGGCATGCCGGTTGGTGCCTTTGGCGGTAAAGCTGACATTATGAACCATATCTCACCTGATGGGCCGGTTTACCAAGCCGGTACACTCTCGGGGAATCCGGTCGCAATGGCCGCTGGCATCAAAACGTTAGAGTTGATTTCGGCACCAAATTTTTTCGAGAATCTGACGATTAAAGCCAAAAGTCTCATGCTTGGGTTAAAAAATGCTGCGCTAAGTAACGATATACCGTTGGCGACAAACGGCGTAGGCGGCATGTTTGGTTTCTTCTTTACTGATGCCGAACGAGTCAATACCTTTGAAGATTCGGTGGCATGCGACGGCCAACGCTTTAATACTTTCTTTCACGGGATGTTAGAGCGAGGAGTGTATCTCGCCCCATCGCCCTTTGAAGCTGGTTTTATTTCGATTGCGCATAGTGAAAACGATATCGCTGACACCATCGAGCATGCGAGCGAGGTAATGAAAACCTTAAAATAGGGCTTTCATTACCTATAGTTTGTCGATAGTTCGCTCACAGTTCGCCTATAGCTCGTCAGTCTCAAGCTGAAAATGGCCATCTATCGAGGTGTTCGTTTTATAATCTCGATATTTGCCGGATAGCGAAACAGCTTGCCGTCGAGGGTCGAGAAAATGGCGCTTAGCGTCGCCAGAAGATGAAATAACAAGATAAGCGGAACAACGAAGGCGCCAATAATGATGTAGGCCATGAATAGGCACATTAATAGGTAAAGATAGATGCTAATTTGAAAGCAAATCGCTTCACGGCCTTGATAGTCTAAATACTCAGATCGGCCTCTTGTTCTTAGCCACAGAAAATAACACGCTAAAAAATTCATCAACGGAATGCCAGTGAAGATTAATAAACCGGTAGCGTGTAATTTAGCCGCCGTTTGCGTATCGTTGGCTTGCGATGCATCACCAAGGTAGGTGTTAATCAGTGGCTGTTTGCGAACCATCATTAGCATCGCTGTTAGCCCGCACATTAGGCCGCCGATGATAAAGCTTACTGACCATATGTAGGAGCCGCCTAGTTGGTTATCTAAGCCAAAGGCAAATCGCACAATAGGCACCATGCCCCAGCCCATAGTGAATAGCGCTATTAAAATAAATATCCAGCTTTGTAGGCGATTAACCATAGTATAAAGTCGTAGTGATAAGAAAAATTGTGATATTTGAGCGGTGTATTAAAGCATAGAAGCTGTTAATATCGCCGATTAATTTGGGGTCGTATGGCTGTCGGTTGAGAGTTTTGGATTTAATCCTGCTAACTTTAGCTGGCGCATTTTGTTAGCGCATTTTGCTCTAGTCATATGGCCAGTTTTGTAGTTAGTTAAGTTGTTAACAAAAGGTAGCTAAAATGCGCGATTATTTATTCACTTCGGAATCCGTTTCCGAAGGTCATCCTGACAAAGTTGCAGATCAAATCTCTGATACTGTTTTAGACTATTTGTTAGAAGAAGACAGCGCGTCACGCGTTGCTTGCGAAACACTAGTTAATACGGGTTTAGTCGTATTATCAGGCGAAATTACCAGTAACCGTAGTCTCGACGGGGTTACTGAGCGTGTTCGTCAAACCATAAAGGAAATCGGTTACGATAGCTCGGAAATGGGCTTTGACTATCGCAGCTGCGCGGTAATGATGACACTAGACCAACAGTCGCAAGACATTGCCCAAGGTGTTAATGAAGGCGAAGGCCTTGATCTTGATCAAGGAGCAGGTGATCAGGGCTTAATGTTTGGTTATGCGTGTACTGAAACCGACGTATTGATGCCAATGCCAATTGAGTACTCTCACCGCTTGGTTAAAAAGCAATCTGAGATGCGTAAGAGCGGTCAACTAGCCTGGTTGCGTCCAGATGCTAAGTCACAAGTAACGGTTCGTTATGAAAACGGCAAGCCATCATTCATCGACACGGTAGTATTGTCGACACAACATGACGAAACGGTGTCGCATAGCGATTTGGTCGAGGCGGTTATTGAAGAAATAATTAAGCCAGTATTGCCTGCTGATATGGTCACTGGCGCAACTAAATTCCTAGTTAACCCAACTGGCCGTTTCGTTATCGGTGGCCCAGTGGGCGATTGCGGTATTACAGGTCGTAAAATCATTGTTGATACTTATGGCGGCGCGGCCCATCACGGTGGCGGCGCGTTTTCGGGCAAAGACCCATCAAAAGTAGATCGCTCAGCTGCTTACGCGGGTCGTTATGTCGCTAAGAATGTTGTCGCTGCTGGCTTGGCTGATAAATGTGAAGTTCAAGTTGCCTACGCAATTGGTGTCGCTAAACCGGTAAGCTTAATGGTGAATACCTTCGGTACGGCAAAAATTGAAGAAGCCAAAATCGAAGCATTGGTTGCCGAGCACTTTGACTTACGCCCAAAAGCGATTATTCAAGCGCTTGATTTATTACGCCCTATTTATCGAAATTCGGCTGCTTACGGTCACTTCGGTCGCACCGAACCTGAATTTACCTGGGAATCTACTGATAAAGCTGAGGCTCTAAGGGCAGCAGCCGGTATCTAAACCGGTTGATGATTAAAGTAGAATTAAAAAAGCCGCTAATTAGCGGCTTTTTTTTTCAGTGTTGTGTCCTCAGGGGCAACTCTTTCTAGAATCAGTACCTCGTACTGGAGGTTCGGGCAAGGTTAGTCGATATTTTTCAGTTCATTCTGAGTCTTATTTGCGAATTTTAAGCTGCCATCACCGGACAATAAAACCGCTATGTAGCGTGTCTGCTCAAAGTGAGCAAAGATAATCAGTAAAATCACCGTGATCGGTACGCTCAAGAACGCTCCGGCGATCCCCCAGATACTTCCCCACAGAGTTAAACTCATCATCACCACAAATGGGCTGACGTTAAGCGTGTTACCCATTAGTTTTGGTTCGAGCATATTACCGACCACTAATTGTACTGAGCCGACGCCGATAAGCACGATCATAAATGGTAAGAAGGTATCGAACTGAATCAAGGCTAGCATCGCCGGAAATAATGTCGCGATGATTGAGCCGATGGTTGGAATGAAGTTCAACATGAAAATAGTGAAGGCCCAAAAAATCGCAAAATCGACACCTACGGCCTTCAGCACAAAGTAACTGACTACTCCGGTAAGTGCGCTGGTTAGTGTTTTTATCCAAAGGTAAGTCTGAATGTCTTCCTGCACATGAGACAAAATACTCATCACTGAGTCGCGCCTGTTTTGATCGGGGAACATTTCCTGAATTTTACTCTTAAAGGTGCCTTGCTCGGCCAGCATAAAGGCTACGTAGATCAACACTAGCGAGATTTTACCGACCATGGCAACGATAGTATCGGTAAGTCCAGTAATGACAGGGGCTGGTTTAATGCCGCTAATAACATCAGCCATATTCGGCATTTTATCGAGAATGAAGGGCGGTAACATGGCACTTACTTTAAGTGAGAGGCCAGCGAAATTTTCCTTATACTTGGGTATCGCCGCTTTCACTTCGAGCACATTGCTCTGTACCATGTCGACCGCTAATGACAGGAATAAACCGATTGTGATAATCGAAAGCAGCATACTCAGCCAGTTTGGTTTGTCGGTCCACGGTATTATTTTGGTAAAGCTGCGGCTCATGGCGTTAATCACATACCACAGCATCAGAGCCACTGCGAGTGGCACCAAAAATTCTTGACCAACGACCATCACGTAAAATATCGCAACAGTGCTCAGTATGATTAACGATGTTGAAATCGTTCGGTTCTCTATATTCATAACACTCTCGCGGCGAGTTGTTGTTTTGCAGACCTCAACACAGCATCACTGTAAATCGTCAAGACTTAATATTTTCAAGGTTGAGGTAAAAACAGGGCTAATAGCGAGCTATTGCCGGATGCCTTTAGTAAATTTCTGCAAAGTAGTTCGGTGTTTTAGGGCGTGCTAACGTTGTTATCTGAGGGCTCTATGATCAATAGTAAGGGTGAAAAGGCTCTCGAACAAGTGAGTGCGCCGATATTAGTCTGTTTGCTTTAATGATAATGATTAACTGCGGTTAACAATTGATGCACAGATCCGATTGTTGGTTGATTTATGCTGAGGTCTCATTCAGCAACTAGGTCTTCTTTGCCCACAATAACAGTTCACTATCTCGGTTGTATTGGTGTCATCTTATCGAACGGTTGATATACTTTGACCATGACTTCGCAAACCCAGAATATCTTCATAGTTGTTGGATGCATATGTGTGTTGTTCGGTATGTTCAGGCTTATCTTCGTGAATCACCGAAACCCAAGTAACGTCAGCTTAGTGAACTGGATGTTCACCGGCGGCTTAGTTGAGTTTGTCGCGGGGTTGTTCAAAGGTACCCTTAGTCTTTTGCGCTTGCGGCTAGATCAAAACGCAATAGGTGCTCTATCTGTCTATCTTGGCTTATTTATTATGTGGCTTGCTTTATAAATTATGCTGAGGTCTCTTTTAATTTTATTCAGAGTAAATCGTGGATTTAAAAAAACTTATTCGTAATATTCCGGACTTCCCAAAACCCGGCATTCAATTCAAAGACATAGAGTCGATCGTCGAAAGCCCAGAAGCTTTTAGCTATGTTACTGACCAGTTTGCGGCGGCTCTCGAGTCGCATAAAGTAGATAAAATTCTGGCCTTGGATGCGCGCGGTTTTTTGTTCGGTGCGGCATTGGCTTATAGGCAAAAACTGCCATTAGTGATGGCTCGTAAAAAAGGCAAGCTGGCGGGTCAATGCGTATCCGAGAGCTATGCTTTAGAGTATGGTGATGCCCACGTCGAATTACAAAAAACGGCTGTTTTGCCCGGCGACAGAATTCTTATTATTGACGACCTTTTGGCGACCGGCGGAACCGCTAAAGCAGCCGCTGGCTTAGTTAATAAGGTCGGAGGGGTTGTTGCTCTATTCGCTTTTGTTATCGAACTGGACGGCTTAAATGGTCGAAGCCAGTTAGCCGACGCTGAGGTGTTTTCGTTGGTTCATTTCTAATATTTTACTTAGCCTGTTTTGCTTTTCTTGCTAGCGCTAGCTGCTCGCTAGGTAAATTAGCCTCAGCGCCAATATGCTGAGTATGATTTTTAGCCAAGCTTGAAAGCGTTGTTCATCGGCCTTGATAAGCAACTTTCTGCCAATTAGAGTGCCGATAAAGCCACTGCATATCATTAGCAGAATTAGTAAGAAGTAAGGGCTATAGGCGAAGCCTAACAGTCCAAAAATTATGATCTTGAGGGCGTGCTGAAGCACTAAGCACGCTGCGCTGGTTGCCACTAGGTTTAAGCGATTAAGTTTGAACAGGCGAATTGTTGCCAATACCAATGGGCCTGTTGCACCAACAAACATGGTCAGAAAGGTCGAGGCTACGCCAGCAATTAGCAAGCCTTTGCTCTTAGTAACGTTGTTGAATAAGCTTGAATGCCAAATTTTCGGCCCCCAAACAGTCAATAATATAAATCCCCCTAAGCTGACCTGAAGCAGGCTGATTGGTAAGCTTATCACCAGTTGGCCGCCGACCAAGGCTCCTAGTAGACTGCCTGCGGCAAACCAAGCGAAGTGGCTCCATACTATGTTTTTGAACATCACCATCATGCGGCCAGCATTAGAGCCAAGCTGGACCGCACCATGAACCGGAATGATCGCTTTCATCGGTATTGCCTGAGCGATTACAGCTAATAACAGCATGCCGCCGCCAATACCAAATGAGGCGGTTAGCATTGAGGTAAAACCACTTAGAATGACCAGCCCCCAAAATGAGGCCCAGCTTAGGCTGTCTGGTAGCAATATTAGATCGTGCAGAGCCATAAGCAATCAGTTTAAATGTCTGTGTCTGAAGATAAGTGGTTTCAAGTAAAAATGGATATTAATCGTATAACACAAGGTTAATCGTATACCGCAACAACGTTGCGTAAAAGAACAGTGGTAACATTGGCTCATACTAGTAAAAAAATAATTATGTTTAAGTTTTTCGAAAACGCAGTACCGCCTTTTTCTGAGGACAAGGCCGAGCAACCTCCTAGCAGTATGCTGAAATTTGTATGGTTTTACACCAAACCGTTTCGATTCCTATTGCTGTGCCTGTTTGTTACCTCGGCATTGATCTCGGGCATTGAGGTTTATATGTTTAGTGCAATCGGCAACATGATTGACTGGATGCAGGTAAGCGATCGGTCTACCTTTTTCGACGTTTATGGATCTCAGCTAATAGGCGTAGCGTTGTTGATTTTAGTCGCCTGGCCATTGCTTAGCCTATTAGATTCAGCGCTCGAACATCAGGGGCTCCTGGGTAATTTTGCAATGCAGATTCGCTGGCGAGCACATCGGTACTTACTCGGCCAGTCAGCTAGCTTCTACGCCAATGACTTTGCTGGCCGGATCGCCACCAAAGTTATGCAAACTGCGCTCAGTGTGCGCGACTCAATTGTTAGTATTAATGGCTTGGTTGTCTACGTGGTGGTTTATTTTAGCAGCGCTCTAGTGATTTTTATCAGCAGCGATGTACGCCTTGCCCTGCCACTGCTCTGTTGGTTGGTGGCCTATGTTTTGGTGATGCGCACCTTCTTGCCAAAGTTAAAGTCGGTGTCAGCTGAACAATCGGATGCTCGTTCATCAATGACTGGCCGAGTAGTCGATGCTTATAGCAACATACAGACGGTGAAGATGTTTTCATCAAGTAATGCTGAGGAGCAATACGCTAGGGAAAGCATGCAAGAAATGTTGCATAGTGTGTATCAACAAATGCGCTTAGTGACGCAGCTAAATACGACGCTGGTCGTTTTAAATGCGTTACTGATCTGCTCGACCATGGGTTTTGGTGTATGGCTATGGACACAATCAATTGTTAGTACCGGGGCGATTGCCGTGGCGGGTGCATTGACCTTACGCTTACAAGCCATGAGCCAGTGGTTTATCTGGGAGCTGGCAAGACTATTTGAAGCGATAGGCACCACACAAGATGGCATGAATACACTGGCTCAGCCCAAGTCAGTCAAAGATCAACCTGGCGCTGAAGACTTAACTGTTACTAAAGGTCAGATTGAATTTAATAATATCGATTTTCACTATGGCAAGCAAAGTGGCGTAATTAGCGATTTTTCCTTGACCATCGGTGCTGGAGAGCGAATCGGCTTGGTTGGCCAATCGGGGGCGGGAAAATCAACACTGGTTAATCTGTTACTGAGACTTTACGACCTTGAAGGAGGTGAGATTAAAATTGATCAGCAAAATATCGCAGCTGTTACTCAGGAGAGTCTGCGCCACAATATTGCCATGGTCACTCAGGACACGTCGCTGCTGCACCGGACCATTCGGGAGAACATCTCCTATGGCCGGCCTAGCGCAAGTGAAGGTGAACTATTAAACGCCATCAAGTTAGCCAAAGCCGATGAATTCGTATACCACTTAGAAGACAACGAGGGGAATAAGGGTTTAGATGCCAAAGTTGGCGAGCGCGGTGTTAAGTTATCTGGTGGCCAGCGACAACGGATTGCTATAGCTAGAGTGATACTAAAAGACGCGCCAATATTGGTTTTAGACGAAGCGACCTCAGCACTAGACTCAGAGGTCGAAGCGGCAATACAAGAACAGCTTGAACAGTTGATGCATGGCAAAACAGTTATTGCCATTGCTCATCGGCTTTCGACCATCGCCAAGATGGATCGCCTGATTGTATTGCAAAATGGTCGAATCGTTGAACAAGGTATCCATACGGAGCTGGTAGAATACGGCGGTGTCTACGCAAGGCTTTGGTCACGACAGTCTGGAGGCTTTCTCGGCGCCGACGACTAGATAGCCGACTTACTGAGGTTTTATTCATCCTAGATGATCTGGCTACAAGAAAAAATCTTGCTGTTTGTTTAAACTAGCGTTAGTTTTTGTTTTTCCACTTTTGAGGTCTTTACCTATGATTAATTGCAATTTAAAAAGTTTACTTGAAGCTAAAAAGTTAACAACTCAAGATTTGAATGAAGATACTCATATTACCAAAGCAACCATTCGACGACTGCTTGATGGCTCGGCGCACGCAATTGATTTTGGTGTATTAGAAGCAATTTGTGCGTACCTTGATTGTACTGTCGGCGATCTACTAGAGCATTCCAATCCGTAGGCAGTTTTATACTATTGGCGAAGACTGCTGGCCGGTTTTGTAATGAAGTAGGCGGCTCTTTAGGATTCGAGTTAGTGGCCGAGTTTTTAAAAAATGATAGCGATTAATTGTAATGAATGAGATACAAGCGTTCTTGAACTTCAAGCTAGTCGACACCGCTGGCGGCTTGGTTATTTCAGTAGCTGACGTGCTGCTGGTGCTTGCCCTCATTTATGCTGGGTATCTACTGAGTCGTGTAATCGAGTTCTTCCTAGCTCGACGCTTAGCGAAAACATCTCTGCGTGCAGACTTGGTCATCGTGATTAAGCGTATTTCGTTTTACTCAATATTTTTGATGGTCGGGCTGACCATTATGGGCGTTTTAGGAATACCAACGACGGCGTTCGCCTTTGCCACCGGTGCTATCGCCATTGGCATTGGTTTTGGTGCGCAAAACATTATTAACAATTTTATCAGCGGTTGGATCCTAATTGCCGAGCGACCAATTCGGGTTGACGACATTATCGAAATTGACGGTTTTTTCGGTGTGGTCAAGAATGTTGGAACGCGCTCGACGTTAGTGCAACGTTCAGATGGCGTACACATATTGGTGCCCAATAGTAAGCTGCTTGAAAACACCGTGATCAACTGGACCTTGATCAATGGTTTGATTCGAAGCCAAGTTCGCGTCGGGGTGGCCTACGGATCAGACCCTGATCAAGTATTGGCAATACTTGAAAAGTGTGTGGTTGATCGTCGCGAAGTGTTGGCAGAGCCTAAGCCTGAATTTGTGTTTGAGGATTTTGGTGATAATGCGCTGGTCTTCGATACCTATTTTTGGTGTGACGTGCATGGCGAAAAAACATTAAGAGCCGCTCGCAGTGACATACGCTTGTCAATATCAAGAGCGTTTGAACAGGCTGGTATTGTGATCGCTTTCCCGCAACGTGATATTCATTTGTATACTTCCAAGCCGCTCGACGTACAGGTACTAAAACCTGCTGAAACGATTCGATAATCAGAGAAGGCGTTGATAGCCCCGACACGTTGTGGGGTATTTTTATTGATGCGCAAGGCTGATTATGCTGGCTAGCAGAATGAGTCGCTACAGAGGTTTGCGATTATACTTGGTGCTGAAGCCAATATTTTTTTCTTCACTAAAGTCGGCTACCGACAAAACCGCATTCAGCGGAATATTGATTCCCCATTGCTGGTTAGCTTGGTAGTTAGCGGCCTTCAGATAGACGAACGCGCCGTTCTGCTCCCACTCACTGCAAAAAACAAACTCTAAGCCCGCTTGCTCTCGAACGTAGCCGCTAAGTAGTGCTCTGAGGCTTTCATCGATTGGCTTTCTTAGAAAGACCATGTATTTGGCTTTGTCCATAGTTTGCTCTGAGTTGCTTAGCTTTGATCGCCTTTATGAACCATCATTTGTGGGAACGGAATTGACCAATCATTGGCATTGCATGCCGCCACACAGGCCTGTTGAATGGTTCGTTCAATGCGGTAATAGTATTTCGCGGCGCTTGAGCCTAACTTAGCGATAACAAGATAGTCTAGCGATGACTCACCGGCTTTATCAAACTCGACACGCACATCTATTCTGGTGGTATCAAGCTGGGCTTCTTCTAGGTATTTTTGCACGTACTTTTGCAGCGTCTCTGGTACTACATCTAAAGCGATGCTCTGCAATCCATAGTCGACGCCGAAGGGGTTGGTAATACGAATGTGCTTAGAGTGGGTTAAGTTGATCAGCCCAGCTGAAAAATAGTCGGCTGTTGGGATTAACTTAGAGGTCCCTTGTGCGCTCTGTAACTCAACTAACACCGGGGTCTGGCGCGTTACTTCATAGATACGCTCATCGTTTTGGTCTAGTACCCAATCGCCTATCGAGCTTGGAAACCATTTTTCCGATTTTACTGGTCTTGAGACCATGCCTTTGAGTGAGGCTAGAGGTAGCCTTAAGGTTCCTTGAATTTCAGGGTTAACGAATTTGGAGAAAATGTTGATCGAGGCGACTCGCCATGGAACCCCGTCGACCATGACCATCTCATGTTCGCGTACACCACCAATGTTGAGTAGCAGGCGGCTTTCAGCGACAAATTGTGGTAACAAATTTTTCAAACCTAAGGCGCTGGCGAATAATAATGCAAGGCTAATCACCAGTAATAGAACATCACCACGGACAAAGAACACCGTTAAGATGGCAATCACGATTAACAGAATAGTAAGCAGTCTTTGCGTGTAAGCTATAACTCTATAGGTGGTTCTATTGACCTGCTTAGCCGATTTTTTCCCTTGCCGATCAAAGATCTTTCGCAGACCAGCCAGAACTAACCATATGCTGAACGACACGCCAATGGCTATTAATAGGGTCAGGCCACGGTCTCGAAAGAAACGTAACAAGGACTCTTGTAAATTAGTAAACCAGTTGCCATCAACGCCGTTCAGGCTAGTCAGTTGATATAGCGCTAGCTGTTCTTGGCGTTCAGCGTCTTCTTTGGTACGTAGCCAACTGTTTTTAACGTCCTTAAGTAATTGTGTCTGCGTTTTCGAGGGCTCTTGTGCTAACAGCGTATCAATTGATTCTAATGCCTGTAGAGCCTTGTCTGCGGTCTCTTTTTGAGTGGTGATGATCTGCCGAAGGTTTTCTTTTCGTCGGGGCTGTTCGGTTAGACTGCGAAGATTCTCCAATAGAGGTTTTATTACTAGGGTTAATTCTTCTTGCCAAGTTTTCGATTGGTTATCTATGCCAAGAACATCTAAGTTGATGCTGCCAATAGCGACTTGCTCAAAACTCTTATTGAGCGTTTCGAGTTGATGTTCGATTACTGCTATTTCGAGTTCAAGTTCCGGGTTGCTAACTGATTTTCTGACCTTTGATTTCAACGATTTCAGCGTTTTGGCTTTTTCCGCTATCGCTGAACCCAGCTCTTCAAGTTCCTGAGCCTTTCGAACTTGTTCAGAAACCTCGACTGGTTCAACTTCTGGTTCAATTTCTTGATCGACTTGCTCTAGAGTATTCTCGCCTGCAGCTGCGGTGCTCTCTTGTGCGCTGCCATGCTCAGCGGTTGATACCAACAAGGCTAGAGTCAGCGAAAAAAATAGTTGCTTTGCTAGCTGTTGAGTAAACATGGATTAGTTAATAGTCTGTTTAGTTATTACTAATACTAACTTACTTGACGCTACTAGTTCGTGGCTACTGGATCTTTTATTCTAGGTTTTATTCGCCAGCGGCCATGGCTATAAACGATAAAAAATAGCCGTAAGCGAGAAAAATAGCCGTAAGCGAGAAAAATAGGCCTGAGCAATAAAAAACCGTTTCATCCGAACGGATGAAACGGTGTTAAAAGGATTTCAGTAGTGTCGATTAATCGAGGTATCGATTGTAATATTCATCTAGCCGTTCAGCCAGTTGTCGATCCTCTTTCATTTCTTCAATCCGCCTTCTGGCATAGCGCGCGCGTTTGGTTTTTTGGCGCGTCTTCTTCGGTTGAAACTGTTCGAAAAAAGCATCATCATCCATTTCACTATCATCCAATATAGCGTTAACTATTTCGCCATCAAAATCATAGTCGTTGTTTCTTTCTCTGTGTTTGCCCATCTTCGTTACTCTCGTATTGGTAGAAAATTAACAGCAAGTATTGTGTCCTTGAGAAATATTATTCAGCGTCTTGGGGAAACTGTAAAACGAAAAATTTTGGTCAACTTGATCGATATTTCCGTTTATCGAACGAATCAAAGGTCTCCCTTAAGGAGCCTCTGATTAAGTATAAACGGCCTCTGTAAGACTTGAAGCGTGCAGCTACT
>JAFMHC010000286.1 GCA_017854775.1 Gammaproteobacteria bacterium | reverse complement strand
CCGTTAATGCGTATAAACGAAAGCTCTATTTCACTTGCATCTATTACAGCACTGTCCAGTACTCGCGCCGGAATGACTAAACTCAATACACCATTGCCTGCGTGGTGGTCACCCTCATGCTCCTGTTCAATACTGGCGATTTCAAATGGACCTACCGTACCAACAAAATGATTCGCATCGTCGCCGCCGCCCTGAGTTGGAAGGTTTAGGTAAACTGAATAGCCGAAGCCTCCCGCTTGTGCCGCCGAAGTAAGCTCAATGCCACTAAGTTCGATGGCGAAATTTAAGCTATTGAGATCTCTACCGCTTTGTTTAGCTGCGTTCAATGTCGATGCAAGTGCAGTTTCCACAGGCAATACTAAAGTAACCGAGTCATCACCCAATACCGCAGCGGCCATTGCCGATGAAGAACCACTTGGTGGAGACACGCTAGCGCCTGAAGGCGGGTTAGCGCGATTCGATGGCCTAGTTGGTGCGGCGGGCTGACTCGCAGGATTTAGCGGCAGTGTTAGGTCGTCGTATTCATAAAATAATGTACTCCTAGTCTCAGAAGTAAGGTGACGATCCATGTCAAGACTACTTCCATAGTTAAACGTTGCTCCGTTCACGGTGCGGCTACGGGTTAAATTCTGAGTCCAATAGCTATCACTTGCTGGCGGGTGAGTTCGACTGTTTCCGCTCGCAGTTCCAAGCAATTCGACCTTGAACTTTGTTGAAGCAATCTGATTCTGGTG
This sequence comes from Gammaproteobacteria bacterium, assembly GCA_017854775.1. Classification (GTDB taxonomy): domain Bacteria; phylum Pseudomonadota; class Gammaproteobacteria; order Arenicellales; family Arenicellaceae; genus Arenicella. The sequence continues at coordinate 4,527 of JAFMHC010000286.1, read as the reverse complement.
TATTAATTCTAGTTGGCGTTGTCCGAGTAGGCGTTGGCTCGCGACTAGCCGTATGTAACGATTCAAACACATCAGACTGCACAGGCTTAGTACCCGCAAAAGTAAGACTGACGTTTTTGGCCTTACTACCATTAAGGTCAAGACCATGCTCCTCTGCTTTTTGCTCCGCGTATTCGCTTAGGACATCCCTAAATATGTCCTTCAAATCCTGAGCCTGGCTTGGCTGCGCGAATAGCATTATCAGCGCTAAAACCGTAAATGCCAATTTGTGCATTTTGCATCCCCATGTTCACTTGGTCTTATTCAAACTGCCTACGCACGCTCCCGCAACGATTACGGGCTTGCATTTTGATAGACAACGGCTATACCACTCATGATTAATAATTGATTAACAACGAGCACCTATTTGAGGCAAGTTAAGGGGTAGCTAGAAATATTCCGTTATTTTTCCGTTAATAATTCGTTGAGGTTGCAAATTTTTATTTTTATTAACGCTATTCGGCATGCGCCACAATGACAATGGCGACTCTGCCCATTCAAACGAAAGAAACGGTCGAGGTAAATACCGAGTTTTTAACTCTCTTGGTATTTTAGCCGTTGAGAGCCGCTCCATGATTGCCCTGCTTGCAGACATACTTTCTCTGTCGCCAACACGGATTCAACACAAAGCATTTTTAGATAATCATGATTTTCCATATCCTTGATTTGCTCTGCTCCTTCGACCCAAGGATTCCAAACCACGGTTTGATCGAAGCCAGAGGATTCAATCAAAATACATCGTTTTGGTGAGATCAACTGCAATAACGTTTCGTTATCACCGGTAAAATATACTCGGTCAGTGTGACAGGTAATTTCAACTAATTGCTGCTGCTCTCGATAATGTTTACCAGCCTCGATATAGGCACACTGATGTAATCCAGAAAGTTGAGTCTGGCGTATATCTTCGGTTCGTAGGTAGGTGTGTAAACCTCCGCTAAAACTGAATTCCTTACCGCCGGTATTAGTAACCTCATAATGCATATCAATACTTGAATCAAACAAGGTCACGATCAAGTGCAAATTAAAGTCCGCCTGCCAAAATTCCTTGGTCTCGTCATTATTGGACAACTCTAAGTGAACGGTATCGCTGTTGTCATCGGTAATTCTGGCGACACACTGCCAGTTCATCAGCCTAGCGAAGCCATGGTTAGGGGAATTAGCTTGACTACCAAAATGAGGGAAAAGTATCGGAACGCCGCCGCGAATAGCAGCGGAACCATCCAATACGGCGGTCTTACTTAAGTACAATTGTTCCTGACTATGCGGCAAAGGCTTCCAAGAGAGTAGATGCCCTCCATGTAAGGAGATTACCGCACAGGCTCCTGCGTGTGTATACATCTGTATGTAATCATCTTTTTGATCCGGCAGTTGAGTCATAGTGTTAACCGTTGCGAAAATTAGCTGAGAAGTTGCCTAATATAGCAACCATTGCTGGCCTATTTTGGGTCAAATTTAAGTTGAAATTCACGACCAGGAAAATCAGCTCGAAAGCATTCGATTGCACCGCGTTTCTGCATCGTAACGTAAACTGTCTTGCCATCTTCGCCGCCAAACGCAAGGTTGGTAGGAAAGCGGCCGGTAAGCTTTACATCGCGAACTAGCGAACCCTGCTCTGATAAAATCGCGACCGTTCCTGCGCCATAACGAGCAACAAACAAATTGCCATTAATATCAGCCCGCATCCCATCTAAACTATGATCAGAAAACTCATGGAACAAGCGTTTATTGGCAACCGAGCCATCAGACAAAATATTGTAGGCCCATATTCTGCGTTGAGCGCTTTCCCCAACATACAACGTTCGCTCGTCATTACTAACCTCTATGCCGTTTGTGGTACCCATGTTTTTTTCAAGTCGAACAAGTTCTTGATCTTTTCCAATCATCCATAATTGGCCTGACTCGTCTGTCCAGTCGGGATCACTGGCATAAATAACACCTTTCCGGCTAATCGCAATATCATTGGGTTGATTCATTTCAGGCTCGTGAGCATACACATGAATATCGTGATTCTTCATATCTACCCGAAATACATTATGCTTGGTGTAGTCGGCAATAAACATATCGCCATTTTCGCCAAAACGAATGCCATTACCAACACTGCCTTGGGGTAGCTCAATAAAGACCCTAGCGTCTTCATTGGATTTGATGATTCCAATCGTTCCCTGCTCGGAAAAATTCACCGCATACACATTGCCATGCATATCAACAGCGGGCCCCTCTACCCCATCGGTAAATGCACCTTCTGCGGTTAAATCATAGGTTTCAGCGGCCGTTTGGCTAGTTAATTGATCAGAGGCTTTAATACTCTCAACCACGTCGTGTTTTTCGTTTTTCATTTTCAAACCTCTCTATTTGGTCTTTCTAAGCGGCTAGGTTAATACTGCAATCCTATTTGCTCGCGGATTCGATCAACGATTGTCATCACCTCTAGGGTATTTTGATGGGTCAAATTTTCATGTTCAATAACACCTTCTGATACACATTTAACGACCTCAGCGATTTGGTATTCAAATCCATTAATTTCGAATGGGTATGACTCTTTAGTCGTCTGCCCAGCTATTTGATAGGTCAAGCCTTGGGATTCTGAAAAAAGGTCATCGACACGGATCCAGCCGCCGTCGCCGTATATCCAAAACGCATTTTCTGTTGTGCTTTTTGTGGTCAGAGTGAAGCTCGCAGTAAGCTGTTTATCGAATGTCATGTTTACCATCGTCTTTAGGTCAATACCTTGATCTGATAAAACACTACTTGCAGTAATGTCTATAGGCACACCCGCTAGCCAATTAGCTAACGATATAGGGTAGACCCCCATATCAAGCAGAATTCCTCCGGCCAATTCTTTATTAAACAACCGGTGGGTCGAATCGTAGGGAAAGTAAAACCCCATATCAGCCGAAAAATGATCCACTTCTCCTATCTCGCCCTGCTTAAGTAATTGTTTAACTCGATGCCAAACTGGTAATGTTTTAGTCCACAGCGCCTCCATCAGAAACACCTTATTGTGCCGAGCTAACTCTATAAGATGCTGTGTTTCTGCAGCGGTCACGGTCAGGGGCTTCTCACATAAGACCGGTTTTTGCGCCATCAATAATTGCCGAGTTAAGTCATAATGAGACGTGTGTGGCGTGGCTATATAAACAGCATCGATTTCGGCATCGGCAATTAGTGCGCTGATATCATCATAGCTAATCGCACCAGCGCCTTTATGCTTTACTATAAAATCTCGGGCTTTGCTCTCGCTAGTCGCAAGCACACCTCTAAGCTGTCCATAGGTATCACAACCTGATACCCGAGATGAAGTAAGTACTGAGGTAAACCGGTCGGCGATACCACCAGTGCCAATCACGGCCCAATTAAACATAATTCAAATACTCACTGAGGTTGTTAATAAGGTTCAAGTACATGACTAGTAGCAATACAAGTAGCAACAGTCAGCACATGAATAGGATTAACAATTGGATTAAAGTTGTGACAACGTTGTCATTTTACATGAAACTTTGATATAAACAATCTAAATGCGAGTATCTAAATCGCGCCAAAATAAATCAGTCCATTAGCAAACGACTTTTTAATGAAAACGATCATGAAATTTTTTTTAACTCCTCTTATGCTTAGCGTTATAGCACTCAGTTACACCAGCATAGCTCCAGCGCAGATTCGCACCTCGGATATGGAAAACACCTGGTTAAAAACTAAACAACGAAGCGTTCAACCTAGATACATAGCCTACCTTACATCGTGGGGGCTGCCGGATAATGCGGCTGAGCTTTTAATGGAATCCAAGGCTGATGCCTATATGCTGTCGTTTGCCAAATGGGATGAGCTTGGCAATATTTCGTCATCGGATGACATCGTAGAGAAGCCTTCAACTACCCCCTCAACTGCGCCTGAAAGCATCCCCAAAGGCTATCTAAATTGGACCAAGTTAGCCCACGCCTCGCCGCAAACTCAGATGATTATTTCCTTTGGAGGGCAAGAGTATGAAGATATTTGGAATACGATGGGCTCACACGATCACTCTGAGGTGATCGCAAACAATATTGCCGAGCTACTCACCACCGACTTCCCCGTCTACCAAAAAACAAGTAAAGCTGACTGTCAGAACAACGGTTGTAACGACAGTTCAAATTACCAAATTATAGGCTACACGCAGTTGTCGGGAATTGACTTTGACTTTGAACAGGCCGCCAGATTATCGCTTAAGCAAAACCAGCAATTAGCCTTTTTGGCTAAGCGCATACGAGAGCTGATAGGCAATAGTAAGTCGATTGTACTGACCACTTATCACGTTGGCGCCGACCCGATAAACTGTAAAGACTCGAACATAGTCGAGAACTGTTCCTATCGAGAGCCCGAGCGCTCTAGCCATCATGGCGAGGTGTTAAATCTACTGAATTCAAGCATCGGTGTATTCGATTTTTACAACGTTATGACCTACGACGCAGGTCGTAATTTCGACTATAAAACTTCGATGAATAACTACTCTAA
>JAFMHC010000285.1 GCA_017854775.1 Gammaproteobacteria bacterium | reverse complement strand
TTTTCTGTTGCCAAGACTGCTTCTAGATAAAAACACTGGCCGTCAGTGCCAGAAACAAGGAAGTCTGGCCTAGAGAGGCTACCATTGGGAAGTTCTGGATGAGGGGTTAGCGTAAAACCCAGCTTTCTCAAGGCTTCATGTAGAAACAATTCAAAAGATGCAGATCGAAAGTGAACATCATCTCCAGATCGCAAACGAGGAATAAGTTCCTTTAGCTCCTCATTGGGATAGTTCTCAACATAGTCTTCAATGAGGTCTCTTACCTTTTTAATCTCGGCTCGAGCAGAACGGTTATAAAAACAAAAGTCACTTTCAGTATTCCGCTTTGGCGAGCCGTCTGTACGATTAAAACTATCGAAGACCTTAGGAGCTGGAGTATTCACAAGCCTATACCCAAGGACTTTCTAAAAGCTCTCATTTTCTTCTTGCGCCCAACTCTTCCCATAAGACTGCTCAATTGTGTGTGTAACAACCTATTAAGATACCAGCTCGACTCTTTAATACTAGCCCCTTGTAAACCTCTATATGTTTTGTGACGGCGTTTCTTTTGCACTTACCTGCCCCTTTCAATAGAGCTAATTAGATAGCCGTTCTTTGCTTATGGCTCGCACCTCAAATGCTATTGAAGGAAAATTTTTAACGAGGATACTACGGAGTAGTTTAGGTGACCGAAACTACCTTACTCACGACGTTAACTAACAAGTGTTAACTATTTAGCCTGAAATATTTCAACTATTCTAAATAAATACTGTTTATATAAACAGTATTTATTTAGAATAGATTGCCGATCAATTAAGTAATTATTCTAGTGACTTTTGATAAGCAACCATTCGATAAAGCAGTTTTAAATTCAGTATTTACTGGTAAGAATAAGGCTAGCCTGCCGATACAAATGTCGGTTCGGCCATATTCGGTTATCAATACCGGCTTTACTGACCTTGATCGAGTGTTGGCGGTTGGCGGCTGGCCGTTAGGAACGACCACTGAAATTGGTTTAGCCGATGACGGCATCGGTGAACTGCGCTTATTGCTTCCAGCGTTGCGCAATACCTTAGACCAGAGTAAGCCACATATGGTGTGGATTGCTCCTCCATATTTGCCGTATTCGAAAGCTTTAATTAAGGAGCATATTGACCCTGATAATTTAATTATAGTGGCACCAAAGAATATAGCTGACACGTTGTGGGCGGTGGAACAAATATTACTTGCCGACAATTGCAGCGTGCTTTTTAGCTGGACCGGGAAGCATAATCTAAGCCAAAAACAGACTCGCCGTTTACAGTTGGCGGCTGAGAAATCAGGCACCTGGCATGTGCAGTTTCGTGATCACCGGTGCTTGCAGCAGGCCTCAGCGGCTCGAATGCGGTTAGCGCTAGCTAGTACGCCTGCTGGCAGATTATCAGTGACCGTTAATAAGCAGCCACAAGGTTCAAACGGACAGCAGTGTTCTCTGTCTTTATCGCCGCATTATCAACAATGGCAACAGATACCAACCGAACTCCTACCTCAGCATAATCGCCCGTTATTACATTCGCCGATAAAGTATCGCTATCGTGATGGCTCGAAAGCCATGGAGTCACGTCACACCCTTGCGGGCCGCACCGTTGCTATTGAGTGATCGCTGTGTCAATTGCCTCACCATATCAACGCTACCAAGAGTCAGCAAATGCTCCGTCCTCATCACTCTCGACTCCACTCTCATCGCCACTGTGGCTATGCATACGTTTATCAATGCTGTCGATTAACTCTCTGGGGGTCCGCTTTAATGGCGGCGATGCAGTTGCTGTGAATTACCGACAACAAGTATGGCAGGCTAATGAAGTAGCCCAAGAGGCGTCGGTGTCAGTCGGACAAAGCGTTGATCGAGCGCTGATGCTAGTACCGGATATACAGTTTATTCAGCGTGACTCGAATAAGGAAGCGCAGAAACTCTCATCGCTTAATGAGTGGGCCTACCGCTTTACCTCACATGTGCATGTATACGATGACCATACCCTATTGCTTGAAATAGGCCGTAGCCTAGCTCTATTTAGTGGTCTTAAACATCTACAACATTTAATTATTCAGCAGCTTGATAAGCTTGCTGTTGATGCTGAATTTGGGCTAGCCAATACGCCTAAAGCGGCATACCTTTTGAGCTACTGCAGGCAGCTTGAGTGGCAAGTAAATAATTCTAAAAAAATATTGCCTTATGCACGACTGGAACATTTAGCTCTCGACAAGAAGATCGTAAGCAAGCTGCAGCATTGCGGCTTTAATTCGCTAGGCGATATTTTGAGTATTCCTTTTTCTGATTTAGGTCAACGGTTTGGCAAACAGCTGGTTGATTATCTCGATCAACTATTGGGTAGGGTCGCCGACCCAATTCATATCAACATTCCTGCTGAGCGCTTTGTGGCTAAGGTTAACTTCGCTGAACCTATTCGAAACAGAACATGGATTGAACAGCAAGTTCAACGCTTATTAAAGGATTTAGTCGCCTTTATTGAAAACAGAAATGTTGTCTGCCGCTGTTTTACCTGGCGATTTTATTCTGAGAATAACCGCCTACTGAAAACCATTGATATACGACTCAACAGCTCTGGTAATGACTTTAATACGTTTGCCTTACTAACAGATCTACAATTCGAGAGTACCGACATGCATTGGGAGTTCTCAGCTATTGAATTGCTTAGTGAGTCATTAGTTGAGAAGCGGCAGTACATTAACGATTTATTTCAAGACAGTACCGGTAAAGAAAGTGCTAACCATGAAAGCATTAGCCAATTACTAGACAAGCTAGCAAGCCGCCTCGGTTACGACGCGCTCTACAAAGTGTCGGCACAAGCCGAACATTTACCGGAATTAGTTAATCAACGTTGCCAAATTGAGCATACTTCTACGTCTAGAGAATCGCTCGTTTCTGATTTCAAAGATGAACCATTGTGGCTATTAGAACACCCCAAGCGACTGTTTCAGAAAGACAAAAAGCCTATTCATAAAGGGCCTTTGAAACTAATTCACGGGCCTCATCGTGTTATCAGTCATTGGTGGTCAAGCCTGTACAGTCGCGATTATTACATCGCTCAACAAGTAAGCGGTCAACTATTGTGGGTCTACTACGACCGCAAACAAGACCACTGGTACCTGCATGGTTTGTTTGCCTAGCTTGTTTGAATAGCCTTTATGAATAACTGTTTAAATAGCTCTTTATATAACTGGGGCCTATACGATGTACGCTGAGTTGCACGTCAAATCGCATTATACGTTTTTAACCGGTGCCTCTAGCCCTGACGAGTTAGTTTATAAGGCCGCCGAGTTAGGTTATAGCGCAATCGCTATTACCGATGAATGCTCTTACTCAGGTATTGTTAAAGCTTACCAAGCTAGCAATGAGTGCAATATAAAATTGATCATTGGCAGCGAGTTCAATGTCGAGACTCAAGATGGCCAGCTAAAACTAGTTTTGCTGGCTCCTACCCGCACAGCCTATGCTGAGATATCAGCCCTCATCACTAAGAGCCGGCGACGCACAACTAAGGGTAGTTACTTCACTGGTATGGAAGACCTAAAATTTGGTTTGCAGCATTGTTTGGCTATCTGGCTACCATCGTTTAGTAAACAAGACGCACCACAAGGTCAGGCTCTGGCACGCCTGTTTAAGCAACGCTTATGGATTGGTGTTGAATTGTTTCGACAAAGCAATGATCAACAACGTTATCTGCATTGCGAACAGCTAAGCCGTGCACTTGGCCTTAATATGCTGGCGTGCAACGATGTGCACATGCACTGTAAATCACGTAAGCCATTGCAAGATACGGTGACGGCTATTCGCCATGGCTGCACCGTAGAACAGTTGCAAAACCAGCGCCAACTGAATGCTGAGCGATACCTAAAGCCAATGGATGTGCTGCAACAGCAATACCCTCGCTCATTGCTAGAGGAAACCTTACACATTGCTGACTTGTGTGATTTTTCGCTCAACCAATTGCGCTATCAATACCCTCGCGAGGTTGTGCCTAGCGAGCAAACAGCAACCTCATATTTGCGCCAGCTCACTATTGATGGTGCGCGTAAGCGTTTTCCAGAGGGCGTGCCTAAAAAAGTGGTCGCAGCGATACGCTACGAACTTAAAATCATTCGACAATTGCATTACGAATACTACTTTTTAACCATTTATGACATCGTAGATTTTGCTCGTAACTTAGGCATTTTGTGTCAAGGGCGAGGCTCGGCGGCTAATTCTTGTGTTTGTTATTGCCTCTACATTACCGAGGTAAACCCAGATGAAAATGAGTTGCTCTTCGAACGCTTCATTTCTAAAGAGCGAGACGAACCACCGGACATTGATGTTGATTTTGAAAGTGACCGGCGAGAAGAAGTAATCCAATATATCTATGCAAAGTACACGCGCAAACGCACGGCTTTGTTGGCCACGGTGATTACCTATCGGCGCAAGAGCGCTATTCGTGATGTTGGTAAAGCACTGGGCTTGCCGCTTAGCTTGATTGAGGACCTAAATCGATCAATGGCGTGGTGGGACAAACTCGATGTACTTGAACAACACATGCGAGATCAGAAATTTAACGTTAACAGCCAACTAGGCCGCTACTTTTTTAGCTTAGTGAAACAAATTATTGGTACCCCACGCCACCTGTCTCAACATGTTGGAGGCTTCCTGATTACCGAGGCACCAACCAGTACCTTAGTGCCGATTGAAAACGCATCAATGCCAAATAGAACGATTATTCAGTGGGATAAATTCGATATCGAAATTCTAGGCCTAATCAAAGTAGATGTACTCGGTTTGGGTATGCTTAGCGCGATCAAACGAGCACTGGACATGATTAACAGTGCTGCACCGACAAGCAAACTATTGACAATACATGACATTCCACACGGCGACCCTAAGGTCTATGACTTATTGTGCAACGCCGATACCATCGGTGTATTTCAAGTTGAGTCGCGCGCTCAAATGTCGATGCTGCCGCGTTTAAAGCCGCGTTGTTATTACGATTTAGTGATCGAGGTTGCGATTGTTCGCCCTGGGCCAATACAGGGTGATATGGTGCACCCTTACCTACGGCGCCGCAGTGGCGAAGAACCTGTTGTATACGCCAATGAGCAAATCAAAGCGGTATTAAACCGAACTTTAGGCATTCCTATATTTCAGGAACAAGTTATTAAGCTAACCATGGTCGCCGCAGGCTTTAGCGGTGGCGAAGCCGATCAACTACGGCGCGCCATGGCAAGCTGGGGCAAGCGTGGCAACATCGAGCAGTTT
>JAFMHC010000284.1 GCA_017854775.1 Gammaproteobacteria bacterium | reverse complement strand
GATTCGCGATTTAACAAACACTCTTTTTATCGTGCTTACTCAGCCCTTCGTCGGTGAAAATCCAGCCAGTCTAAATAAAATAGTCGACCTGAGTGGCACTCGAAAAATCGTTCTCTCGGCAATGGCTAAAGCGGATATTGCGGCCTTAGTATGTCAACAGCTTAAAGTAGAGGTGCTGCCAGATTCGATATTGGATTTAATTCTTGAGCGTGCTGAAGGACACCCATTATATAGTGAAGTGCTGGCCAACGACTTGGCTGAGCGCAGTATTTTAATTATCGAGGATGGGGTCTGTGCGCTTGCCGCAGGCATCACAAATGCGCAGGACATAGAATTGCCATCGTCGATGGAAAGTGCGATTGTGAGTCGATTGGAGCGGCTTAGTTTGGGTCAACAATTAGCGTTAAAAACGGCTAGCGTGATCGGCCGTCAGTTTTCAATGCAAGAGCTGCATTTCCTTTACCCTGTCGAGAATGATCGTGAATCTCTTAATTTGGAATTGGATGCACTCTGTGTCATGGGAATGACTCAACCTCAAGTTCGACACGTAGAGTACTTTTTTAAACATCTCGCAACGCAACGAATCGCCTACGATTTAATGCTCTACAGTCAACGGAAGAAGATGCACCGTCAGGCGGCGCAATGGATAGAGCTAAATAGTAATAATATTTCAAATAAGTACCCTGACTTGGCGCTGCATTGGCGACGTGCAGAAGAGCCGGCCAAGGCGATTACGTATCTTGCGCTAGCAGCCGAGCAGGCGCACGAGCTATTTGCTAACCGTGAGACTCTTGACTATTTAGATCAGATTGAAGAGCTTTTGGCTGACAAGCAAATTTCTATAGCGCATATAAAACTTGCTCGATGGAAGGGCATGAGCGGGGCGGCCCGCTTGGCGCTTGGCCGATTGCAAGAATCTGATCAGGATTTTCGTGCCGCACTTGCTTTGTTAGGAATAGATTTACCTAATAGCAAAGCGGGTTTTCTACTGCGTTCGGTTGTACAAATAATGATACAAGTGCGTCATCGCTATCTTCCGTTATTTGATAAGCCGGTTGCTGAGAAAGATATCGCAGAAACCCACCTTGCTGCACGAATTATGGAGCGTCATTTTTTAGTATTTTACTTTCTTCAAAATATTGAGGGACTACTTTTTGCTTCTTTCGCGGCTACAAATTTAGCTGAGGCGACCGCTGACGATACTGAAACTCTTTCTCGAAGTTACACTAACCTGGGTAGTGCTCTAGGCGGGATACCGTTATTGCGGTTATCGAATTCATATCTGCAACGAGCAAAAAAAGTAGCCGCGGTGATTGATGAGCCTGGCACTTGGGCTTGGTATTATTTAGCCGGAGGAATGGCTCAAGCCGCTATTGGCGATTGGCTTGGTCACGATAAAGCGATGCTTAAATCGCAAGAGATGGCTTTGGCACAGGGTGACCGGCGTCGTTGGGAGGAGTCTGCCGCGGTCTATTGCATCGGTGGTCTAACACATGGAAACTTTATTTCTACCACTGAGCCAAGTCATATATACCAACAGATTTACGCCTCTGGATTTAGTCGAGGTGTCTATCAGTCTCAGTCTTGGGGCTATTGTATGTGGGCGATGTCCTCGATCATGCAAGGGCATTATGGTATTGCTAAAAAAGTAGCCGTTAAGTTAGAGAAATTGTATTTGGAGCATCCTCAAGGATTTGACCCAGTTAACGTTTTGGAGGCTTCCACCTCGTTCGCTTTGTTAGCGATACGCGACCAAGATCGGTATCGAGTGATCCAGTATTTAGAGCTTGGTGCTTCGGTGCTTGAAAAATGGGGCCGGCCCACTACTTGGCGATCGATTCCCTGCTGCTATGCTCAGGCTGAGGCTGCGCTACGTTTTTGGTATCAAGAGAAAGAATTGTATGGCGCAAATTGCGACCCGCGATTTGAGGCTTGGGTTAAACTTTCACTTAAAAACCTCCGAGCACATGCTGCTATTTACGATATTGCCGTCTCTCGCTATGAGCTCTTAAACGGATGGTACCAACTTATGTCAGGGCGAGCTAAGAAAGCGGCAAGACATTGGCGCAAAGGCTTAAAGTTTGCGGCCAACTTCAACATGAGATTTGACCTACTCGCGCTCATTTTGGCAGCCACAAATCTTGATCAGAAGCTCACGAAAAACTTAGCCTTAATGCCGTCGAGTCAATTAGTCGAACTTGCTGAGGAGCTCAATGTGACTGACCCTAATTGGTTTCGTGATTGGAGACTGAACACAGAAAACGGATGAAAACGTCAGAACTTTTATAGTTTTATCGTTTAGCTTATCAGTTTTCAACATGAACTTTCGGTCAGTGAGGTATATTAAACTTTTAAGCTAGTAAGTTTCATGTCACCACACGAGCGGCCATCAGCTTATTAATACGCTAACGTTTATAGATCAATTTAGTATTTACTGACCGATCTTGAATTTACTGATTAGAGTTGTGGCCACAGCTGACAATAATACATTCATTTAAGGCGATCTATTAACCATGCTAATTGAGAATAAAACACATTCTATCTTTGTTGCTATTTTTGCAACCTTATTACTGACGTCGACACCGGTATCGGCGTCGGAAGAAATTACCGCAAGTAAAGACTCGAGAGAACTAGCGCAGCCAAGCCGAAAGTTTACCTCGGAACGTATTTTTGATTTGGAGTACGCCGCTTCTCCACAAATTTCGCCTGACGGAAAAACGGTTATTTATACTCGCCGATCTATGGACAAGTTTAGCGACACTGTGGCAAGTGACCTTTGGTCAATTGATACACGCAGCGGTGCCCATCGGCCGCTTATTTCGGGCGAAGGTTCGAGCTCTTCTGTGCGTTGGTCGCCTAGCGGCGATCGGTTTATATATTTAACCTCGATTGAAGGAAGGCCGAGCTTAAGGGTCAGGTACCAAGACACGGGCAAGAGTTTTGCTATTGCTCAACTAGAGCATAGTCCCAGTGCCCCGGTTTGGTCTCCAGACGGTAAAACAATTGCCTTTTCAATGTTGGTGAGCTCACAAGCGCCGAGCTTCGCGACCGCCATTGCTGCGCCCGAAAATGCTCAGTGGTCGGATCCAGTGCGTGTTTTTGACGATCTTACTATTCGTTTTGATGGCGCTGGTTATTTAAAGCCCGGCACCGAACATGTATTTATTGTCAGTGCGCAAGGAGGCACTCCAAGACAAGTAACGTTTGGCGATAATGGCTTTAGTGCCCCGGCTTGGCTTGGCAATGATTCGATCGTTGTTGAAGGCAATGATGTTGATAACCCCGAGTTAGACCCGATCGAAAGTGAGTTATACAAGGTTCAACTCAGTGATTTATCAATTAATGCGTTAACCGCTCGTGATGGCCCCGATCAAGGTGCTTTGGTTGCGCCGGATCAAAGCCTGATTGCTTACCGAGGATATACAGATAAGCTCAAGGCATATCAGCAAACAGATTTATATGTGATGAAGGCCGATGGCTCAGATATAAAAAACTTAAGCGAAAACTATGACCACCCGATCGCGTCAGTACAATGGCTGCCGAGTAGCCGTGGCTTAGTAGCTCAATCGTTGGTCGAAGGGATGCTGAATTTGGTAATGATAGACCTGTCGGGTAAGGTCAAGGTGTTGGTTCGCGATATTGGTGGTACCTCGTTTGGCCGGCCCTATGCGTCCGGTAGTTTTTCATTGGCCACGGGTATCGGCGGTAACACACCGACCATTGCCTATACTCAAGCGTCGCCAGACAAGCCAGCAGAAATAGCGTATCAACGAGGCTTCGGCAGCAGCCGAGTTCTGACCGACCTTAATTCCGATGTGTTGCCTTACTTAGACATGGCTAAAATTGAAGAAATTACGGTGAAGTCTCGCCATGATGGTCGTGATATCGAAGCTTGGATTGCGCTACCTCATGGTTTTCAAGCAAATGCTTCTATGCCCTTAATATTGGAGATTCACGGCGGCCCATTTGCAATGTACGGCCCTTATTTTGCCGCTGAAATCCAACGTTATGCGGCGGAGGGCTATGTTACTGTTTATGTAAACCCTAGAGGGTCAACGGGCTACGGTGAGGAGTTTTCTCAGTTGATTGATAAGGCTTATCCGGGCAATGACCATGAAGATCTGATGACCGTGGTTGATGAGTTGATTAAGAAGAAATATGTTGATCAAGATCGATTGTTTATTACCGGTGGTTCAGGTGGTGGGGTATTAACTGCTTGGGCGGTTGGTAAGACTAATCGGTTTGTCGCTGCGGCAACCATCAAGCCGGTAATTAATTGGACAAGCATGGCTTTAGCTGCCGATATCTCACGTTTCGTGAGTCGACATTGGCTTGGCGTACAGCCTTGGGAAGATCCTGAGCTTTATTGGCGCTTATCGCCAATATCGTTGGTCGGCAATGTCACAACCCCAACTTTGGTAATGGTGGGTGAGGAAGATTGGCGTACGCCGGCATGGGAAGCCGAACAATTTTATACCGCGCTAAAAGTTCAGAAAGTCGATTCGGCACTAATTCGTATTCCAGGTGCCTCTCATTCAATTGCTTCTAGGCCTAGCCGTCTGATTGCTAAGGTCGATAATATACTTGGCTGGTTTGCAAAATATGACCTTAATAGCGACACCAATAGCGACACCGATGCAGCTGAGGGCGGTGTTCACTAAGCGCTGAGTTGGCTCAGGGGTTACACCATTTTGAACATGAACCCGAGCCCAAGATTCAGGCCTTGCTCTGTCGATGTGCAGAGCAAGGCAATTGCCGGGATATAAACCGCAATAGGGACAAAACAGAAGGATGAGAGTTGTAATAGTGATGGAGTCACTGTAAAAAATGACAACAAGGACGATAGCTAGAAATGCCATAAGTTTTATTGTGAATCAATCGACAATTTATGGTCAATATGACAAAAAAAACCAACCATGCTGCCAAGCGCGCTCTTGGCTTATTGACGGCCGACGGCCTACACGTAACTCTATTAATAAAGAATTAATAACGAATTAACAATCAGTTAACTGCGTGTTAAATAAATTAACCATCACCGCATTTATACAAATATATGCGGTTTATTCTATGCTGAATCGTATTTTGTCGTTGACAATATTCTCGAATTCTATATTGTAATTGCATTAGATAGCTATCGTTATCTAATCCCTTTCGAATACATAACATGGAGTGTGTAGCTTCAATTAATAATGGTTCGTAAGTTTTAATAGATATTTTTAGTCTAAATATTATTGGTTGTTTTAGTAGATAAAATAACCTTAAAACGTTGATTTTTTAATGAGGAATAACGAGG
>JAFMHC010000283.1 GCA_017854775.1 Gammaproteobacteria bacterium | reverse complement strand
CGTGATTAGACAAGCTTCGGTGAATCTAAACGCTGTCGGTATAAATCCTTACCGCAACTCTGACGAGAGTGACGCGAAGAAAGTCAGGTAAACTTTCCGAGGGGCGTAAATATTTATATTTGCGCCCCTTCTTTCGTGCTTGCTGGTGCATCTCGCTGATACTGTTTATTTAGCCATAAACATAAGCCAGTTTAATTCGGCTCAGTTTTTGATGCGAGCAGTTGATGAGCTAATGATATCAGCTCGTCGGTATCGATTGGCTTAGTAATAAGGGCAACGTTTTTATGCTCATCCGAGTTGATTATCAGAGAGGTATCACCAGTGACCAGAATCCCTGGAATATGTCGCGCTGATTGTTTTCTAGCCTTTTCAATAACATCAATTCCGGTATCTTCGTGGCTGAGATGGAAGTCGGTGATAATCAGGTCAGGGGTGATTTTTTCAATCAAAGAATATGCCTCTGGAGGCGATGAAGCCACCACCACCTCAAATTCGGGTTCTATCTCAAGAAGTATGCGGGCGGCTTCGAGCACTCCTAAATCGTCATCAACCAGAAGTACTACACCGCCTTGCATGGCTATACCTTCTTGACCGGCCATCTCAACCTCGCTTACTTCGATCGACTCAAATTCGGCCAATGGCAAAACAATTGAGAAAATCGAGCCATGATCAAGTTCAGAATTAAGCTCTACCGAGGTGTCCAATAAAGCAGCAATCCGTTGCACAATCGAAAGCCCAAGCCCAAGCCCCATATTCGCTGTCTGTGGATCGGGATTAGCCTGATGAAACTCGTCAAATATTGCCGTCTGCTGATCAGACGCGATTCCGATACCCGAGTCTCTAACCTCGAGTCGTATACCGTTATCATCATCCATACAGACAAGTTTTACATAACCGGCATTGGTGTAGCGTATCGCATTTGCAACCAAATTTTGAATTAGTTGTGACAGTAGATCTGGGTCTGAGAGCACTTCCGCATTAGTCTTTTCTATAATAAGATCCAGACCTTTTTCGTTGGCAATCGCTGTGAATTCATTACCTACACGCTGCAGAATCTGTTGCAATTTAATATTCTTTTTGTTGGCTTTAACAGTACCTGAATCTAGCTTACTGATATCAAGCAGTGAGTTAAGTAGCTGCTTCATACTGTCCAGTGAATCCTGCTGCATCATCAGTTTCTTAATTGCATCTGGCTTATCTTCGGATTTCAACAGTGCCTTGTTTAATAAAACCAGTGATTGCAAAGGCTGCCGTAGATCATGGCTGGCTGTGGCCAGAAATCGCGATTTTGCAGCGAGTGCCGATTCGGCAATGACACTGGCAACGCGCAGTTTTTCCTCTGATTGTTTACGCTCGGTTATATCTCGAATCGCCGCGCACACAACTAAACCATTAGCGGATTCAATCGGGCTCAAACCGACTTCAATCGGAATTTCCTTGCCCTCTTTAGTCAGCGCAAACAATTCCATATCGGTGCCCAGTTCACGTATTTTAGCGTCGCTGAAAAAACCCTCCCTGTTGTTAATATGTTTCATTCGAAAACGCTTAGGCATGAGTTGCTCAACGGTCATACCAGCTAACTCATTATTAGCGTAACCGAACAGACTCTCAGCTCTAACATTGGCAATTTCTATCTCACCAGCTGAATTCACCAATATCAACGCGTCCGGTGCCGATTCGATTAAGGATCGAAAATTTGCCTCGTTCTGGCGAAGCTCTTTTTCATTCAGTTTGATATCAGTAATGTCGCGTTCAGTGGCGGCAATAAGTGAGATTTGACCTTTATCATCAGTGATCGGCGTGACAGTGACCCAAACATCTAACACTCTGCCGTCTTTGGTTATACGCGATGCTTCCAAACTATCAATAACCTCTCCATTCTTAATTTTTTCTAGGGTGGATTTTGCAGATGCCAGACCAGCATTGGGCACTAAATCGAAAATAGTCATTGCCAGCGCTTCTTGCTCACTCAAACTGTACATCAGTTGCGCGCCACTATTCCAATGGGTGATCTTGCCATTTAAGTCGTGCAATATAACGGCATCATTCGAATCGCGAACCACAGCTGCAAGCAGGCGTGCCTGTTCTTCTGCGGCGATGCGTGCACTAATGTCAATAAAGGTTATTACCACTCCATCGATACGGTTGTCACCAGTGCGATAAGGCAATATTCGTCGCAGAAAACATCGGCCGTTCTCGGTCATCAATTCGGCTTCGATTGGCGTGAGTTTGGCCAACACCTGACCAACGTCATCGATTAGGTTTTCATCGGTAAACTTTGGCCGAATATCGATCAGCGGTCGACCAATGTCGCTTGAAATCAGATTCAGCAGGTCCTTGGTCGCCGGCGTAAAGCGGCCTATATTAAGCTCAGAATCAACAAATATTGTTGCAATATCGGTACTGTTGAGTAAGTTCTCAAGGTCATCATTGGCTTTTGCCAGCTCATCCATTTTGTCCTTGAGCTGATTATTTACCGTGGTTAGCTCTTCGTTCATCGCTTGCAGTTCTTCTTTTGACGTTTCCAGCTCTTCATTACTCGACTGCAACTCTTCGTTTACCGACATTACCTCTTCGTTAGCGGCCTGTAATTCTTCATTGGCCGATTCAAATTCCTCAATATGAGATTGCAGCTCTTCTCTAGAAATATGCAACTCATTCTCTAGCTGTTTCACCAAAGCGTCAGTGGAACCAACCTCATCAATCCGCTCGGGCGCGAGCTTTGGCAACACGTTTAACTGTTCTTCAAAGGTAATTAGGTATAAAGGAGCTGAGGTACGCGGTAATAAAAGTGGTTTTATGGCTATCCTGACGGCGATTCGAGAGCCATCTATCACGATAGGGCAATCATCCATTGTGATAAATTTACGCTCTTTCGCAACCCGCTTTAGTGTGGTGCGCAATCCAGCCCTCAATTCATGTTTAGCTAACGATAGAAGGTCTTGCGTCGGTGCGCCAATCGGTTGTTCAAGATAACGATTTGTCGGCCCGGAAAAATATAAAACCTGATATTTTTGGTTTACCAATACTGCGGCTGGCGCATATGCCTGAATTAATTGATGTTGAACTAAATCGGCAAGTCGGGTTTGCTCAGACTGCTGCTTCGAAGCAGCAAGATTGTGAGTCACCGAACGAGGCATTCGTGCACTGAATGGATAATCCATTTTCTTTATTTGGTTAACAGCCGCTCTACGGTAGACCCGCCATTTTTTTGCCAAGGGATCAAACAGTCCATCAGGGTGTGTTGCTGTTTCCGAATGCCCCAAGAACAGATAGCCCTCGTCACATAATGCAAAGTGAAACAATGCCAGCAGTTTACGCTGTTCGGGTGTACTGAGGTAGATCATCAAATTACGACAACTGATGAGATCCAGGTTGGAAAATGGTGGGTCACTTATCAAATTTTGATTTGCAAAAGTAATACAGTCACGCAATGATTTGTTTACCCGGTAACCTTTATCTTCAAGCGTGAAGAAGCGACTTAGGCGCTCTTTTGATAGGTCACCAACGATGCTTTGTGGGTACAGTCCTGCACGACCGACCGAGATCGCAAACTCATCAATATCACTGGCGAAAATCTGTATCCGACAATGTTTATGCAGAGTGTCAAGCCTCTCGATTATTAACATGGCAATCGAATAGGCCTCTTCACCAGTAGCACAACCGGGAACCCAGACCCGTATTGACTGATCCTCTTCTTTGTTTTTTATTAATGGCGTGATGGCTTTTTCATCGAGCGCTTCAAACGCTTCTGGGTCGCGAAAAAACGCTGTCACACTAATTAATAAGTCTTGCCGCAACATGTTTACTTCATCGTCATGCTCACGAAGATAGGTCAGGTACTCAGCATAGCTATCGATATTTTGCAGCCCCATTCGACGGCCGATCCTACGGCCAAGGGTGCCCTGTTTGTAGGTCCTAAAATCATGCCCTGTACGCATTAAAATTAGCGCCAAAATAGAGTTCAGCTTAGCAATGTCATCGTTTGTTTCAGTAGCAGAATCGCCTACTTCGGCAATATATTTGTTCTCAAGAAAGCTGACAATATGATTGGCCATGTCCTCGACTGGACACACGATGTCTACTAAGCCAGTGTCAATAGCACTTCTCGGCATGCCATCGTATTGCGCTGTAGCGGGCTCTTGAGCCATGACCAAACCGCAATTCCCCTTAATCGAACTAATCCCTCCACTGCCGTCATGCCCCGTGCCGGAAACAATAATAGCAATCACCCTGCCTTCTTCATACTCGGACAAAGACCGAAAAAAGTAATCTATCGGCATGCGCAAGCCATGGTCTAAAACTGGTTCCTTTAGCTCGAAAGTAGCCTTATTTATACTTAAGTAAGCATTTGGCGGAATCACATATACGCGATTAGATTCAACCAACATACCGTGTGTCACCTGAATCGTTGGCATGGTGGTTGAACGGCTTAAGATTTCAGCGGTAAGACTTTCATGTGCCGGGTCCAAATGCTGGATCACCACAAATGCCGCGCCGCTTTCATTTGGTAGATTTTGGAACAACGCCTTCAAGGCATTTAAGCCCCCTGCAGATGCACCGATTCCTACAATGGGACAAACAGTCTGTGTCACTATCTTGGCTCAATCATTAATTCAACTTACGCATCGCGTTTTACAATAAGACATTTTCTAAGGCGATTACCCGTATGCGGTCTAAGAATCCTCTTTTAGCAACTGTTAGCAACGCACTATAAGTTTTCTAACTAAGGATTTTAACTGCCAATAACATGATTGTAACATTTATTTTAGCGCTCGAGCTAGAAGCACTTTAGTGTCGATTACGAGCATTCCCTCTCAACATTGCATTCCCTCTCAACATTGCATTTCTAAAACTAACTTTTAAAACTAACTAGGAAAAGAAATACAATAATCGCGGTTAGATCAATCGAATGGTACTTAGAAACTAGATTTCCAAACATATGAAACTATAACCCAGTTGGGAAGGTTTCATCTAATTCACCACGATGCAATTGAGGAGTGGTTTCGATTGGCTTTACTGAATCAGTAACATCATAATGCAGCAGAAAATCAAACTGTTCAGGCAGACATGAATAGAAGTAGTGGCTTTGACGTTCGGTTTCGGGACGATATATAACACCAATTGCCCGTTGTAACCTAGGCTCCATTAACAGGTCCGTCGCTTTATTAGTATCTCGTAAATCAAGCATAAATTGCTTGTAATTCACATGGTGAAACACGTCTTCATAACTCCCTGCTATTGGCTCGCGAATCTGCTTGCGCTCAATTGGAGCATCCCAGTCCGAGGCCGCAGTTACGAAGCCTCGACAGG
>JAFMHC010000282.1:2683-5326 GCA_017854775.1 Gammaproteobacteria bacterium | reverse complement strand
CTTAAAGTGACCATTGGGCTCGCTCCTTGGCAGCTCATATCGGCGGCCTAATAAATCAATCACGATACGCTTACCACGTTCGTTATCGGCAGTAAGTAATTGCGTGCGATAAGCAAAATTACTTTCGGTATCCGAATCTTTCTTTAAACCATACTTACGGTCTAGCACCTCACTGAACATCGCTTGCACGATGGGGCGACTACCCAAGCCATGAACCCAACCGTGAATAGGGATATTCCAATTCTTAGAGTGATCGTCATACCAGCTATTGGTAGTGAAAAACACAAGGTGCTCACCGCTAGCGATATTTGAAACAGATTTTGAGCCAGCGAAACCATACTTAAAACTAATGGCGCTGCCAAGTAAGCCAACGAGTGACGCGATCGCGCGAGGATTCATGCTAGTTCTACCTAAAATCTATATTATCAAGACGATGATCACACACTCATGCGTTAGACTAAAGCGATAACTGGACATTCAATAGACTCTATGAAACTCATCAAGTTCATTACCCCGATAAAGCTCATAAAACTGGGTTCTTTTCTCTCGCTACTGCTTATTAGCTCTGCCGCTTCAGCACTCGACCCTATTGAGACTAAGATTGCCGAGCGAGTAAAATCCAATTCTGGTCGCGCACTGGAAACGCTCGAACAAAGCGTCAATATAAACAGTGGCACGATGAATTTTGTCGGCGTTAAAAAAGTTGGCAAGGTATTTAAAGCGCAGTTCGACAGGCTCGGTTTTGAAACCCAATGGCTAGAAGGCGACAGCTTTAGTCGCGCCGGGCATCTAATTGCCTCGCATACGGCAAGCCTTGCCAATAGCCCCAAGATACTACTGATTGGCCATTTAGATACGGTATTTTCCGAAGACGACTCGTTTCAAAAATTCTCGCGTATCGATGAGACATACGTTGCTGGCCCAGGCATCACCGACATGAAAGGTGGTGACGTCATTATTGTCGAAGCACTAAGTGCATTGCATGAACTAGATCTACTTAAAGGCATCAACATAAAGGTAGTGCTAACCGGCGAAGAAGAACGCAGCGGCACTCCCCTATCCGAATCTAAAAAGGCTCTCATCGAAGCCGCCCAATGGGCTGATATCGCCTTAGGCTTTGAAGATGGCGACAGCAATATCAACACCGCCGTTATCGCCCGCCGAGGCTCAGTCGAGTGGCAGCTTGAAACAAGTGGTAAGCCAGCACACTCCTCACAAATTTTCCAAGATAACATTGGCTACGGCGCGATCTTTGAAATCGCCCGTATTCTCAACCAGTTTCGCTTAGAACTCGCTGGCACCGGAGACCTAACCTTTAACCCCGGCATGATGGTGGCAGGAACCAGCATCGAACATGATCAAACCGCGTCAAAAGGCCAAGCCTTTGGCAAAAACAACGTCATCGCTAAAACCGCTAAAGTAACCGGCGGAATAAGAGCCTTGTCGGCCGAAGAGTTAAGCAACGCAAAGGCCGTGATGCAGAGAATTGTCTCAGAAAACCTAGCGCATACCTCAGCAACATTAACCTTCAAGCTAGGTTACCCTCCGATGGCACCCACAGAAGGAAATCGAGCCTTACTAAAACTCTACAGCGAGGTTAGCCAATCTTTAGGCTATAACGTTGTCGAAGCGGTAAACCCCAGAAACGCCGGAGCTGCCGATATATCGTTTACTGCAGGCTTAGTCGATATGGCGCTTGACGGCTTAGGCCTAATGGGCAGCGGCGGTCACACCAAAGACGAAGTCGCCGATATGACTAGCTTGGTAAAAAACACGCAGAAAGCGGCGTTGTTGATTTATAGGCTTTCTGAGAAGGGTGATGATAATACGTAGTCATGGCAATAGCTGATAACAAATTGCTGCTGAGGCGTAAGTGCTTAAAGTTGGCCGGATACCCTAAAACGCCCGACTCTATATGATTTCACAGTTCTGGTCACTGCAAAGCTGAGTTTGTTTACATATTGAAATGGCCCCACAATACTCATTTGAGATATTTCACTCAACGCATTAATAGCTGTTAAATATGGAAACCAAAAAGCAAGCTCAAAAATATGATTTAATTGCCGATCATTGGAACGGTGACAACTTTAATCGCAATAACGGTATAGAGCAGCACGAGCGCGCATTGCGTTTAGTAAAAAATAAGCGAAGTGCCATTGATATTGGGTGTGGAAGTAGTGGGCGTATTCTTGATCTATTAGTTAAACAAGGGTTCGACGCTGAAGGCCTCGATTTCTCGAAAGAAATGTTGAGATTGGCTCAGCTGCGTCACCCTGAATTATCTTTCCATCATGCGGACATATGTAATTGGGTCTTCCCAAAAACATATGATTTCATCTCTTCTTGGGATAGCGTCTGGCATGTGCCCCTGAATGAGCAAGAGTCGATTCTTAGAAAGTTTTGTCGTGCACTGAATCCCGGCGGTATATTAATATACACAAGTGGTGCCGTTGATGAAGCGGGGGAAGGCGATAGTGAATTCCTTGGTCAAACATTACATCACTCAGCACTCGGAACCACGAAGATATTGGATGTCATCGCACAGTCAGATTGCGCGTGCAGGCATCTGGAAAACGATGATTGGCCGAATCAACACCTTTATCTGATTATTCAGCGATTAGAGTAAGACTCTAAAACAAAATG
>JAFMHC010000282.1:0-2673 GCA_017854775.1 Gammaproteobacteria bacterium | reverse complement strand
ATAGACAGCAGTCGACAGCCATCTTAAATATTGCTGTGCGCTGTTTGTTTACGCATCAAGCGCCACCACTTAATTTAAACGGTAGCACTGGATTTAAGCCATTATCGTTAGGTTATTGCAGCGTCCAAGCCAGGTTCCAAGCCCAACCTGTGCCTGGAGCGTAGTACGCATCGCTAGGGCTGTTGCACCAACCCGGAATTTTGCAGCTGTACAATTTACCATCAGCGCCTATGACAAGAGTCCCTAGCTGGTATTGCCCTCTATTCTCAGGATAGGTCGGCTCACCGCCGCCAGAATTAGAATCTGTGACCCTAATCGAGAATGTCTGCTGCGCGGTGGCTTGTGTTGAGATGTTTCTCGCGACGATGATTAAGTCGTAGCTACCGGCCGATGGCGAGTTTACCGAGAGACTAAAATTTTGTGAGGTGCTGACTGTTTGCTGCTGAAGATCGATTGATACACCAGCGAAATATAGCTGTGCGGTCACCTCTAGCGATTCAGTTGTTGAAACGTCGAATGATAGGTTGACTGGTGCGTTATCTGGAAACTCGTTTTGCGGCAAGATAACACTGAACTCTGGAACTCCACCACCAGTGTCGGCTGGTTTGATTTCTATTTCGGCACGCACAATGTTTGAGTTAGAGGCAACAAAAATATCATTTTTGCCAACCGCTGTAACAACCTGCCCTTGTTGATTTAGCACCCCAGCTGACATGTCAGATGATTGACTGTTCAGAAAATCAGCGGTGTCTTTGGGCCATGTATTGATATCGCCATCGGCTGCGCTGGCGATGACATATTCAACTACTTGGCTGCTTAGCTCTCCATTAGCATCGAAGGGGCGTATGCGCACGGTATCGTTGACCGATAGTTGTTGGCTCGGTGATATGTCACCGATGTCTCGCAATGGGTTACTTATTTGGTCACCTGAAAATTGAACATCCACAACGCTATAAAAACTGGCATCGGTGTCCGCGACATCCCACACCCCTAAAATGATCTGGTAGCCAGATCTCTCAGGCACATTACAATTATGTGATAGGTTAAACGGAGGTTGCGTATTGTTGCCGTCATAGGCGCAAAATGGTGTCAAATCAAAGGAGCTTCTGGCCAAAGGTTGTGAGGGGTTCCAATCAGGTTTGGTGATGAAGTAGCGCCAGTCTCGACTTCTATGGTTAGCGGTAAAAACCCAGTTGAAGGTGTTTGAACCCGGTTGCATTGAAACCTTGCTCCAACGTGTTGGGGATTGTTCATTAAGAGGTGTCCACGAGGCCGAACCAGCGGCGGCAATAGTTCCGTCTGCTGGGCCTGTTTCGGGGAAACGATCAGAGCCTTCAACGCTTTGAGGCTCATATTGCACGCCTCCGCAGTTTGTGTTGGTGCCGTCAGCACACTGTTTAGATCGAGAAGTCTCTATGTAGCCATGAGCGAAAGCTGGTGCGTTCAAGATACCACTCATACTAAGCGCTATGCAGTAGAGTAGTGCAGAATTTTTATTCTTGTAAAGCATTGTTTTCTCCTATTGTGGTGTAACTTATTTCTGAGAAAATAGGTAAATTTCCCCGCTGTCGTAAAATTGAAAACTTGGTTTTCAATCCTGATCAGTCTTTCTTTGCAGCTAAACTACTAGAAATAAGACAACGTTGTCAAATACATTTGTCCAACATTGTGAGCCGGCAGTAGTGGCCAGTCATCTGAAATATAGATCTCTGGACTCTATTTGAGCCCTATTCCAACCATCGAAGGTCTTTTTATTAGCGAGGCTTGAGGGTAAAGATTCAAATTAGAAAGATCAGAGTTTCCTGGAGGCATTTGCAAACCGAGTTGTGTTTTCTATGAAAATTTGGTGTCATCGCTAGATGGTAATTGCTTGAAAATTATGTTGAAACCTAAGTATTAGGATGAATTAAAAGGCGGCTCACCCCGGCGCCTTGTAGGCTTTCGTTTGTACACTTGTCCCTCGCGTACCTCGTTCAAAATGACCTCGATGGGTGCCCATCACTCCGTGAATCGGTCCCGCGTGAGGCGAGTGGAGAAATTTCAATCCAGAGCTGGGGTCATTTTAATCACAATCCTTGCAATGCGTGCCCCAGTAACTATTATTCTAATAGCTAGGATTCGAGTAACTATTATTCGAGTAACTATTATTCGAGCAACTAGGATTCGAAATTTTTAATAGAGAAATCATTGTTATAATTTTTCCGGAGTCAATTGTGTCAATAATCTGTATTGAGGGAGCAAGTGGAGTTGGTAAGTCTACAGTTTGCGATGTCCTTGAAAAAGAACATGGGTATAAAAAGATACCGGAGGTCAATTATCTGTTCAAAAGGCCACCAAACCCGTCGGCAACTTGGTACTTCGAAAAGCAGGTTGAGCGCTGGAATTTAGCTAAGGAGCTGTCACGCAATGATAAGCTTGTTGTCCTTGATGGCGATCCATTTCAACCGCTTTGGTATAACTGGATTTTTAGTAATGATGAGATTCAACCTCTAAGCGATGTCATCGAATTCTATTTTTCGGCCGTAGAACAAGTACGAATAAAATTTCCCGATAGATATTTTATTCTAACCGCACCGGAATCCGTTTTGAGAAAAAGAAAGGAAGGAGATACCGAGCGTTTACGACGTAACTTTGAGCCTCACTTACGATTAATTAGGCCCCAATTAGATTATT
>JAFMHC010000001.1 GCA_017854775.1 Gammaproteobacteria bacterium | reverse complement strand
AAAAATAGTTTGTATATCTGGCCGCCGCCGATAATAAATGTTTTATCGGTCGAGGTGCTTTTCGCCAACTCCATTTCTGCCAACTCTAAGGCGCTTTCTATAGAACTTGCGACGCTTACACCATCAGCATGCCAGTCGCTATTTGCGGTAAGCACAATGTTTAATCGGCCCGGCAGCGCGCGACCAATTGAATCAAACGTTTTGCGACCCATAATGATCGGCGAGCCCATGGTCAGCGCTTTGAATCGTGGTAGGTCGCCTGGCAGATGCCATAGCAATTCGTTATTGTGGCCCATTTCGCCGTTCTCTCCAACGGCGGCTATTAATATAATTTCCATTAGACGGCTACCGGTGCTTTGATCGCCGCTTGGGCGACGTAATCGAGAAGTTCAAAGTCTTCAAACTTGAATTCAAATAGGTCTTTTACCTCAGCGTTGATTTTCATCGTTGGCAAGGCGCTCGGGCTGCGGGCGAGTTGTTTTACCACTTGCTCTTCATGGTTACTGTATATATGCACATCACCAAATGTGTGAACAAATTCACCAAGCTCGAGCTCGCAAACTTGCGCCACCATCATGGTCAACAGAGCGTAACTAGCAATGTTAAACGGTACGCCCAAGAATAAATCAGCACTTCGTTGATACAACTGGCAACTCAGTTTTTTATCGTGCGACACATAAAATTGGAATAAGGTATGGCACGGCGGTAAACCGGCTTTGGCCATTTCTTCTATCTCGCCAGGGTTCCATGCCGAGACGATTAGACGCCTAGAGCTAGGGTTGGTTTTAATCTCGTTAATAACCCAAGCGAGCTGGTCTATGCCTGAAAAGTTGCGCCATTGTTTACCATAAACAGGGCCGAGCTCGCCCCATTGATTGGCGAAGGATTGGTCATCACCAATTTTAGAAACAAACTCGCTGAGCTTCTCTTGCCATTCGGCTGAGTGTTGTTCTAGGCCGTCGAAACCGTTTCTATTTAAATAGTTTTGAAATGGCCATTCATTCCAAATGCCAACCTTGTTGTCGACTAGATACTTGATATTAGTATCGCCACGCACAAACCAAAGCAGCTCATGAATGATGCCGCGCAGGAAAACCTTTTTAGTCGTTAATAGTGGGAAGCCAGCGCCTAAGTCGCAACGCAATTGTCGGCCAAACACACTGCGGGTACCGGTACCGGTACGGTCGTCTTTACCAACACCGTTGTCGTAAACGTCTTGCAGCAGCTCTAAATATGCTTTCATTTATTTCTCACGATTAGTTGCTCTGAGCGCTAAGGTGCCGATCAACTATTCTCTCGGGCTATCGCACGGTAACCAATGTCCGAGCGACAGAACATACCGTCCCACGAAATATTTTCGATAGCGGCATAGGCTAATTGTTGAGCCTGAGTCACTGAATCGCCAAGTGCGGTAACGCAAAGAACGCGGCCGCCACTGGTGACCACGTTGCCATCGTTCGAGGCGGTGCCTGCTTGGAATGTTTTGCAATCATCAGTATCACAGTTATCAAGACCTGAAATCACTAAGCCTTTAGCGTAGTTCTCAGGGTAGCCACCAGCGGCAAGAACCACTCCGAGCGCCGCACGTGGATCCCATTCTGCGCTGGTTTGGTCAAGCTCTTTATCTAATGCCGCTAAGCATAATTTGCTCAAGTCAGATTTTAGTCGCATCATGATCGGCTGGGTTTCGGGATCACCAAAACGGCAATTGAATTCAATTACCTTAGGTATGCCGTCAGCACCAATCATTAGGCCGGCGTATAAAAAACCGGTGTATGGATGACCCTCAGACTTCATGCCTTCGACGGTTGGCATAATAACGGTTTGCATGATCTTTTCATGCATCTCAGCGGTTACAATTGGTGCTGGCGAATACGCGCCCATGCCGCCAGTATTTGGGCCAAGGTCTCCATTGTCTCGCGCTTTATGGTCTTGCGAGCTTGCCATTGGCAACACATTATCGCCATCGACCATGCAGATAAAGCTGGCTTCTTCGCCAGCTAAAAACTCTTCGACTACTACTCGTGCACCTGCATCGCCAAACTTATTGTCGATAAGCATATCGCGCGCCGCGCTCTGTGCCTCATCAACTGTGTGGGCAACAATAACGCCTTTGCCAGCGGCCAAACCGTCGGCTTTAATTACTATTGGGGCACCAACCTCAGCAATATAGTCGCATGCTTTATCGGCGTCGGTGAACACTTGATAGGCTCCCGACGGAATCTGGTATTTAGCTAAGAAGTCTTTGGTAAAGGCTTTCGACCCCTCTAGTTGAGCGGCACCAGCGGTTGGGCCAAAACATTTCAGGCCGGCTTCTCTAAACGCGTCTACTACGCCCATCACTAACGGTGCTTCAGGGCCAACAATGGTCAGTGCAATATCGTTTTCTTTCGCATAGTCAACTAACGCGGGTATGTCTTCGCTTCCGATCGCGACATTAGAGACCTTAGGTTCGCTGTCAGTGCCAGCATTGCCGGGTGCGACAAACACCTCAGAAACCTGATCAGATTGAGCAACTTTCCAAGCTAGCGCATGTTCGCGGCCGCCACTGCCGATAATTAGTACTTTCATAGAAAATGGAGTCAGCCATTAGGCTGTGTATTATGGAGTATGTCTAGGCAGCGGATTTTACATTGTAGGGGCGTAAATGTCTTGAGCTCAAATTGGGATAACGCTGTTTTGATCAAACGTTGGTTTTTTTTGGACTGTCTTCAGGCAAAGAAAAGCCCTAATTTAACGCTTTGGATTGGCTTATTGTACCGAGTAGGCTATTGATAGCCTACTCGACGTTTTCAGTCACTATTATGAACTAATCACGCAATTGCCGCTGTAACTCAAGCTCCATGCCTTGATGTGTTTCAACCAGTGATTTATCAACCTTGGTCATCAAGCTAACGATAACCGTAACGGCGGTTGCCACAATGAAGCCGGGTACTAGCTCGTAGACATAACTACTTAGCGATTGGCCTGCAATTTGTATTGGCGCAACCAGCCAAAACATTACCGTTAAAGCGCCTGAGGCCATACCTGCTATTGCTCCAGTGCGAGTCATGCGAGGCCAGAATAAGCTTAGCAGTATTACTGGGCCGAAGGCGGAGCCGAACCCTGCCCAGGCATTGCTGACTAGTGACAAAATAGAGCTGTTTCGGTCATGCGCTAACACTACGGCAAGAACCGCGACACCGACGACCGAGCCACGGCCAACAAGAAGCCGCTCTTTTTGACTGGCGCTTGGGCGCAGAAACGTGTGATATACATCTTCGGTGATCGAGCTAGAAGCGACCAAGAGCTGCGATGAAATGGTACTCATAATCGCGGCTAAAATAGCCGCTAACAAAAAGCCCGCCAGTAGGGGGTTAAACAGCGCATTGGCAAGCACGATGAAAATAGTTTCTGGGTCATTGAGTTGAGCATCAGTGGCGCTGATGTAGGCGGCACCAACTAAGCCGACAAATATTGCGCCGAGCACTGAGAGTATCATCCAGGTCATGCCGATTCGGCGGGCGGTGACTAAATCTTTAATACTGCGAATCGCCATAAAACGCACAATGATATGCGGTTGGCCAAAATAGCCTAAGCCCCAGCTTAAAGCTGAAATAGCGGCTAGCACTGAGATGTTGCCAAAACTAAGCATATCAACCGGCATTTGCGCTAATTCAGCATTCACAGCGCCAATCCCGCCGGTGCTGGTGAGCGCCACAAACGGTACCAGGATTAAGGCAATTAGCATGATGCAACCCTGCACGAAATCGGTGGTGCTTACTGCCATGAAGCCGCCGAACGTGCTGTAAGCGACCACTACGCCAGCGGTTAGGTACAGGCCGATTTCATATTGGATGCCAAACACCGACTCGAATAATTTACCGCCAGCGACTACGCCAGAGGTGGTGTAAATAGCAAAGAACAGAATGATCACAACGGCACATAGAATGCGCAGTAAGTGAGAGTTATCGGTAAAGCGGCGTTCTAAGTATTCAGGGATAGTAACCGCATCGTTTAAGTGTTCTGTGTAGACTCGAAGCCTTGGCGCAAGAAAACGATAGTTTAGGTAGGCTCCGATGGTTAAGCCAACGGCAATCCATGCGCCGCTTATTCCGGTTAAGTAGATTAAGCCAGGCAGGCCCATCAACATCCAGCCACTCATGTCAGAAGCGCCCGCCGATAATGCGGTGACCGCAGGGCCGAGCTTCCGCCCACCCAACATAAAACCAGAAACATCTTTTTCAGTATTGAGGTAGCCATAGACACCGATGCCAAGCATCAATACAAAGTAAGCGCCTATTGAGATATATAAACCTGATTCCATGATCGAAATGCTCCAGTTGCGAAAAAATTAAAAAGGGTCTAACCAAGTTAAACTTGGATTAGACCCCTAAAAGAATGAAAGTGCCTAGTAAAGCATAAAATTAGGCACTCACTCGGTTGGCTAGAAGTCGGCTGTCATTCTCAAGTAATAACGACCGCCACCTAAACCTGCGGGGTGGTTCAGTGGGTAAATAGCACCCAAGAAGCCGCCATCACGGCCAGTAAAGCCGCCAGTTTCCCACTCGTCTGGATAGGTATCAAATAAGTTTTTGGCCCCTATTGCCAGGCTAACTACGTCAGTAACCTGCCATGCTAACTCAGCATCAACCAGGAATAAACCATCAGTTGTTACCGGTAAGGTCTCATCGTTAAACAAAGACTCGAATGCATCGTCATAGTAGTTAACACGAAATAGCGCGTTAAATGGCTCAAAATTATGATTTACAGAAAGCGTTGCACGGTAATCTGGCACCGACTCTTCAACTTCACGCGCACGAGCTTCACTAACCGTGTTGCCGCGATTGGTTACTTTTGTGTCGGTAAAGTTAACCGCTAAGGTAACATTGGTGTCGGAGTTTGCCCATTGAATTGGGTAATTAGCAACAATGTCGATCCCGCTGGTATTGGTGTCAAAATCATTTACAAAGAACGAAATCTGACTCACAGTAGCCGCTTCAGGGCTGCCTGCTGCTACTAAAGCGGCCCGATCTGCGGCGCTTACGTTGCGAGTCACTTGGGCGATTCGACCTTCAATATCAATATCAAAGTAGTCTACGGTGAGGTCCAGAGCACCGATTGACGCGGTGAAGCCAATGCTTATATTGTCAGCATCTTCAGCTTGTAGCTGAGTGCCGCCAAATTGCTGGGCGATTGGGTTTATGCTGGAAACTACTAACAACTCCTCTAATTGACCATTATTAAAGTTAGTCGCCGCACGCTGCAAATTTTGCTGGCCGACACTTGGTGCGCGGAAGCCGGTACTGATTGCACCGCGAATATTAACGTAATCACTGAGGCTATAGCGAATCGCAACTTTACCGTTTGAGGTATCGCCAAAGTCGCTGAAATCCTCATAACGCAGCGCGGCCGCGATAAGTAATTTGTCAGTGACGTCGGCTTCTAAGTCAATGTATGCGCTGCTTGAGTTACGATCAAAATCACCGGCAACTGCAGGGCTAAAGCCTTGGAATCCGTTTGAACCAACAGAGAATCCTTGGCTGGTAAATGGGCCAGCAACGTAGGATTCGAGTTGCCCAGATTTAATCTCAAAAGCCTCATCGTGATATTGCAGGCCAACCGCGACGTTTAAGTCAGAGGCGAAACCAGCGACTGGAAATTCCTTTGAAAAGTCAGCGTTGAATACTGTTTCAGTTTCAATTTGCGAACCCAAGTTAAAATCAAATGGCGATTGAGAGCCGAGCGAGGCGTTTACCGTATTAAAGATCTGATATTCCAAATCATTTTTACCGTGTACCACGCTGAAATCATAGCTAATGCCGCCTTTGGACTGACCGCGAACACCGGCTGCCGCACTAAAATCGGTGACACTGCCGCCAAACCTTGGTGTGAAACCACCTGGGAAAACAGAGTTAAAGGCAAAGCAGTTATCGCCAGCGCCATTGATGAACGCTTGTGAATCGGCAAAGCTAGAGGTTGGCAGTGGGCCGCTTGGGCAACCAGCGCCAGTTGAATCAGCGAACAATACATTACCACCCGCAGCAAATACGCCTGAACGGTTGGTTGGGTTTCGGTAGAAGAAGCTACCGTCTACATCGCGAGTCGCATAGTTACCAAAGAAATACAGTTCTGAATCTTCAGCAATCGGCAGTGCTGCATTAAAAATGACCTTGTAGTCGTCGGTAACATTTGGCGCACCCCAAACTACCACTGGGTCTTGCACCGGGAAGCCGGCCGCCGCTAATGCAGTCGCTCCGCTGTTGGTGCCTTCGCCATCTTGAACGCCGCGGCTCGTAGCCTCAGAATCTTTAACTTGAAATGAAAGTACCCCAAAGCCGCCATCACCACCGAGTGGAAAGCCGACTGCGCCTGAAACTTCTTTTTGCGCGCCATCGCCCTCAAAAGCTTCACCGTATTGCACCGTTACTTTCTTAATATTGGGATCGTCTTGTAAGCTAAAGTTTATTACTCCAGCAATCGCATCTGAGCCGTACTGAGCAGCGGCACCGTCGCGTAACACTTCAACTTGTTTCAAAGCTGCACCGAATAGTGGTGTAACGTCTACCGCTTGCGCGCCTCGGTTGGTGCCTGAGACAAATTCGCCGACAACCGCACCGCGATGGCGACGCTTACCATTGACTAAAACCAAGGTTTGGTCAGCGGCAAGTGCGCGTAAGTTTACTGGGCGTACCAGCGTTGCTGCGTCCGATATTGGTTCACGGCTAGCGTTCAACGACGGGATGATGTTGGTTAGTGCATCAATCGCATTAGTATCGCCTTGGCGGGTGAGTTCTTCGCTACTGATAATGTCGATTGCCACGGCTGCGTCGACCGATGACCGTGGTGCCGCTCGACGGCTACCGATGACGCTGATCTCTTCGAGAACCATTGACGGTTCGGATTTTTCTTGGGCGAATACGGGGCTTGAAATAGCCCCTCCTGTAGCGATCGAAATCGCCAGTATTAATTTTTGATGTTTGCGGAGCATCTTCATTTCTATCCTCTTTTGGTTGTCATTAATGTACTAATTTTTTTCTGCTAACTAAAAGCTCGGAGTTGCCGATTAATCGCCTTTGATCGCTATTATTATGCGCACTGTCATTTGCACTCTTATTTTTACTAGGACTTCAAATAACCGTTGCAGTAGAAGTAATAACAAGCTCGATGGCTTGGACTAATGGTGGCGTCGGAAAGTGCCGCACGCTTTCAATAGATGACATTTCTACACAGCTAATAAACAACTATTTGTTAACTTAAAGGCGTCGTTAGACGTTCTGGTTAAGCTTAAACACGCTATTTTTTGGCCGAGGGCTAGAGTTATTTATATATTTATAGTAGAACAGGCATAGAAGTTTTTTTGCCTTATAAATGGGGCTTTAAGATTTTATTTACTTTTATAAATGAAAAAAAATAACTATAAATTCATTATTTCTGGATAAACGGGGCATTAGACTTCTTATGAAAACACTGGACCGGTTCAACAAAAAAATATTAAGTATCTTGTTACAAGAAGGGCGGCTACCAATTAGTCACCTTGCCACCCGAGTCGGAATCTCTAAGTCACCATGTCAGGCACGGGTTAAAAAGCTTGAGGAAGAAGGCTACATTTTGGGTTACAAGGCCTTATTAAATCATTCCAAAATGGGGCAAGACTTGGTGGCCTACGCGCAAGTGACGATGTCGGACACCCGAGACCCAGCGTTGAAGGAGTTCAATGCGGCGGTGCGCAAAGTAGTTGAGGTCGAAGAGTGTTATATGATCGCGGGGTCGTTTGACTACCTACTAAAAATTAGAACCTCAGATATTAATGCCTATCGAGCGGTATTGGGCCAATCGGTCTCAAGCCTACCTCACGTTGCCAGTTCATCTACCTTTGTGTCGATGCAAGCTGTGAAAGAGCGTTAGATGGGGATTTAGGCAAAGACTTTTGTAAAAGTATGATGCCTGAGTACCTTAATTAAGAGCACTTTGATAAGTGTCGTTTGTCATCGAAAGGTCATGCTATTTGGTTTGATCTTTCGATTGTTAAGACGTCTGCAGCGATGTCGTGTATCTCCTCCTAGCGTCACTTTTTATCTTCATGTCAAAATAGCTATGAGTCTGTTAGCGTTGATGTTTATAAAAATAAATCAAATAAGGTGGCGCGTGTCGTATTTTAAGCGTGGGTTAGGGGGGATTGTCTTTCTTGTCGTGGTAGTGGCCGCTCAATGGTTATGGAACCCGTTGTCGCCAAACCCAAGTGCCGAGGTTTTGCGCCAAGGCGCTGAAAACTATAGCGCTGAGATCGTTCGAGACGAGTGGGGCGTGCCGCATATTGTTGGCAAGCGAAACGCTGATACTAGCTTCGGTCTGGCGTATGCGCATGCTGAAGATGACTTTGAAACTATTCAAGAAATGGTCGCTGCAACGCGCGGAGTGCTGGCTCAATACCGAGGTCAGAGCGCTGCGCCAGCCGATTACCTAGTTCAATTATTAGACGTGTGGCAGACCGTCAACTCGCGCTATCAGAGTGACGTGCCTGCAGACGTAAAAGAGATTGCAGAGGCCTATGCGGCGGGTATTAATTTATACGCATCGCAAAACCCAGAAAGTACCTGGCAGGGCTTAGCGCCATTTACCGCTGAAGATATTGTCGCCGGTTTTGTCTTTAAAACCCCTTTCTTCTATGGGCTTGATAAACCATTACTTGATTTGTTTGACGAGGGTAGCGACTTAGAAATAGCACTTGCGCCAAGCGGAGACAAGCTTGCTTGGGGCCTGACTAAACGCGGTGACAGTGAGCGTGGCTCAAACGCCTATGCGGTGTCGGCGGATCGGTCGGGTGAAGAAACTACCCAATTGCTGATCAATTCTCATCAGCCACTGACTGGCCCTGTGGCCTGGTACGAAGCGCATATTATCGCTGAGCAAGGTTGGAATATTCAGGGTGGTTTGTTCCCCGGTACGCCGGTCATCCTGCATGGCTTTAGTGAGAACTTAGGTTGGGCAAATACGGTAAACCACATCGACTTAAGCGATGCTTACTTGCTAACGCGTAATCCCGATAATCCGAATCAGTATCGCTTAGATGGGCAATGGCATGATTTTGAAAAGCGCGAAGTAACCTTGTCTGTGAAGCTGTGGAGCGACTTTCGATTTCCGGCAAAACGCACCGTGTTGCGCAGTAAACATGGACCGGTGATCGAGTCGGGCGATAAAACCTATGCATTGCGTTACGCAGGCATGGGCGAAATACGTCAATTAGAGCAATATGTTCGGTTAAATCAAGCCCAGAACTTCGATGGGTTTATGCAGGCAATGCAAATGAATGCCTTGCCGAGTATCAACTACGTTTACGCTGATAAAGAAAATAATATTGGCTTTATTCATAACGCCCAATATCCACAGCGAGATGACTCGTGGGACTGGAGCAAAGGCCTACCCGGCGATAGAAGTGATTTAATCTGGCAAGGGTATCGCCCGTTCACCGAGGTGCCTAAGTTAATAAACCCAGTGTCAGGTTTTGTTTTTAATGCCAACAACACACCGTTCTCCGCGACCGATGGACCAGATAACTTGCGTGCCTCTGACTTTCCTCAATCAATGGGTTTGGCGACCAAGCAAACCAATCGGTCTTGGCGTGTGCTAGAGATGAATGACGGCGCTAAGCCAATAGATCAAACGGAATTACTTCGACAAAAATTCGATATTCAATACTCAGAACAATCAGAGCAAGCGCAAGCATTACAGATAGCCTTAGCCCAAGACTGGTCTGATGACGATGACCTAGTGGCGGCCCAAGAGATTATTCAACAGTGGGACAGGCGAGCAAATTTAGAAAACTTAAATGCCGCGCTACCGATTCAGATATTCAGTGAGATCAGGCAAAGCGTAGATCGAACTGACCATTCGCCAGCCGCTATCAGGCAAGCAGCGGAAAAAGCAGTGCGCTACCTTAAAACCACTTACGGAGATATAAACCCTAAGTGGTCAGAGGTTAACCGGCTAGTACGCGGTGATTATAATCAGCCTCTTGCTGGTGGGCCTGATTTGCTTCGAGCTGTGTACGCTATTGGCTTTGAAGAAGATCAAAAGTCCTACGCCACTCATGGCGATTCCTGGATGGCGCTGGTGTCTTGGGATCAAACTACTGGAAAGCAAAATGCCAAAGTGTTGCATCAATTTGGCAGCGCAACCTTAGACAGTGAATCACCGCACTACGCTGATCAAGCAGACTTATTTGTTAATCAGCAATGGCGTCAAGCAAGCTTCGATATGGCGCAGATTAGAGCTAACGCCAGCCGGGTTTATTCTATTGGTGGTAAATGAATTAGGCTTTTGATTTGAGTTTCTCGAATAGGCCAAGTCTTTAGGATTAGACTGTTTTTGCGACGCGCTCTCAACTGAAGTAGACTCTAGTTGTTACCCAACAGCTAGATGTTAGCCAACAGATAGGACTCAGAAATGAATAAGTTCGCAATTGCTGCGTTATTAACTATTGCATCATCGCTCTACACATCAATGTTAGTGGCGGCGGAAGTTAAGACTGCGGTTTCAGAAGTTACCGTTTACACCAACGGCGCACTGGTTACCCGCAGCGCAACCCTGAGCTTAGCCGCCGGTGATCAGACCATTGAGTTAACTGGCTTGCCGTCTAATCTCGATGCACAAACTATGCGCCTAGAGGTTAATAACAAGGGTGTTCGAATTGGTCAGGTGAATATCAAGGAGAATAAGTTTCTTGAGGCCACTGATCCGGTGGTAGTGTCGTTGAAAGATAAAATAGCGCTAAAAGAGAATGATATTCGGCAGGTGCAAGACTCAACTAACGCGGCCAAGCTGCAACTCAAATTTTTAGAGTCTTTGGCCACCGGCTATTCTAAAGAAGCCTGGGTAGGTTCAGCTCAGGGCTCGGCTGACATTGCCAGTTGGCGACAAGCCCTAGGCATAATGCAGAGTGGCTCAGAGGAGGCCAATAAAGTCATTCGTAAAAACATTTTGAGTATGGTTAAGCTTAACAATCAATTGTCGTTGCTCAAGCGAGAACTGGCTGATAAGCGAAGCTTAAAGGCATCGAACAATAGTGTGGTGGTAAACTTGTCGAGCACTACTGTCGCTAATGCTGTGGTCAAAATCCATTATCTGCAAGACGACGCCGGCTGGGGTCCAAGTTATGAAGCGCGACTCAACTCTGACGTTGGCAAGTTGTTGTTGGCACAAAAGGCGGTGCTCTGGCAGGGCACTGAAGAGCCTTGGTCTAATACTAAAGTTACCTTGTCTACTAGCCAGCCTTCTCAAGAAATGCAGCCGCCGGTATTAAATAGTGAGTTCTACGACTTACAAGAAAAGCCTAAACCAATGCCATCACGCCGTTCTAAAGCCTATGCAGAGGCCCCAATGGCCTCTTTATCGATGAACGATAGTATGCTCGAGGAGACCGTGGTCTCTGGCACTAGACGAGTTCAAGAATGGAGTGGCAGCTACTCTCAAAGCTTTCCGATAGCCGGGCGTATTAACGTGTCTAACAATGAAGACGAAACCCAACGCTATGACTTAGAAGTCTTCGAATTTAACACCGCGCTAGTAACGCAAATCACCCCAATGCAGAGCACGCAAGCGTATTTGTCTGCTCGCTTTACTCATGACGGAAAGAACCCTATCTATGGCAACCAGATGTTGGTGTATGTCGACGGCGTACTCATGGGCTCAGCGGCGATGCCGACGATCCTACCAGGCGCTGAAGTTACTCTGCCAATGGGGATTGATCGTCGCATTGAAGTTAAGGTTGATAATTTAGGTGGTGTTGGTGGCAGCGGAGGCATTATCAAAAAGCAAATAACGGATACCACTGATTTGGTTTTTGAAATCACTAATCGCCGAGCCTCAGTCGCCAATATTGAAGTGAGAGCGGTTTACCCCGCCTCGAAAAATAAAGCGCTTAAAATTGAGATTGGCGATAAAGCTACCCCGCCGACTGAAGAGGATGTCGACGGTAATACCGGCGTAGCCTTATGGAAAAAAGAACTAGGCTCTGGTGAGACTTGGGCGATTAACTATAACTACTCTAAAACAAGGCCGGCTGATCGTGATTTACGCCGTGTTTATAATTACTGAGTAAGCGGCGGCTGATGACCCTTTAGTCACTAGGTTGATGACTCTTTATAGCGCTAGGTTGAAGACTCTTTTAGTACTAAGCTGATGACTCTTTAATTACTAGGCCGATGACTTTCTAGCCATTTCGGTTTTGAATTCTGGATGGACATAAGCAGCTTGCTTTAGATGTAGGCTTTGCCATAAATCGAAGGCCTGATCCTAGGTCTCCCGGCTACTAGCGGGCTAATTGAAGTGTCGCCATCAGTGTGCTGCCGTGTTTTTCGATTTGGAGGATTTCAAATGAAAAACATAATCACGCGCATGGGAGCCGGTTCGTATTCGTATGAGGCGTATCGGTGAATGCATGTATCAAGCCTAATTTAAGAATTAAGCTGTGAGTGCAATGGAATACATAAGGAAGCACAGCTGGAGCAATGTAAAAATAATGAATCTTAAACCCTTTTTGGTGATCGCTCTTCTAATAATGTATGGGTCGAGCCCCACCATTGTTTTCGCCCAGGAAAACCCACAACAACCAAGCTGGTCGTGGGTGAACCCCGAGGGTGGCTCGGACGTGGGGTATCAGACAAAGCAATCCTCGGCGGCGGCTATGCAGGTGTCTTGCGTTGTGTGCCCTGAGCTGACGGTAGAGCGGCTAAAGGCGGTTTCGCAAGAAACAGTGACCTATGAGTATTCGAGTGAACCGGTAGATCCTGTTCCAAGTGGTGACTGGCTTTATCCGCTTATGGGACTCAGCCATGCTTTGCCTTTACCCGACTTTAGCACCCTATTTTCAACCGAAGAAGCGCAGGAGGCGAACCATGAAGCTATTCATTATGATGCTTTCGAAGGTTCGTGTGGCGACAATTTTATAGACGCAACAGGACCATGGCAGCCAATCGAAAGCAATGCAGACGGTCATCAAGGTAGTTATTGGGCGGGGGCGCCACTGAGTTTTTTCGCCCAGTACGTTACTCTCTCAGAAGGCGAAACACTGGCTGGCATTGAAGAGCACTACCAGTTAAAACGTGGCTTTTGGCAGGCGTTGGTTCCTACAGTAGGCTGTACCGGTATTGGTTCATTTGACGGAGAGATTGCGTTTCCAAGAGTTAGAGCCTTAGTGTGTGTCGAGCCTTACAGTGAGGTATTTGAGGGCAGGTGCATTCTCCCTGAAAAAGCCACGGTGACTGGCCCCAATGACACTGGGTGTGACGAAACCGAAGCCAACCCATGTAACCCAGCAACAGGGGATAAGGTTGACGCGCAAACAGACATTAGTTTTAGTGGGCTGTCGTTTACTCGGTTCTACAGCTCTTTACGTGGCGCCAGTGATACTGGATTGGGTGAAAACTGGTCACACAATTACCACAAACGGCTGATTGGCGGAAACACCGACTCGGAGCCCGTGAGTCTTCAATTTGGTGCCGGTAAACAGTTCGCCCTTGAGTTTGTTGGTCATGAGGCCATCAATGTTGGCGTCAACGAGTTAGGTGACCCGCTGCAATTGTTAGTGGCCGTTTACGGATCAAGCAACCACCCGCATTACCAAGTGGCGGTGAGTCGTGTGCCAGGCATTGAAAGCCGTTTCCTTCGTTACGCTGATGCGACAATTGAAATTTATGATGCCCAGGGCAAGCTGACTCAAATTGATAATAAAGGTCACAAGACGAATTTAAGCTATAACCGACGAGCGCAATTGACCACAGTGGCTGACCAATATGGCCATTTTTTGACATTTCAATATAATGCTAACGGAAATATTAGTAACGTTACGACAAGTAACGGCGAGGCGTTCGCCTACGCCTATGATAGTTCTGACAACTTAGTTCAGGTGGTGTTTCCACAATTGAACGGGGCGACCGAATCAAAGACTTACCATTACGAAAACGCAAGTTTACCAAATCACCTGACAGGCATAAGCGATGAGAATGGCGATCGTTATTCAAGCTATGCGTATGACCTAAATGGATTGGTCATTAGCAGCGAGCACGCCACTACGTCAAACAATCAAGCTCAACATCACTATGCGTTTGATTATGATGGTGCTGAGACGACGGTCACTGACCCCGCAGGCACTGACGTTAAGTGGTTGTTCGCTAAAAACAAGGGGTATAACAATGTGCTTGAAAAACAATATGTCGCTGATGACAAAGGGTTGGTGCAATTATTTGACGCGCAGAATAACCTACTAACGCGGACTGACCCTGAAGGTCGAGTGACAACCTACGTTTATAACGCCAACCGTCAGAGAATAAGGATTGTCGAAGCGACAGGCACATTAGAGGAGCGCACCACTGACATCGAATATTTTTCACCTGACATAGATTTGATCACCGAGGTGACGTCGCCAAGTGTGTATGGTGCCGAGTCTAAAACCCTCACGCTGAACTATAACGATCAATTTAACGTTATCGCTCAAAGTGTCAGTGGTTTTAAAAAAAGTGGAGCGGTGGTGACTCGTACCACTCAATTTGAGTATAACGACCGGGGTCAGCTCACGGTAATTGATGGCCCGCGTACAGACGTGCAAGACCTAACCCAATTCGAATATCGAGATTGCATTGGCGGCGCCGGTTGCGGCGACCTTTTATCGATCACCAATGCGATAGGGCATGTTGTTAGTTTTGATCAATACGATGCTAATGGTCGTATAACTATGATGACTGATGCGAATGGCCTCGTCAGTACTTACCAATATCACCCGCGAGGGTGGGTTCTGAGCGTCACGCAAACTCCGCCCAGTGGCGATGCACGTGTCGTTCGTTATCACTACGATGGTATAGGCCAACTGAGTAAGATCGAAATGCCTGATGGTGCAGAACTGAGTTATACCTACGATGCAGCGCATGAACTCAGGCAGGTGACTGATAATCTCGGAAACCGGGTTGAGTACGCTTACGACGTTAAGGGCAATCTGGTGAGCGAGGCGGTTTACGGTGCCGATAATTCGCTAGTCAAAGACGCAGCACTGGCATACGACATTCGTGATTTTGTCGAGTCGATTAACACTTCGGGCTCAATCACCTCACTGGTAACTGATGCGGTGGGCAATGTAAGCCGTACGACGGACCCTAAGCAAAACCCAGATACATCCCACAGTTTCGATAACCTGAATCGTTTAACTCAGACTATTGATGCCTTAACGAATACAACGGCCTATCAATACAATGTGGCCGATCAGCTTACGCAAGTGAGCGCCCCAAATGGCGCTGTCACCCAATATCAATACGATGACCTTGGTAATCAAACCCAAGAGACCAGTGCTGACCGAGGCCTCGTTGTATACGCCCATGATGAGGCCGGGAATGTTACCAGCATGACCGATGCTCGCGGCATCACCACCAGTTATCAATACGATGCCTTGAATCGGCTCACCAGTGTGGGCTACCCTGACATCAGCGAAAATATTAACTACACCTACGACAGTTGCGCCCTAGGTCTTGGTCGTTTATGCGGCCTCACCGATCAGGCTGGTGATCGGCAATACGCCTATAATGCCTATGGCAATGCCCTACAGGAAATCCGTACTGAGCTCGGTATAAGTTACCTTACTAACTACCAATACGATGCGGCGAACCGAATCACTCAAAGCCTCTACCCAGATGGACGGCGAGTGGTGTATGAACGCGATGCCATTGGTCGCATCACTGGTGTAGACACCCAAGTGGGCGAAACTCCGCTGGCCAATATCATCAGCAACCGAGTCTATCGGGCGGATGGATTAACAACTGGGCAGATCTACGGCAATAGCCTCATCGAAACCCGTAGTTATGATCAACAAGGGCGCTTAACCAGCCTCAACGTTGGAGCATTGGGGCAACACAGCTACCAATACGACGCGAACGGTAACCTCACACTACGCCAGCCGAATAGCGAAAGCTACGGATACGACCCCCTCGACAGGCTGGTGAACGAGACGCGCGGCAGTGTAATTAACTGGACATACGACGCAAACGGTAACCGAGAAAGCGAAGAACTCAATGGTCAAACCAGTTTACTGACCTATCAAAGTAACAGTAACCGCCTGCAGATCAACAGCGGTCTTACCATTACACGAGATGCGGCGGGTAATACCTTAAGTGACGGCCAACGAAGTTACACCTACAATAATGCCGGCCGATTAGTAACGATTAATCAGGCTGGGCAGCTATTAGCCACTTACACTTATAATGCCGACGGCCAGCGTCGCCGCAAAGAAACAAGCCAGCCGGCGTCAATCACGGCCTACCACTATGACTTGCAAGGCAACTTGATCGGAGAAAGCAATGAAGGTGGGCTGTTCCGCACCGGCTATGTTTACCTTAACAGCAACCCTATTGCCGTGTACCAACACGGCGAAGCCAGCGGCCCGCAAAATGGCGGAGATGGTGATGACCC
Source organism: Gammaproteobacteria bacterium (assembly GCA_017854775.1). Lineage (GTDB taxonomy): Bacteria > Pseudomonadota > Gammaproteobacteria > Arenicellales > Arenicellaceae > Arenicella. The sequence continues at coordinate 67,801 of JAFMHC010000001.1, read as the reverse complement.
GAATGCCGACCCGATAGACCCCAGCGAAGACCCTACTGACCCAGTTGAGGACAATGGCCGAGATGGGAGCAGCGGTACCGGCAATACGGGTGGAGGCGGCTCTTCGACCTGTGACGGTACAGAGAACAACGGCCGAGACGGGCCAGCACCGAGTTGCCCACCAGCCGATGAAAGCGGCACTGAAGAAGGTGCTGCAGCCAACGAAGACCCGCTCCCCGATGAAGACGATGGCAGTGGCGAATTCCCGACAGAAGACCAAGAACAAATCGAAGCCAACCGATATGCGCCCAGTGAATCATTAGAAGGCCTATACTATATCCACACCGATCACATAAACACGCCGCGTTGGGTGAGCAATGCTCATGCCACTCTAATCTGGAGCTGGGCGAGTGAGGCATTTGGTAGTAGCCCCCCCAATGATGATGCCGACAGTGATGGTGAAGCCTTTACGCTAAATCACCGTTTCCCCGGGCAATATTACGATGCTGAAAGCGGTTTGCATTATAATTGGAATAGATATTATGATGCGAGTACAGGTAGGTATGTCACCTCCGATCCTATAGGCCTCTATGGAGGATTGAATACTTATGGGTATGTGCATGAGAATCCGCTTAGATATATCGACCCCAAGGGGCTAGATATTTGGATTGAAGGTCCAACTGGTTACGAGCCAAGCCTTCATCAAAGCGTTAACGTAGGCGACCCCAATGGCAGGTATTCATCTTATAGCTATGGCGTGAACGGCAACTTCTTGCAGGGAGAGGTTTATCCTGATACTGCAAAAGGTGGGACTATTGAGGCTTTTAAAAAAACCACAGCCGCACAAAATGAGGCGTTCAAAAAGCTGTTAGATAGCAAATTAAGGTCAACATCTATTTATGGTTGGGACGATACGTGCAGAACTTGGAGTCAGGAGCAATTTAGTAACGCTCCTGGAGTGCCAGGAACTGCTCCTCCAAGAGCTTGGAAGCCTCAGTCTCGCGGCACTGGCCTCAGCAGTTCAACAGGTGCTACAACGTCTGGAGGAGCTACAAGTACTTCTGGATCATCAAATTCGAGCACATCAAGATGAAAACTATTATTAACGTTCTTCTGCATCTCTTACTAACTATTATCGTCGTATTAAACTTCGTAAGTAGTTCAGTCGGGTATTTATCGATTTTATCCTTCCAGCTTCTATTGTGCTTGCTCGTATTCGGACTTTTACTTTTTTTATACAAGGACTGTAATAGAGGAAACGCTAAAATTTACTATGTTTTCCTTACTCTTATTAGTGTTTTTTTTAGTATTCAGGCACTAATAAGGATATTGCAACTGTAATTGCTGCAATTATTTGGAGACAGATAGATATGTCACCTCTGATCCGATTGGGTTACGAGGTGGTTTGAATACTTATGGGTATGTTGGTGGGAATCCTTTGAAATGGACTGATGCCTTAGGGTTGCAAGTGGATCTCAACCTAATACGCGCTGGAGATGGCGATAAATACAGAGGTAGATTGCAAAGGGTACAGCCTCCAGAAGGGTCTCTCAGCGTTGGTGGCCATGGAGATAAAAATGGCGAGGCGATAGAAAATAGAAAAAATTACACAGGATGGGATATGCCTACTGATGTGGCTCGCCAACTAAGGGGTTTACCTAATTATTCCCCAGATAAACCCATCTATCTTTATGCTTGTTATGTTGGCGGCGGCGAGGACTCTTTTGCGCAAAAATTGTCAGATTTACTTGGAGGGCAACCAGTTTACGCGCGCCCAGACATTGTGCACGTCAGTTCCGATGGTGAAAATGTTACACCGCCCTATAACGAATGGATCAAACACTAATGAAAACAGTTTATCTAGCAATTTTCTTTTCAGTTTTTCTAATTTCAGTTAACCAATCATATGGCAATGATGACAAAGCAGGCCTTGTCTATGCAAAGGTGTTGAACGATGAAAGTCTATGTGATGATAGTGTTCCTATTATTGTTGTCGCACCTAAAGTGTTGGAAGGTAACAATTTCAGGTCAGCGCGTTTTTCCTTGAACGACGGAGAGCGAGCTTTTAGCAGTTCTTTGGTGTACAGAGATGACCTAGATGAAGATGAAGGCGTTTTCTTTTGCTTAGATAAGTTGTCCTTAGAGCATGTAATTCTTGACTTAGATTATGGTTACAATGATTGCGAAGGTTCTATACATTCTTTTCGCATTGGCAACCTGGACAAAATTTTAGTAGAAAAAAGAGTGCATGCTAAAATAATAAAATATTCGGGTAAGAGGGTTCCATATAAATAGGGAGGCGGGATAGGTACGTCACCTCTGATCCGATTGGGTTACAGGGTGGCATGAATACCTATGCCTACGTTGCTGGAAACCCGATCAATCGTTATGACCCTAATGGATTAGATTTGGTTGTAGTAGGTCAGGCTGGTGGTTCAGGATCAATGTTTCAATTGGCAGCTAGAACTTGGGCTCGAAACAATCCCGGGAACCACTCAATAGTTAATGTCGGAAGTGGAAAAGAATTCATTAATGCCGTTATTGATTACTCAGCCCAAAGGGGCGGTGTTGATGGTCTTCAGTATTTTGGGCACAGCGGGAATGCAGGTCTATATGTTCATCAATCAAGTACTGGTCTGAATAGTTTGTACACTCCTTGTATACAGTTCAAAATTTCTTCAATACTGGTGACGGCGCTTTAGGCAGTGGTGCTGCGTCCCTTAGTGGACTTGATCCAATACTTTTTTCTGGAGCCGACGACATTACTTTGCATGGATGTAGCGCAGGCGATGGAGAACGTTCTATGGCACAGTTGTTAGCTGACCATTTGGGGCTGCCATTAAATGGATCTGTTGGGCCAACAGTGTTCTCTGGCGTCAAGAATGGTAAACCCGGTGAAGGTTTACCGAGAGTGGTTCCAGATAATTACAATGGTGATGTTTATTTAGTTCCTCAATATAACGATCGAGGATTTCAAACGTACCAGCCGAGGACAAATTGATATGAATAGAATAAGTTTAATTATTACCACCTTAGTTCTTTCTTTGGTTTTGGGGTGTGCTTCTGAAAGCAAAGAATCACCTAAAGCTAATTACTCAGTTGAAACCCTTAGGCAAGATTTAGCAAAATCCGCGAAAAAGGGTCACAAGGGGATACCAGAGATAGTTAGAGTTTTAGAAGAAAATATGGAAACTCATTATGCAGTTTTTAGCTCGACTGCTATAAATCTTAGTGTCAAACACCTGCATGAGCTTGCTCAGCAAGGGATATATACTGATGAGGTACTACCAGTGCTGGTTCGAGCTATAAAGAAACAATTAGCGATAAACGATACTTTGCAAACAGCGAAAGCAATTAAGTTGCTCTCTGGCGTTGAGGTTGGATACACAGAAGAGTTTGTGAATTCATATCAAGTAAATGATGAGCCAGAATGGTTAGCAAAAATAGCCGTCTGGGAAGACTATGTTGAGTCATTGCAGTTGAATTACTAAGAAACAATTATCAAGACATATATGGTTGATCGAACACCAGTTGTATTTTCTGGTTTCGATTTAGAAGATGCCGTTGGAGGGTCTAACCGTAGAAAGTTCCCGATACCTGAGGGAAGTTTCGTTGCTTTTGTACGAACTAATCACAATCCGAATAGAATTGAGTTAACGGGTACCGCACCGCTATATACCAATGTGCAACTGCATGTTGGTAATACGCCTCCAAATGGCGAGGGTTGCTTTGCAATCGGCGAGACCAGAGGGCAAGATTTTGTTGGTCGTAGTAGGCCTGCTATGAAGTCTTTACTTGATTTGGTTACCTTTGATGGTTCAGGAGATATTACGGTTGTTGTCGGTGGTAACTCAATCCGTGGCCCAGTTCCTTTGGGCACTCGCATTTCACAGTAGGTAGAAAATGAAAAAATATTTTATTCCGATATTGCTCAGTGTCAGTTGTACTACTAGTGCTTTTGCCGATGATTCGAGCCCTTGGAGCTTATTTTTTAGTGAGCTTTCGCAAGCGAGCTATCAAAAGATAATTGAGTGTAATGGCTGTCGTGCGTCTGACTCTGAATATGTCAAATTATTGAGCTTGGTTAAAGGTGGTAACGAGTTAGCTATAAGCCTCGCTTTTGGGCAAATTTCATCAAGAGATGGTGGTGAACTTGGAGACTTATATCGAGCATTAGGCTTGTCTTTGGAGGCGCGCCCGAGCCTTTTTATTGAGAGCGTTCAAAAGCTGAATTTAGAGGGGAAATCCCTCGAACCTCTGCTTACAATGCTTCCATTGGAAACCGTTGATAATCTAAAACTCATGCATGAAATGCTTGAAAACAGGCTAAGGATTGTCGACCAAAAAATCGAATTTTATGATTATCAAGAGGCCTTCAGGAAAATTCTGAAAGCTGAGATTGCAAAAGTTAAAGGGCTTATTGATTTAGGGTATTAATTATAGAACCACTGAAATTTATAAGGACTGAAAACACAACTAAACAAACTAAGACTAAATAGACCCAACGAAAAGCCTGAAATCTATCGGGGTCAGAGTGAATATAGAGAGCCGTATGTTCGTTATAACAATGGTGTTAATTATTGTGAATCCAAATGGAGATTCTAGTGCTAGAAACTCTCCAGAAATACATATGCTTATACCTCAATTTAGATTCTCTGGGAGCGAGTAATGTTATTTAAAGATTGGACTAAAAATATAGATGAAATTATCAGCGAAATTGCTGATGAGGCTTATCAAAAAGAAGTACGACTAAATAAAAGTGATTCTAGAACGTCATCTTTTACCGAAGCTATTTGTGCTCTGTATGATGATTTTTGTTTTGATGACTTTATGGAAGAACTAGAAAGCGAGAGCGCTCCTGTTGCTTTGGAAGTTGAAAAATTCAAATATGCCTTAGATGCTTGTTTGGAAAATGTGCAACCTCTAGAAATTGACAGTCAAATAATTTCTAGAGCAGATTGGATGAATATAAGGTTGCTCGCCTCTAATGCGAGTAAGGCTCTTAAGTCATTAGTTGGAAAAAATAACAGCTAGGACGGTCCCTCTAGGAATGCCGACTCTTAAATAGTCGGGTGTATTAGATTTAAGAAGCCTGTTGCTGAATAACCGTATCAATCATCTCAATAACAAACTTCTGTTTAGATCGAGGCAGTGCCATGACTCGATTTAACTGCTGTTGAAGTTTCGAACTTGGCCTGGGTTTCGCGGGCTTTTTATTGCCTGCACCTAGCCGCTCGTCCACCGACACATCAAATAACCCCGCCAAAACTGGCAGTGCTGACACAGGGATACGTCGCCGTGTCACTTCATAAGAATTAATCGTTTGCTGAGATACGTCTAGTGTCTCGGCCAATTGCACCTGAGTAATTCCATTCTGTTTACGTAACTCAGCAAGCTCTAAAAAGAACGCACGTTCGCCTGGCCAGACTTGGGAGATTAACTATAACTACTCGAGAAGGAGGCCGGCTGATCGCGATTTGCGCCGTGTTTATAATTACTGATTAGGTCGCTGCTGATGGCTCTTTAATCACTAAGCTGATGACTTTTAATTATAGGTTGATGACTCTTTATAGCGCTAGGTTGAAGACTCTCTAACCACCAGCTTAGTGTCAATGATGGTGTTGTTGGCCTTGCCATCTTCGATTAGCTCAAATAAGCGATCGACCAAGGCTTGGCCGCCAGCTTGCCGGTCTTGCGATATTGACGACAGTGTTGGGTTGCTATAGGCCGATAAGGTGATGTCGTCGTAACCTACCACGGCAACATCATCGGGGACTTTCAGGCCAAAATTGCCTATCGCTTTAATCGCGCTAAATGCCAACATGTCACTGGCGGCGACAAGCGCATCAAAGGTCGGTTCTGCATTGAGTAAGTCTGAAATAGATTTTAACGCAACATCGCTGGCGTTCTCAGAGCCTGTAGTCAACTCGGCTCGATATTCTAAGCCTGCATTTTTTAATGCGTCTCTATAGCCCTCATAGCGTAAACGTGTTTCTGGGAATCGAGTATCACCGAGAAAGGCGAATCTCTTGCGGCCTTGGGCAAGTAGGTGCTCGGTTGCTAGTTTGCCACCGCGATAGTTATCAGTGCCAACGGTAATGTATTTTTGGTCTACAATTTCAGCTCCCCAGACAACCATTGCTTTATGCGCGCTTGCCGCTTTGTTGAGCTCTTGATGATAGAGGCTTTGGCCGACCACAATAATGCCATCAACACTTCGTGTTCGGGCGAACTCTTCGATCCAAGATGGGTCGTTATTTGAGTGCTTGGCCAATAATAGTTCGTGGCCGCCTTTGGCTTCTAGCGCGTCGGCGATTGAACCCAACATTTCCAATATAAATGGGTCTGTCGCGAGCCAATCGGCTCGCCCATTTGACGGCAGAAGTACGCCAATAGTAAGAATATTTTGCAGGCGGAAATTTCGCGCCTTAACATTCATTCGGTAGTTATGCTGCTGTGCTAGTTTTTGTATTCGCTCACGAGTTTCTTTAGTAACTCGGTCACTATCCGCGAGCGCACGCGAAACTGTCGACTTCGACACACCGGCAATACGAGCCAAATCCGACATTTTCATAGCGTAATATTTTTTGTTAAATAATCTTGAGTAGACATTTTAGCGTAATAGCTTGATTTTCCAATTCTCTAAAAAGTCTAACAGAACTTAGAGTTACTAAGGAACCTGATCACACAAAAGAGTTGTCCCTGTTCTGAGTTTGTCGAGAACACGAATAGTAACCTCGTTTTAGCGCCACCACTTATCTAAGGGCTGACTCTGACTATAAGAGCCGACTCCGCTGATAATACGCTTTTTCTTGAAAATTCTGCAATACAACCGGTTGCATAAGAATACAATCGGTTGTATTGTTTGGAAGCTGGCTTACACTACTGCCGTAGAAAATATAAATAAGCGACATGAGGGTGGTGTAAGTCATGAATAAGACGCAAACAGAAAATGGCCTTAAAACTATAATTTAAAATAAGGCTAAGCTTTAAGTTGTCATAACTAGAATTCTGACTAAGGTTATAGCTTAGGTTCTAACTAGGGCTATAACAACCAAGCGATTTATCTGTTGCGGTTGATATAAACATTACTGGAGGAGACCAGCATCATGCTTAACCGAAATAAATTTAAACTGAGCGCCATAGCGCTTTGTGTTGTTAGTGTAATTTCGCCAATATCTTATGCACAACAAGCCGATAGCGTTATCGAAGAAGTTATCGTCACCGGTATTGCTAAGCCAACAACGAAATTTGAATCAACAATGTCAGTGACAGCCTTGCCAGCCGACGACATCGTCGACTTTGCGGCGCGCTCCACCGCTGAAATTTTTCGCAACATACCTGGCATACAAGCGGAATCATCTTCGGGCGATGCTAACGCAAATATTAAAGTTCGTGGTCTGCCAATTAGTTCAGGCGGCGCCCGTTACCTTTCATTGCAAGAAGATGGTTTTCCGGTGATGTTGGTTGGTGATACGGCATTTGCCACCGCTGATAGCTGGCTTCGTTTTGATACAACGGTATCAAGTATTCAGTCTATTCGTGGTGGTTCATCATCAACACAGGCGGCCAATGCACCCGGTGGAATCATCAATTTCATCTCAAAAACGGGCGAAGACGCTGGCGGCTCGATTGGTGTAACCGCTGGGCTAGACTACGACACGCTTCGCTTAGATTTTGAAAATGGCGGTGACTTAGGGCTAAATATATTAGGTGGCGACTGGACTTACCATGTAGGCGGCTTTTATCGTTCGGGCGAGGGCCCACGCGAAGCCGACGATAATGTAGAAGAGGGCTTTCAAGTTAAGGCGACGATTGCTAAAAACTTTGATAAAGGCTCGGTGCGAGTTCATCTCAAGCATTTAGACGATGAAGTGCCTACCTATTTACCGATTCCTGCACGCGCTACCGGCTCGGGCTTCTCTGAACTGGGCACTAATTTTGGCGACGGCACCCTGTTTTTAAATACCACCGATTTTGCACCTCGCCGTAATGGTATAGACGCGATCAATGGTGACGGCTTTGAAGCCGAAATGACCTCAATTGCGATTGCGGCTGATTATCAGTTTACCGACTATCTTACCGCCGCGGTTAAATATCGAACCGCCTCAATTGAAGGTAACTTCGCATCGCCGTTTCCGGCTAATACCTTTGTAGATGGTGCCGCTGGCCCATCAGTTGAGATCGTTTATTTTGATACCCAAGTTAATGACACCGGCAATGACTTTGCAGACCTAAGCCTGACTGGTGATTTCGGTTCGGTTCTAGTAAAAGCCGGAGTTTCTTTTGCCAATCAAGATATCAGCACCACTTGGAACTTTAACCAATATTACCGCCGTCTTGATGGCAACCTGAGTGTTTTCGATCAAGGTGATTCAATTGGCGGTGTGTTGTACGGTAACCCAGCATTTGGTAATTGTTGTACCCGTGCATACGACTTTGAGATTGACGGAACAGCGCCTTACATTTCCCTTTCCGGGGATATCGGCGAGAACATAAGTTGGGACGCCAGCTATCGTAATGATGACTATGATGTTAGCGGCACATTCCAAGAAAATACGGTTTTAGTAGCGCTAGACGTTAACGGTGATGGAACGATCGCTGGGAATGAACAAGCCGTGCCTACGCTAGGTGCAGCGCGACGGGCTGATTACAATACCGACTTTGACTCCTGGTCTGTTGGTATCAACTACGCCTTGAATGACAATATGGCATTGTTTGCTAATATCTCAGAAGGCGGCAGCATTTCATCACCGGATCGAGTTACCGGCAGTTTAAACATCGATGGCAGTATTCTAAACGAATCGGCATTTAGCACTGTTGAGCAAACCGAGATTGGTTTTAAGTACCTTGGTGATAATGCAGCGTTGTATGTTACTTATTTCGATGCGGACACAGCAGAATCACGACAGTTTGAAGTAACTTCACAAACCTTACGCGGTAATACCTTCGAGGCCTCAGGGTTTGAGTTTGAGGGAGACTATGATTTTAATAATGGCTTTGCCTTAAAGGGCAGCGTTACACTAACCGATTCGGAAGTGACCAGTGGCAGCAACGCGGGCAATACGCCACGACGTCAAGCCGACTATATTTTTAATATCACGCCTCAATATTCAACCGACAAATGGAATCTGGGCGTCAACTTTGTTGGTACTGACGAAGTCTTTGTACAGGATAATAACGACCTCAAGTTTGACAGCTACGTCACGGCAAACTTGTTCTTCAACTACTCGTTTAACGATCAACTAAGTTTGAGCATTAACTCGAATAATATGTTTGATGAAGAAGGTTTTACTGAGGGTGAAGAAGGCTCAGCAACACCTGGTAGTTTTGTCAGAATTCGCCCTATTAACGGTAGAACAACCTCTGCAACAATTCGCTATAACTTCTAATTACCATCGCCTGATTAGAGCCGGGTTTTAGATAGAACTGGGCTTGAATTGGTAAATCAGTACTAATTCAAGCTTGGCTAGTCTATCGGTAAACTTAAGCTTATTGGCGAACTACTATTTTTATAAGAATTGCGGGAGAAGCGTAAATGACTAATGTTGTGCACGGAAGTAACCTGAGAACGGTTCGATACTTAACCTATCTAATGTTCATGATGTTCGCAATGACCACAGATGCGGTTGGTGTGATCATTCCAGAGGTAATGAAACAGTTTGATTTAAGCTTAACTGCGGCTGGGCTTTTGCATTACGGGCCGATGATGGCGATTGCAATATCGGGAATGTTTCTTGGCCATCTGGCCGACAAGCTCGGGCGCAAAAAGACCATTATTCTAGGTCTTAGTTTATTTGCCGCTAATTCATTTCTATTTATTGTCGGCAGCTCTTTCGCCTTCTACCTGACCTTAATGGTGTTGTCTGGTTTGGCCATCGGCGTGTTTAAAACGGCCGCGCTAGCGCTAATTGGTGACATCACTAGCTCGACTCGTGAACACACCTCGATTATGAATGGCGCTGAAGGTTTTTTTGGTGTTGGTGCAATCATTGGGCCGCTGATAGTCACTTACCTGCTAACGCAGGGGCTCGAATGGAAATGGCTATATGTTTCGGCCGCGGTTCTTTGCGTGGTGATTATTATCATCGCTTCGCGGGTGAAATATCCAGAAACAATGCAGAAAACGATAGAACCGATTAATTTTAAACGCACTCTAGCGATGACTAAAGACCGCTTTGCGCTTAGTTTTTCTATTGGTGCTTTTCTTTACGTCGCAACTGAAAGTGCTATTTATGTTTGGATGCCAACCTATTTGATCGGCTACGACGGCAGTGCTTTACTGCTTGCCACTTACGCGCTGACCATCTTTTTTGTGTTGCGTGCCGCCGGGCGTTTTATCGGAATGTGGGCGATGGCGCGTTTCAATTGGTCTATGGTGATGGTCATATTAAGTGGCGCTATCGCCGTTTGCTTTGTTATTAGTGTTGTCGCAGGTCGAGATTGGGCGGTTTATTTATTACCGCTGTCCGGCCTTTTTATGTCGGCAATTTATCCTACCTTAAATTCTAAAGGCATTAGCTGCTTTGAAAAAAACAAGCACGGAGCTGCGGCCGGTGTGATCTTGTTCTTCACCGCACTGGGTGCTGCCTGTGGCCCGTTAATTATGGGTATTGTCAGTGATGCCAATGGCGGTCAAGCCGTCTATGGATTTATTGTCGCAACTGGTTTCTCGCTGGTTCTGTTTGCTGGTTTCTTATACAACCTTGTTAAAGACCCGACCAGACAACGCTTGCTCGAACTTGAGCAAAGTGAATATAAAGCGTTGGCTTGATTCTTATGACTGTAACTTTACAAAATACGTCTAGCCACATTTTTACTGATGGCATAGACCACCCAGATTACTATTTATGGGATGCTTGGTCCTATCAGCAAGACCAGACCTTACATCTGTATTGCCTCGCCGTTGCTCGGTTTGATGGGCATGGGCAATTACTCGACCCGACAAAACGAAATGGTGTGCCATTTCATGTACGACATTTTGTCTCTGATGACAATGGTGATAGTTGGTTAGACCAAGGTAATTTTCAAGCATCTCGGCCTGAGCATAATGACTTTGATTCAAAGTCGATTTGGAGTAGCTCGATAACGCGGCTCGAAGACGACACTAAGTTGGTCGCGTTCACCGGGCTTAAAGCGAGTGCTGAACCGCAACAATTTCTTCAATCAATGGGCCTCGCCATTAGTCACGATGGCTATGCTATTGATGCCGATTCGATACAGCTTATTTCATCACCAGAAGAGCACTGGCAGGCTATTACCACTAAAGGCTACTATATCGCTGAGCGCGAGCAACTCGGCCATCGCGATGGCGAAGAGGGTGGCCCGATACTGGCTTGGCGCGACCCGTTCATTATCGTGCATGATCAAGAGCTGCACATGTTCTGGTGTGCGAAGAGCGCAAGCCACACACCAGCTTTGGGGCATGCCAAATTAAATCGCAGCGATAACGGGTTCGAAATCGATTACTTGTACCCGCCGGTTTTAATGCCCGATGGAAATAACTTTACACAACTTGAGTTGCCCAAAGTCATCTACGACGATGTACATGAACGGTTCTATTTGATCATTGCTACCTGCAATCGCACCTTTGAAGGCCAGCCCGACTCGGACGTTAATAAACAAATCAGGTTATATCAATCAAGCTCTTTAGACGGCCCTTGGGAAGCACATTTTGATAGTGGCAGCTCTACTGGTTTAGGTGCCCAACACATGTTCGGCATGACGGTATTAAGTACTGATTTTGTGGCCGGTGAGTTGCACTGCATTTCTCCTTATACCGAAGCGGCTGACAGGCCACTTAGCTTGTCTAAAACGTTCACCATAAACTTATAAAAATACCGATGATGAAGCATCCACTGTTTGGCGCGATAGAGGTAGGCGGTACTAAAATTGTCTGTGGTGTCGCAACTGACCCGACAAATTTTATTGTTACAAAGCGTATACCTACCCGAGATCCCGAAACAAACCTTAAAGAAATAACCGATCTTTTTGAAGCTTGTGTGGCTGAATATGGCGAGCTTACTTCAATCGGCGTCGCGTCGTTTGGGCCAATCGATATAGACCCTCAATCAGACTCGTATGGCACATTCCTGAAAACGCCTAAGGTTGGTTGGAGTGAATTCGCGCTTCGAAAGCACTTAGCTGATGCATTATCAGTACCAGTATCAATAACCACCGACGTCAATGGAGCATTGCTAGCCGAAGCGGCCTATGGTGCCGCCCAAGGGTTTAGTAATGCTGTCTATGTGACTGTCGGCACCGGCCTTGGCGGAGGCATCATAGTTAACGGTGATTTGGTAAGCGGGTTTATGCACCCTGAAATTGGACACATGAGAATTCCAAGCAATGGCGTAGCCGGAAGCTGCCCGTTTCATGGCAATTGCTTGGAAGGCTTAGTTTGCGGACCCGCCATTGCAAAAAGAGCCGGCCGTGACCCTCAGCTTATTGATGCGGATGATGCAATCTGGGATGAGGTGGCGGTAAATCTCGCTGATATGTGCGTTAATTTACTAACAATTCTGTCGACCGAGCTTATTATTATTGGCGGTGGGGTCATGGGCGTTGACGGCCTGCTGGGTAAAATTCGCAGCGAAACTGAAAAGCGCCTAGCGGGTTATCTGCCTATCGATAGCCGAGTTGGTGGCATCGAAAAGCTTATTGTGCTGCCATCGTTGGGCGATCAGAGTGGTTTGACTGGTGCTCTATTACTGGCTAAAGCTTCAAAAGAAAGGGCAACCGGTTAGTCGGTCGCAGCTATTTAGTTGCGCCTTCAAAGCCTAGCTGTCGCTCTAAAAATTTAGTATCGAAAATCTAAGTCTTTGTTTTATAAAAATAAAAAGAGATAAAACTTCTCTTTTAATGCTAAAAATATTTCCCTAAAGAAATTTTAATTTATTCGTGTATTCTAGCGTCAGTTAAATATCACCATAACTACTAAAAATGATTCACGTTGTTCTCCATAATCCAAAGATACCTCCTAATACAGGTAATGTCATCAGGTTGTCTGCAAATGTAGGCTTTCAATTACACCTGATTGAGCCGCTGGGGTTCGATTTTGAGGAGAAGCAACTGCGTCGAGCGGGACTGGATTACCATGATATATCTAAAGTAACTCGTCACAAGGACTACAAGGCATTTCTAGAATCAGAAATTCCGAAACGTATATTTGCTATTACAACAAAAGGGACTAAAAACTATACCGATATTAAATTTGAGAATAACGACGTATTACTTTTTGGCTCAGAAACCGAGGGGCTTCCAACCGAAGTGATGGATTCTGTGCCAAAAGACAATCGATTACTTATACCGATGCAACCTAATAACCGCAGTTTGAACCTATCAAACTCGGTAGCTATCGTTGCTTATGAAGCTTGGCGTCAATTTAATTTTATTGGAGCTTCGCATAGTAAATAAGGCTCAGCTTCCACTTAAAGTTTAGCTTTGAGGTCGTCCCACTCTGCAAAACATACCAGACATCAATTAAGGTATTTTATGAAGGGTCGCTTAGAGAGCAGAGCCCTTGACTAATACTTTCTGATACAAGTTTATATTTTTTATTTTCAGACCGCCCGTCAAGATATGTAACAGTTACAATATCGTTCCTTCCATACTTCCTTTCCGCTCTCACATAAGTCTCTACTTTCGAGGCAATATTCACTATTTCCATCGCTGCCTTTTTATAACTTTCATGACTTGCAGTGAAATAATTTTTATCGTCTTTTTTTCCTTCGCTCTCGGCTAAAGTACTAATAATTAAATCTGCGTATTGATGTTTCTGGTATTCCTCCTTATCAAGGATCATTCTCCAATAAAAAATAGGCAATAACGTTTCTCTAGAAAAACCCGAAAAAGTACCACCAGACTTAATAATAAGGTCGCAGTACTTGATCGCTTTACCCGTATCACCGCTAGTAACGCACTGCGTAACTTTTCGCTCAAATAACAACACATCAACAATGCTTGGAACCTGAACGTAGTTTTGAAAACCTTTAAGATACAAATTCAATGCATCTACTTGACTGTCATCAAAAACAGCTAGATATTTATTCGAGTCGAATATTGCTTCGGGAGTACTTAACTCTCGTGGTTGCGATACCGATTTTTTAAAATAATATAACGCATGCTCTTTCCTTTTCCCCGAAAGACATAAATGACCTAAATCAAATAGGAGCCTCGACATTTCATGTTTGGAGTTTAAACAAAACTCTCCAATGACGGTGATCACTTTTTCTATCTCGTCGTCCAGACCACAATCAGAAAGAATACTGAGGAGCTCAAAAAGTTTTACCTTAGTGAAACTTAATGCATGAACATTATATGTATCAAGCTTAATGTCTCCAGACATCAAAATTTCAACTATTTCATTAATGAAAGAACTTGCTTTACTCGGCTCAATCTTAAATGCCTCTACTAACGGTGTGATTTTTTGCGCATTATCTCCTGCTCTAGAAGCTTCAATATACTGTAAAACTGCTGTGCCCTTGGATTGAGTCTGGTTTATAACTGCTAAGTTATAATGCGTGAGAGCTATCACTTCATTTCTTAAATTTAAGCCAGAAGCAACATCATCGAGTATTATTTGACAATGCAATAACGACTTTTTTTGTGATTCAGAGTCGTCATACGAGGATAAAATCATCGCAGAGCTAATTAAAGATTCGTAGTATTTATTTTCTGGTTGTTCATCGACTATTTCTTCAAAGACCTTCAACGCTTTCTCTTTCTGATCTATAAAGCTATAAGAAACACCCAGCCTATATGATTGGTCAATATAGCGATCAAATTGACCTTTCTTATCGTAGCGACCATCCTCTAAACAGCTAACTACTCCTGGATAGTTCGCTGTATGAAAATAAGATAGAGAGAGGTAGTCTGTGATCGCTAAGGAGTTCTTCCCATCGATTTTGTTTTCATCAACATACATGTCATAGAAAACCTCACTGGCTTTCTCATAATTTCCGTTTTTAATAAACTCAACACCTTGTTGAAGAGAATCGGTTGTTTGTTCCTCTATTTCAGATAGCCATCGCTCATTTAGACATTCCTCTATAACTCTATTCTTTATCACAACATCGCCATACTCGTAGCTTGTTCCTAGTATGCCCGAAAGATACAGCCTATTTTTAATCTCATCGGTTAGTGTATCCCCCTTGTCATAGTGTATCGAAACCAATGCTTTTCTAATTTCTTTATCAGCCTTTACTAACGCTCGAATATGATCGACTGGTGGCCTGTCAAACTTATTAAAGTATAGGTCTTTAACAAGCCTATCTACCATTTCGGTACTTTCAAGTTCACCGTCTATTAACCGTTCCTCTACAGAAGAACATATTTCCCATGTCAATCTAGGGTTACCATTTGCCCAGTAGAAAATTCTGTCCGCGACGTCTTCACCCAAACACAACGAAGCCGAGTTCAAGAAATTACGATATTCAGATTTTGTAAAATCACCGAGAAGTATTTTTTGACCAATATTGAAAGGAGAAATCGATTTGTCCTTAATTATTTCTGTTGGTTCAGCTACGCCAGAAATGATATATGTCAACCTTTCTAGCTCTTGGTGATTCACCCTTTCAAAGTAAATACTTCTAATTAACGCAAAAATTTTATCTGAATAGTCTGCAGCAGTTAGGGAGTCAATTTCATCAAGAATAATAACAAGCTTACCGCTAATTGCGTTCAAAATAGCTCGCAACTCTCGAGCGTGTTCTATATGCGGAGCACGGTCCTCAGCGATTCTACTTTTAGTGATTACAGAGTCTAAAGTGCCAAGGCTTTCTTCTCTGCCATCCAGAATTTTATCGATAATACTTCTGAAACACTCTCTTTCTGTCTCAAACCTATTTGATAAATCAACGTAGGCGAAAATGTCTTGATCACTTTCTAGATTTCTCTTGGCTGCGATCAAGAGGTTTGTCTTCCCCATCTGACGAGCAACAAGAACATAACCAGGTCGGCCCATATCTGAGATCAGCTCTGCTATTTGCTTGTCCGCCTTACGCTCAACGTAAAGCGATTGAGGCACGATAGTATTGGGTGCAAGTTTTCTTTTCATAATGGACTCTTTCGTTCTGACCTATTCCTAAGCTTATCCCTAAACAATTGCTTTAGCTGCCGTGGATTGTTTTCAAGCTCACCAGAGAGAAGCTCTGCATCAAGCTCTATACCTGTATCTAAAGTTAGTATATCTGCCAATTTTTCAAAATCTTCATCATCCCAAGGCAACCATTTCAATATCTGCATTCTTTCATAATTTTTTTCGAGTTCAGGCGGAACGCGATCAGGGTGGAATATAGAAGATAAAATCAACTTAAAATTATCACAACTATTTAATATGTTAAGTAATGCAAAAATAAGTTCGACGAAGGTGGAAAATTCCTCCTCATCCGCAATTGGAATCTCTTCTATAAATAAACAAAAAGGCATCCGTTTACATTCAGCGCTTATGATTTCAGCAGTATTTCGAAGGCAATCATTAATAGGTAAACTATCGTCGACAGCAATTTTACTTAGCTCTGAGTTGATCACTAACATTAAATATCTAGCTGGCGAGCCTACGCAAGCGGCTAGAGAAATATAGCGAACGTAATGATCTCCTAATTCAATAACCCTTGTTAACGCGACTGTTTTACCAAAACCAGGAGGTCCACTCACCCACAAGCTATATTGGTTAAATAGACTGCTGAGCTCTCCATCAGCATCTCGACTTAAATAAAAATCTTCGAATTTAGTCTGATAGCGATCAAATAAAGAAGGGTACTTAATCTGTTTTAAATTGCTATTAGTAGTTAATAACTTTTCATTTAAAAGAAAATCAATAAGAAGTTGATGTGATACCGAGGAATGATCTACAGGCTTTACGATAGAGCTATGATCTGTGTTGGGTACTATTTTTCTATTTCCAAAGTATCTAGCAGCAGAAGTACTTTCAACGACTCGTGTCCTCAATATTGGTATACTTAAAGGCGCATTATTTTCGATAGCTTCTAATCCAACAAGCTTCATCCGGTCACTATGAACTAGCTGGACAAATCGACTTTCAAGATTCACTAATATATCACTTCCCCATTTAAGCTCTCGTGCCAACTTATGCCCAGCGAACCTTCCAATAATGCCGAGTAAATTAGCTAACTTAGAACCATATGATGGTGACGCATATAGGCATAACCCTACATCTTTTCCAACAAAAGATTCGCGGTACTGGTCTAGAATATATCTTGCAACAATCCCGCCAGTACTATGTGCTACAAACACTATTTTGGGAAATGAAAGAGGAGATTCGTTTAGATTGGAGTCAACACGGTTTAACTGGCCGTAAACTTCTTTTGCACACTCTTCAATTCCGTAGTCGCCCGAACTATAGGAGGTATAAAACTCAGCTAAAAAAATTCTTGGGCATTTAATTCGAGGATCATTTGCCAATAACTCTGGCCAAAATATATCTCCACTCGCGGTCCAGCATTTTTCAGAATTAGAAAAAACGCCATGAATAAAAATAACAACAGTTTCAGACGGCCTAGTTTCATACCATCCGACGTTTCTACTTTTACTCTCTAGTTTCAAACCCAACTAAATGCCCAACCTAGTAGTCTTGACCAAATACAGCGCAACACCCTTGCTATCCATCATATATTCCCCTAATTCCCACACGACGATCAATAAACTATAGAATAGCTCATTTTATATTTAACATTATTACCGCAATGTAGTCTTATTTAACAATATTAGTTACAAACTACACCCCCATAACACTATCAATCTTTTTATGCTATCGACTGGAAAGTATCATGCGGTAATGCCTCCGACGATAGCCGTTAAATCTAACAGCTAAACGTCAGCACTTCAAATTTAAGTTTTACTGAAGGGTGCTCAAGTCTCTGAAATGATTATCACTATTAATTAGTAAGACGAGCTGATATCAAACCATGGACCGTATCAACGTAAATTAAGAAAATTCAAAATTCTAAACCATGAAAGGTAGCTTTCACTTCCGTATTGAATGACTAGACCTTCAAAATCTTCCTGTCCTTTGCCTTCGATATTATCAGAACTACGTGTATCATTTTTATAAATCAGGTCTGGCGTGGCGTGGCCTAGGTTTAGATGTATGTTGCTTGGGTATTTCGTGGTTACGAAAAACACTACTTACGTTTTCGCACATGCGTTCTATCAAGCTCCAACTTCAAAGACTGCCCAGATTTTAGCACTTCAGTCAGCGACAGTAGTAGTGAGATAGTCATCGACGCGAGACTCGCGACAAATAAAACCTCACCGTAATGCTGCTGGCTAGAGATTAACGCTAGCATGGAAAAAATGCAGAATAAAAACGCCACGACTCCAAATGCCTGCATGTATTTGATCAGCAAGATTCGTAGATGAATTGATTCGATCTGCTGCACTCGGTTTTCCCCATCTAGGTCATCGAAGCTCTGATTTAATGACCGAACAATACTGGCTAAGGCTAAGTAGCGATTGGTATAGGCTAAGAATAGTAGTGAAATCCCCGGAAAGAGAAACGCTGGATCTGTGATGCTTAATTGCATGAACTTATTTTACCTTAATGTTAGAAGCGTTTACTGTCAGAGCTATCTTTATCGGTATCGACTTTTTTACTACGTTTCTTTGAGCTGGTTTTTTCGATAGTGCGAGTAGTTTTAGCGGCGGCTATTTTGATCGCATCTATACGATTACCTAGTTCTTGGATGTTTTCCAGTGTGCGTAAATCAATGTCCATTTTTTTCTCCATACTGAGAATTAATGGCTTAATGCTGTGCTCCATTGACTTGGCTAACACTTCTAGGGTATCGCCGATCTTGGACGATGGTTGATTGATAATTTCTACCACGGTGTCAGAGGGCTGGCCGACAGAGTCACTAATCTTTTGCAGTGCCGCTAACAAAGCCTCTAGGTTCTCGGCTTGGTTTTTGCGTTGAGACCTAGCCAGCTTTATTTCGAATTGGTTTTGATCTTCTAGTCGTTCTCTGGCAGCAACTGAAGAACCTTCAACTGAGGTCTTAATAGTTTTTATTTGCTCGACTAAGTTGATCATCTGATTGGCAATTTTAACGCTACCATCGGCGTCTTCACCGCCCATTGCTTTGCTGCGTGAGAAGTCGTCTTTGATTTGCGCCCAGCGTGCTTTTTGCGGTTCACTCATGTTGCCGCGAAGTTCGGCCAGTTTCAGTAAGTTTTCTTCGGTACCATTGGTTAGTAGCTGAGACTCACCTTGATAGTGGTCTTCGATTAATTGCATCAGCTCTTCTTGGTTCATCACCGATGAGATTTTTTCAGCCATCTTGTTCATGTTGCGATAGCTGCCTTGCAATTTAAACGGTGGTTCGGTGCGATATCTATCAGCTTGTGCAGCCGATGCAATGTATTGTTGATTCACTTTTAGAATCAGCTCTTGAATCACAAACATCTTTTGCAGCACGCTGGTTATTTCGTTTAATTCAGCGGCGCTGTATTGATGACTGAGTTCGGTAGTTGCCACGTTCTCACCTTGCGCCATTGCCACTAGGTGATAAACATCTTGCATCTCACGAGTCGCAAGCGGCGCCAGTACTGGGTTCGAGGTCAGTGAGTTTTCAACATAGCTAAGGGCAAATATCTCTTCCATGCCGCCTAAAATGTCACCGAGGTTATAAATATCTGCGCGGTTAGCCAGCATGTCTGGAACTTTGAAAACTTCGCCAGACTCGGTGTATGGGTTACCGGCCATGACGACACAAAACTTCTTGCCGCGCATATCATAGGTTTTCGTTTTGCCACGCCACACGCCTTCAATACGACGAGTACCATCACAAAGTGAGATATATTTTTGCAAAAATTCCGGGTGAGTATGCTGAATATCATCAAGGTAGAGCATCACATTATTGCCCATCTCAAAGCTCAAATTGATCTTCTCAAGCTCTTGGCGAGCGGTCGAGTTGGGTGCTTGCTCTGGGTCTAATGAGGTTACATCATGACCTAGGGCGGGGCAGTTGATCTTCATGAAGATTAAGCCGAGACGATTGGCGACGTATTCCATCAAGGTGGTTTTACCGTAGCCAGGCGGTGAGATCATCATCAACAAGCCCATCAGGTCGGTACGCTTATTTTCGCCGACGGTGCCCATTTGCTTGGCTAAGTTGTCGCCAATGAGTGGCAAGTAAGACTCGTTGACCAAGCGGTTTCGAACAAAGGAACTAAGCGGTTTAGCCTTGAATGATTCTAGCTTCAATTGGCTACGCTCTTGCTTCATGGTGTTCGAGCGTAACTCTAAATAGTGATGGTATTCGGGCAGTGTTTTGTTTTCATGGCGTTGCATACGTTGCCAGTATTCATCCAAACTAAAATTAAGAGTCTGGCTGGTGATTTTAATATGCTCGCCGAGTAAGCTGCCAATACTTAGTTCTAGTTTGGCATCGTTGGCGCTTAGCTCAACACCGCCGATTAAATTCGCCGCCGCTTCCGGGATGTAACGTTTTAAGGGGCCTAACTCTTTGCGCTCTACTACCGCAGTTAACCATGCGTGCGCCAATGCCCATTGTTGATCTGGTTGTGCGCCCAGAGCCTCTAGCGACGAGGTGAACTGCTGGCGCGACTTGTCGTCCAGAGCTCGGTTAAAGTCGGCGACTAAATCACGAGCGTATTTGCTTTGACTAAACTGTGTGGCATTGCTTGCCAGCTGCTCTAGCAAATAGTGGGCTGATCTACTCACACTCTGCGGGTCTGCGGTAATTGGGTAGTGTTCGATGAAGGCGGTTATGTGTTCAGCGATTTCGCTGGCTAGCAAGGCTTCGGCTTTATTATCGGCGAATAGCCTATTTAAGGTGACCGCCGAGGTGGCACGCTGTTGCCAACTGTCTTTAACCTTTGAATCATTCAAGTTGGCCCAGAAGAGAGATGCTAAACCGCGCGCAAAAGGCCCGAACATTAATAGCTCAGCAGAAGCCATTACTGGCAGAGCGGCTTGGATAATCAGAGCGGCATCACTGTCATGAATGCCTTTCTGATAGCCATGTTTGTAGTACGGCGTTGAAAAGTCACGAACCAGCTTGGTTAGTACGTCGATTTCTTTAGCGGCGCTTTTTAGGGTCGCCATGCTTAGCTCGTCACGCTCTTGCTGTGCCGCGGTGATGACCAAGTAGGCTAGGTATTCTGCCCGATACAGTTCAGGCGTCTCAGATTCCAATGACATTGACCAATACTGCTGTGACTGTTGCAGCGTCTGGTCGTTGACTGGCTCGTAGTAGTCGGTGCCGATTAGATGAAAGAACAACTCGTCATTACGCGGAATAATCGTCAGATCTAACTCTTGCTGATTAACGCTGAACTTGTGTTTGGGTCCAAGCTTGATGACTTTGCCGCCATCTTCGTAGATGTCGTTTTTATCCCTTAGTGAGCGGACCGACTGTTCTCTTAACGCTTTGAAGCGCGAGTGCACATCATCGGCGGCTACTTCAGAATCTAAGTCGCGCAGTTGTTGGATCAACTCATTAGTTTTTAAAACTAAGGTGTCCGAGGCGAAGTAGGTGTTTAGCTCGTCGCTGTCTTTTAATTTTAGTGAGCGTTTTTCAATGCTTTTCAGAATTCGATCAGCTGAGTCTGTTAAGGTTTGCGCGCGACGCTGGCGCGCTTCCATTAAGCTTTGTTTGTGCGCTTCAAACGATTCGTAAATCGCCTCACGCTTGTCCATAATGTCGCTTAAGAACTGATCATAGTCACTGAATTGGCTTTCTAAGTCTTCCAATTGAACCAGCAGTTTGGCCAGTTGTTCATCACACTTATCGGGCGTGTTAGCAACGCCTAAGGCATTGGTGATGCTTTGCGAGAACAGCTTGAATTGGGCTGAAAATTGCGCAATAGCTTCTTCTGATCCTAAGCCTTTTTGCTTTTGTGTGCCGCGCGCTTTAGTTTGATTTAGCTTGGCATAGACTTCCGAGATGGTGTCGACTATGCGAGTTCGAATGGTGGTGTCGTCAATCTTTAGTGTGGTGATTAACTCAGACAATAAATCCAGCTGAGAGGTTGTCTCGACGATACTCTCCAGTAATGGGCGTATCTCAGCATCGGTGGTCGCTTGCTCAATCGCCTCGGTGACCTCACTGGTTTGTTGCGAGTATGAGTCTAATGCATTTTCGTCGGCTAAGAATTCAACTGTTCGCGCGCCTAAGTCGGCTTCAGTCGAGACCAATTCGTCATCTAGTTCGGTAAGCTCTTCGAGATTAATATAACGGTAGCTTTTGATCGTCGCTATGTGTCCGCGTTGTTTGCGAATTTTAGAGATCGAGGCAACAAATTGAGCGGCGTTTTCCCAGGTAGTCGTCGAGATAGCGCCGAGCAATTTACGTTGCTGAGATTTGGCGTCGCTAAGTGACTGGGTTGACTGCTGTTGAATGCTCTGAACTTTCTCAAATTCGTCGATCACCAGCTCGGCGGTTGCCGATACCTCGCGCAGTGTTGCCGCTATTGCATCGTGACTGGAGTTGTCTAGCCAGTAATGCGTATCGAATACTCTTTTTGCCGCGCCATTTAGTTCTTCATAATGGCGCATCGATACTTCTTTGTTGGCGATTTGTGTTTGAATTGAGTAGAGGTCAGAAACACCACGAACCAATTCGGAGTTACCAATTTTGCCCAGCTCGGTCGTGCTTTCAGGTTGTTGGCTGGCATACTCAGTGCTGATGTACGAAGTTTGCCAAACTTGCATGGGGTGTACTCGTGTTGGCTCATGCTCGGCTGAAAATATTACTAGCTTGCCGTCGTTACGCAATGCATAGCCATTGCTGTAGATCGGGTTTTGCAGCCCCTTGGTAATTAAGTTATAGCTGAAAAGAGCAAAGCGCCCCTCGATTGGCTCGTAGAAAACGTATAACACGTCTTCGCCATTGGGCGAGCGAATGGTGCGTTTGAAAACTAGGCCGCTTACTTGATCAGGGAATAGTTTAGTTTCCCCTGTTTGTAGGTACACGCCGCCAGGGAAAATAATGCCGTGGTCTTCAGGCAGCTGAACACACGACTGGCCGATGGCATCAATGCGATGCACATCTTCGGTTAGGGTATTAAAAACTAAATAACGGGTCGTTTCTTCTTTATAAGGCTTGATTGCCAATAGTACTAAATCACCGACTAAGGCATACGATATATCAGCATCGTCAAGCGATTGGTTGGCTTCGTCTACTGGTTCAGAATAGATGCCCAAGCCATCTTCGGTGTTGTCTTCGATCTTTATCGTGAGGTCGCCACCAATCGTTTCTACAAAAACCTTATCGGCGATATTTACATGAGGATGCTTGCCATGGACAAAATTGTCGCGTTTGCATTCAGTCCATTCAAAATCGTATTGATCGGGGAGTTGAATATCTCGTTCACCGCGATTATCGATATAGCTAATGTCGTTGCCATCAGCTGAGATTGACCAGCGAAAAACGCGCAAATCATTGGCCCGCTCACCAACTTGGAAGCCAGCTAGCAACTTGCCGTCTTTAGTTGTCAGCTTAACTAAGCGGGCTTCTTTGTAATATCGGTATAGCTCATCAAAGTCACCTTGAAAACGTGAGTCGCTTAGAAAAGTGGTGCTTAGGTCGACAGGCTTTAATTCGAAGCTGTCGTTGTTTTCAATCAGTTCTAATGCGGCAAATACGTCATCGATCTTAGTTTCCTTTTTTAGTCCAATGAATACGTTATAGCCAAACAGCATGGTATTGCCAACTTGCACTATGTCGCGTGGCACGCAGTTATTTTCGGTGCGAATACGGGTGCGACCAATGGCCTGCATTTGCACGCCGCCAAATTCGGCTAAGCGAGCTTCATTGAGTGTTTGCGCAAGTTTCTTTAGCCGAGTTCCTTGCTCGTCTAAACGTTTGCGAATGACATCGTAGGCACCGGCTTCAGCGACCGCGGAGTCGACTATTTGCTTTTCGTCTTGTGGCATATTTTCTCTGTCCTTGGCAATCAATTGGGCAATGCGTTTAGATCAACTAAAGGGTCTAGTAAAGGGTCTAGGGCAAAGCGATTAGGGTTCGGCAAGTGTTTAAGCAAAATACACCGCAGTGACTACAGCTACTGCGGTGTCTCGCTTTCGAGCAGCCTATTTTGGGTCGTTTTCGGGCTTTGGCATAAAGTTAGAAATTTGACCTAGCAATGACTGAATGGTGTCACTCTTATTGGCTAGTCCGTCAATCGCCTTACCCATTGATAGTGACTTGGCAAAAGTATCGAAGAAGTGCTCTTCACCGCCAACAATATCGATCTTAGCTTCACGTAATGCGGTGCCAAGAACCTCGGCATTTTCTTTGGAGATTTCTTTACCAGCATCGATCGTGGCTAAGCTCTCTTTCAAGGCTGTTTCTAGAGTCATGCGGAACTCTTCATGCGAGCGAGCGTCAACGCTCATTGCATTCATGGCTTCGAACTTCTCGGTTAAGCCTTCGGCTTCGGCTTTGAATTGAGCCAGTGTAATGTCGGCTGTTGAGCGGCCTACGCTTAAGGTGGCTGATGCTTCCGATTCACCTTTTACGCGAATCACGTCGGCTTCAGCTTGGCCTTTATCGCGAACAACCTTGGCTTCCGATTCGCCAGTTGCGCGAACCACTTCGGCTTGGGCTAAGCCGCTCGCGGCTTCTTCGTGGCGAACACCTTCAGCCAGTTTAATTTTGGCTGCGGCGTCTTTCTCAGAGGCTTCTAGGTTGGCTTCGGCGAGGGTGGTGATTTCAACCGCCTTATGTTTAGCAGCGAGCTCTAAGGCTTCAGCGGCTTTAACTTCGCGAACCTTCTTCTCTTCGGCATCACCCTCGGCCGCTTTAACCTGCACTTGCTTAGCGCGATCGGCTTCGGAGACTTCACGTACTTCGTTAATTTTTTCTTCTTCTATCGCCACACTTTTATCGACCACGACGCGTTCGCGGATAATATCGGCGATGTTTTTCTTTTCGCGCTCGATGTCTTTCTCGGCTTCAATGCTGGTTAGCTCAACTTCGCGATCACTGTGAACACGTTCCATACGTTTGGTGCGTTCTACTTTCTCAGTTTCAATTGCCACCGCACGCTGGCGATTTTCGTTAGCAATTTCGATTTCACGTTGTTGATTCTCAGTTTGAATCGCTAAGTCGCGTATTACTTCAATAGAGGCGGTTTCTGATTTTAAACGTTCTTCTTCTTGAATTTTCAACGTCTCAGCTTCTTCACGAGCAATAACAGTCGCTACTTCACGTGCTTGTTTGGCTTCGGCATCGGCTTGTTGGCGCTCAAGTTCTAACATTGCCTCACGCGCTTCTACGTTCTTTTTGGTTATCGCCAGCTCTTCGTCTTTCTCGAAGATGTTGGTTTGAATGTTTTGCGTTGCGGTTAGCTCGGTGATCTTTTTGATACCTTGCGAATCCAAGATATTATTTGGATCAAGCGCAGACTTTGGAGTTTGTTCTAGGTAATCAATTGCTACGTCTTCAAGCGAGTAGCCATTGAGGTCGCTGCCAATTGCATCAACAATCGCGTCACGAAAGCGTTGACGATCTTCGAAAAGCTGTTCGAATTCTAATGTCTTACCGACCGTCTTCAGTGCTTCTGAGAATTTCGCAGCAAATAATGTGTACACAGCTTGGGTATCTGATGCTCTTTGTGTCCCCACCGCTTTTGCCACACGTAATACATCTTCCTCTGTCTCGTTGACTCGAAGATAGAAAGCAACGGTGATGTCTGCACGCATGTTGTCTTGACAGATTAAGCCGTCTTTTCCACGCCGATCAACCTCTAAAGTAATCAATGAAATCTTCATCAATTCCTTCATATGGATAATCGGAAATACCCAGCCACCAGTAAAGGTCACTTTGGGCTTTGATCGTGTGGTATTTATGATCAAAGCGGTTCCTTGAGCTACTTTATTGTAGAACTTTTTCAGCAGCATCGCTAAGCCGGTTATGAAAAATAGCAACAACGCGGTGACAATGATTAGTGGCATATACCCTGATAAATCAGCCATTATTTAACTCCTTCTTATCGTTAATATTAATTTTGTGTGTTAATCGCTAAATTCAGATTTTGCAATTACACGAAATAAGTTTCTTTCTTTGTTTTCTTCTATCACGACCACTTCGTCGCCTTTTACAAACTCTTGTTCACCGGTTGACCGAATCTGCAATAGCAAACCGGCACCGCCATCATTCATCAAGCCTTCGCCACGATCCTTGTTTACCACGCCAGACCTGACGATGATAACCTGGCCAACGATATGCTTAGTCTCGTCGCGCTCGAGCTTTTGAAATAGAGTGCGAATGGGCTTGATGACCTGTGCGGTCAGCAAAATAGTTAGGTAAGTTACAGCGACGAATATTACTAATTCATAGGCGAGTTCAAGCGGCCAAAAATTGGGGATTAATGCGCCGCCAAAATAGATTGCGTAGTAGCAAGCAATCCAACCGATTATCGCAATGATAGTCAGTACTATCGTCAATGGCACCCCGTTGAGGCCAAGCTTGAGCAATACCCCAGCTATGCCGTTTTGAGCTTCGACTGAATCAGCGGCATCAATGTCACCGTCCATGTCTAAATCCAAAATTTCAAGATCGACCAAACCTAATGCCGCTACTACCCAGTACAACGAACAAACAATCAGCAGCACCGTATAGATCACCGTTGGAAACGACGTTACCGTTTGGTGAAATGGATTCATGCTCTCATGAAGAAAAATTGCGAACATCGGCGACTCCGTATTTGTTGTTGAGTAGTGGCTTACTACCACTTATTGTTATTTCGCTAGCTTTCCAAGCAGCGCGGCACTAAAGTTCTGATGCTTGATTTGTTCTACCCCGGCGTTGATAGTAACAAGTGTTTGGAAAGCTATGCTAGTTTTTTGTTTTGAGATGGCTCGCGTATATCTCAAAAGCCCAAAACTACTTCTTTTTAGCCTTCGCCTTCATTCGAGCCAGAACGTCATCAGAGCTACTGCTGCCAGTAATGCCCGCGTCGCGTAGCTTTTGATCAAGCGAGGTCTCGTTTGAGTCAGCGGCAATTTCAGCGGCGGCACTCATCTTCGCGGATGCAAGCTTTTGCTTCTCTTGAATTCGATCAAGCGAATCCACCGCTGTTCTAAGCTTAGAGCTGCTGCCGTTATGGCGTTGAGCCACCACTTGTTGGGCACGTTGCACTGCTTCGGTTGCCTTAACAGTTTCAGTTTGTTGCTTCAATTGCTTTATTTGATGTTCAGCAGTACGGATTGAATTACGCAAGGTTTCAGCTTGTTCTTTAAAGTTTTTGGCCGCCTCGGCTTCGCTCTCAAGACTGTTCTCAAAGTTGGCTACTCGTGTGGCCAGTTCGCCGGCTAGCGATTCGTCTTTCTTCTCGAGCGCGGCAAGAATAAAGCCTTCGTTCTTCTTGATCTCAGTTTTTAGTGAAGAGGCTTTCTCTTCAGCCAGTTTTTGCTGTGCTATTAACGAAGCGAGGCCGTCCTTAGACTTGTTTAATTCTTCTGACGCGTCTCTGATTTCTTGGTCAAGAATTCGCAATGCTTGCGCATCGACAATTGCTTCACCGGCTTCGTTTGCGCCGCCACGTAGTGCGGTAATCATTTTTGACCAAATGTTCATTTTTTACTCCGATTTAGTTTACTTAAAATTGTTAGTTGAGACAGGCGGGCTATTCTTTGAGAAACGTTTGAAACGCCTCGGTTGCTTGAATCGTGTTTTCAGCTAGGGTTTCTATTTCCACCACAACCTGATTAACACTGGACGATGCGCTTAAGGCGCCGAACATATAGTAGTAATCGCCATGTGTGATGTCAGTTTCGAGGCTGATGGTCGACAATGGTAAATACTTGTGTGTTCGTAATACGTATTCATTAAATTTGGCGGTGTCTTTTACTTCATCGAGTGAAAACAACACGGCTTCGGCTAAGATTTGATCACCACCGGCGGTGACGAAAATGGGTAAATCGCCATAGTTGTGCATAGATACAACTATGATTGAATCTATGCCGTCAATTATTTCGATTGAGCAGCTATCGTTATTGAAAGCGGGGCGCTCTTTGAGTGCGCCAAAAAGGCTTTCGGTCGTCCATCTGTGGGCCGACTTATCGTTAACATTAGTTGCATTTAAAGTTGCATTCATATCAATTCCTCCTGTTCCAGTTTCTAAGGCCATAGACCGTTGCGTTGGCTTGCGTAGTTCTTTCTCGATGCTTGCGAGTGATTTGCCGTTCTCTGGCAACACCCAAACCTCTTTTTTGACCAGGCCCTGCTCCCGCAATCTCTTGCGATACTCTCGCTGGTATTCTGCTGATGATTTTTTCGTCATGTAAGAGACTATAAATTATTACATGTAAGTTTGTCAAGAATTGTTACATGTAATATTTCATGCTAAAGTAATTGTAGGTTTAAAACTCATCAACAAAAGGTAAATTATTATGAAATGCCCATCTTGCGGAACCGGACGACTAGAGTCTTCTTACTTCGATGATTTATTTGCTTGTCAGTCGTGCTCAAATTGCGCTGGTGAGCTGATTTTATTGCGTGATTTTAAGCACTGGCAGGAGCAGCACCCAGAATCAGAATTTCCGGTTAGCGCTGAGGTTGAGGTGATTTCAGAAGACACCTCAAGAGCGATGATTTGCCCTCTAAGTAAGCGTTTGATGACAAAATATCGTATTTCTGCTGACACTCAGCACCGATTGGATCTGAGCCCGACAGTGAATGCCGTTTGGCTGGATAAAGGCGAGTGGAATTTGCTCAAAGAGAAGGGCTTAGCATCTAAGTTGAGTGAGATTTTCACTGATCACTGGCAACATGAGATCTTAGATGCGGCGACTGCTGAGGTAATGCACGAGTTGTATGAACGTAAATTTGGCGATCGCTATGAAAAGATCAAAGAATTCAAAAGTATGATGGATAGCATGAGCAACCGATCAGAAGTGATCGCTTATCTGTTAGCCGAAGATCCCTATTCGGCCGACGATTAGTAAGCTGTTACGGCATGCGCTTATTTTAAAAATTAAATGCCTAAATCTGGCTTAACGACGACCAAAATAACAATGCCGACCAGCAGCAATATCGGTGCTTCGTTAAGCCAGCGATAGAAAACATGGCCATGCCGAATATCGTCTCGGGCAAATTTTTTGATGGTTGACCCGCACCATAAATGGTAAGTTACCAAGGCCAATACCAGTGCGAGTTTGGCGTATAACCAGCCACCGCTGAAGCCCCAGCCAATCCAGAGCCAAGCGCCAAATATAATTGACGCCACCATCGAGGGTGTCATTATGCCGTTGTAAAGTTTGCGTTCCATGACTTTAAAGCGCTCTTTACTAATAGTGTCTTCTGACATCGCGTGATAAACAAAGAGGCGAGGCAGGTAAAAGATTCCAGCCATCCAGCAGATGACCGCGATAATGTGTAAAGATTTTATCCATAGCATGGCGTGAGATTATCATGATGTAGCCACCGAAATGTCATCGACGTTGAGCATTCGATAAAAATAAGCAGATTAATGGAATCCAAAATCAAAAAAAATGCATCTAACTAGCTAGTGATTTAAATAATTGGAGTAAATAATGAAAAATTTATTAGTAGGCTTGGCGGTAGCATCGATATTGGTGTCGCCATTTGTAATTTCTTCGTCGGCATTGGCGTGGGGAGATGATTGTGAATTTACTCGTGATATCAAGCGCGAACTTAGCTTAAGCGATTCGTCCTTATTAACGATTGTGGCGGGGGCCGGCAAGCTCGAAATAGTCGGCGATGCGGATAGAAAAACTGTTTTGATTGAAGCCAAGTTATGCGCTGAGCGTGAGTCTCAGTTGGCAGATATGGATGTTAGCTCTGAGCTAAAGAGCGATATCACCTACGTAAAAACCAAGTTTGCCGAGGGCATGCTCTGGGGTACTGATAGTGATGGCGCCTATATTGATTTAACCTTACACGTGCCGGTCAACGCTAAGCTCGACGTCACCGACAGCAGCGGCAAGGCGAGTGTGGTGCGAGCGGCTTCACTGGTGATGGTTGATTCATCTGGCGAGCTCGTCATCGAAGATATTGACGGTAATGTGACTGTTGAGGATTCTTCTGGGTCTTTGCGAATTAATCGAGTAAACGGCGACGTGTCGGTAACTGACAGCTCGGGTTCTATTGCGACAAGCTATGTTGCCGGCAACTTTACCGTCGAGGTTGATAGCTCGGGAAGCATCAGCGCTGAGTATATAAAGGGCAGCGTATTAGTGCGAAGTGACAGCAGTGGTTCTATTAATGTGAATAAAGTTGGCGGAGAATTTACCGTCTTAGAAGACTCGTCGGGCGGCATTGAGCATAAAGACGTTGCCGGTAAGGTGAGCGTGCCAGACTAGTTCTTTGCTCCAGCTATTTAGCCCCATTTGCCCCAACCGTTTAATCCCCATTGGCTCCAGCCGTTTAATCCTAGTGCTTTAATCATAGTGGTTTAGCGGCGTCGGTTTACTCGCCTAGAGACAAATAGTCTTCCAGCATATTGTTTAGCATGTTGTGGCCGAAGTTGGTTGGGCGAATTCTTTTTGGGCTAACCTCGATGAGTCCCTCGGACTGGTGCTTGTCTAGTAAAGGTTGAATGGTCTGCTGGCTTAGTTTGCATCGCGAGGTAAAGGTCTCTATCTCAAAGCCTTCGTTCAAGCGCAAGGCGTTCATCATGAACTCAAACGGCAGTTGCTGAGTAGCGACTGTTTCGCTTGCGCCTATTTTGTTATCTCTGGCGATGTAGGTGTTCGGATGTTTTATTTTCCAAGCGCGTGATACCGAGTCGTTTTCGAGCGTTAGCTTGCCATGCGCGCCAGCGCCAATGCCGAGATAATCGCCGAATTGCCAATAATTCAGATTGTGTTGGCATTGTCTGTTCGTTTTCGAGTAAGCCGAGACCTCATATTGAGAATAGCCTTTGCTGGCCAGCTCAGCTTGTAACTGCTCTTGCATATCCCATAGCAATTCATCTCCTGGAGTGATCGGAGGGTTATGGTGAAATAGGGTGTTTGGTTCAATCGTAAGCTGGTAGCAGGACAGATGCGTTGGTGACAGCTCTAATGCTTGCTGAATATCAGCTAAGCTCTGTTGTAAATTTTGCTGAGGTAGGCCAAACATCAAATCTAAGTTGAAATTGTCGAACCCCGCCTGGCGGGCATAGTGGGCCGCGTTTAGCGCTTCTTGTGAGCTATGCACTCGGCCCAAAGCCGATAAATGAGTTTGCTCGAAGCTCTGCACGCCGATTGATAGCCGATTGATGCCAGCCTCTCGGAAGCCGTTGAATTTTTCGGCTTCACTGCTACCTGGGTTGGCTTCGAGGGTAACTTCTACTGCGCTGCTAAAGTTTAGTCTGGCTCTTAGCCCATCAAATAATAGTTGGTAGCTCGCGGCACTGAATAGCGAGGGTGTGCCGCCGCCAATGAAAACAGTTTGAATTGCTCGCTCGGTGATAACCTCGGCGTATTTTTCAATATCATTATCTAGGTCTTTTAGCAGCTCTCGTATATAGCCGCGCTCATCGACCTCGGCTTTAGCCATGTGCGAATTGAAATCGCAATAAGGGCATTTTTTCTCGCACCAAGGCACGTGGATGTAGAGGCTAAGTGGAATGTCTTTCATGCGCGGATTCTGTCACGTTAGTCCTGTGGTTAAAAGTGCTTGAAACTAAAGTAGTTGAAAGTAAAGTAGTTGAAACCAAAAGTAGTTGAAACCTAGGGCCATAGCCTTTATCGTGCAAAAACTTAACTAAACTTGTGCTTCAAAATGAATATTGTTTGCTTAGATCTAGAAGGCGTCTTAATTCCTGAAATTTGGATCAACTTTGCAGAAAAAGTAGGTGTCGAAGAACTTAAGGCGACCACTCGGGATATTCCCGATTACGATCAGCTAATGCGCTTTCGTTTGGACCTTTGCAATAAGCATGACTTTAGAATTGACGATATTCAAGCGGTAATCGATACCTTGTCGCCATTAGCGGGGGCTAAGGAGTTTAGCGATCAATTGCGAGCCGATTATCAGCTGATCATTCTATCTGACACGTTCCAAGAATTTGCTGAGCCGATGATGCGGCAGCTTGATTGGCCGACTATTTTTTGTCATCAATTGATTATCGATGATCAAGGGCGTATCAACAATTACAAGCTTCGTATGCCTGATCATAAGCGCGAGACAGTAAAACGCTTGCAGCAACTAAATTTCAACGTGGTCGCTGCGGGTGATTCGTATAACGACACCACAATGCTGGGGCAAGCTGAGCAAGGCATCTTGTTTTGCCCGCCGCAGAAAGTAATTGAAGAGTTTCCTCAATTTCCGGTGGCCACCAGTTACCCGCAATTGAGGAATGAGATTGATGCTGCCATGTCTGAGATGATCGAGCGCTAAGATTGTCGTAGGCTATTCGCCGCGTTTAACCGCACGATGTGACCGCACTCCCCGTTTGTCGGGTTTGCGCCGGTCAATGTCAACTTTAGGTTGTGCCGCTAGTTGCTCCTTAAGGGCCTTATTGTCGGCGATACTCGCTGGTGTTTCTTGATAAAGAGTTTGTGCGATTGTCGCTGAGCCTCGCTGTTCACTCAGAGCTAAAATTTCGACCTCGAGCTTATGTAGGCCTCGTTTAATCGATAATAAATCACCAACTTTGATGTTGGTTGCCGGTTTTAGGCTTTGATTGAGGAGGGTGATTTGGCTATTTTTCAGCGCCTTAATGGCCAATTGTCTGGTTTTGTAAAAACGAGCGGCCCACAGCCATTTATCGATTCTGACGCGTTCAAGTGATGAGTTCATAGTGAAAAATGCTCTTTATAGTCGATTTCAAACATTAAATTTGTGGTTTTGCCCTAAATTTGCCATAAAACTGACACACTTTAGCGCTATACTTATTGACAATAAAAAAGAATAACTGATTTTACTGTTAGCGTTTTACTAAAACGTAAACAATAGGTTAGAAGAACAAGTGATAGAGACACATTATATGTGGCGCTTGTTTTCAGAGAGTATAATTAAAACTAAACTGGTCATATGAAGATCATGAAATTAGAAAAGCAAAGCCGCGTTTCTAAAGCGGACAATTTGTACAAGGTAGAGGTACATACAGAGCGCAATGATAGCGCCCGAGCTTCTGCTCGCTCAGTGTTTGTACAGTCTTGTTATTTTTTTGCAGCCCTTTTTATAGCGTTGATATTGATCAATGGCGATGCAGCTCATGCACAAGCCGGAGATGACCCACTTGATCCTAAGCCCAATCTAATGTGGTTATCCGATGATGTCAACGTATCGGTATTTGGCGATGGCGAGTACAGCTCATTTCTCGGCAAAAGTGAAATTTGGACCAACAACTGGGGCGTGAGCGCAAAGCTCTTGCAGAACGACAATAACGATGTTTTCGGTTTACCTAAAGACAGCAGCTATTTTAATTTTGATGTGAAGCATCGGTTGTTTGGTAGCCAAGACAAGTCAAACCTAGAGCTTGGTTTAGGTTGGCAAGAGATGAGTATCGACTCTCAACTTGATGCTAGTGGCCCAAAGGTATCGCTAAGTGGGCGTTATGATGTTTTTAGCAGCGTACAAGTTTATGGCTTAACCTCGTATTTCCCCGAACTAGAAGATGAACTTCAAGATGGCGAAGCGACCGGTTATGAAATTGAGGCTGGTCTTCTGTATAAACCGTTACCATCATGGTCATTTAAGGCCGGTTATCGTGTCTTTAATTTGGATCTTGAAGACCCGATCATAGAAGAGCTTGGTTCAAGTTCTGGCTTTTTGTTAGGTACTGACCTCAGCTGGTAAGGGTGCTTTTTATTCAGTCGCGGGGCTCCTTCGGACTGAGGGCTCTTTATTACAGTCGCCGGGCTCCTTCCTTGGGGCTGAAGGCTCTGTCTTATTCTGATATCGCTGAGTGATTAGTGTTCTGTTCGGCTTGAGGGCATCTTAAGTTAAGAGCTACCCCATATTTCAAATCGTTATCTTGTCGAGCTATTCGCTTATTTAGCCTTTGCTCACCAAACTGACTACATTATCCAGCCTAGCTGAGTATCTCATTTAAGATTTTTTTCATTCCTTGCCCTGCGATGGCGGCATTTTCAAGTACTTCTTCAATCGTGTCAGGTTGCTGATCGGCATCGCCTAGCGCTAGATTTGTAATCGCTGACAAACCGAGAACCTGCATGCCGCAATGATTAGCGGCGGTGCTTTCAAGTACGGTAGACATGCCTACTGCGTCGGCTCCGAAGCTGCGCATCATGCGTCGCTCGGCTGATGTTTCTAGCGATGGCCCTAGTACGCCAATATAGATACCTCTATGCAAGCGAACCTGATGTTTTTCGGCCGCGAGCGAAGCTTGCCCTATTCGATTAAGGCTATAGGCCTCTGACATGTCTGGGAATAATATTCCAAAGCTTTGGTCTTGGCCTCGTATTGGATTATGGCCGGTGAAATTAATATGGTCCTCTATTAACATTACATCGCCAGGTCGAAAATCCGGGTTTAGTGCCCCAGCGGCGTTAGTAATAATGAGTTCGCTGGCGCCCAATTGAGCTAAGGTGTAAACCAATGTCGTTACTTGTTGTGCATTATAGCCTTCATAGAGATGATGGCGGCCAGCGCACAGGGCGATGGTTTTTAAGCCATTGCTGACGATATTAATTTCACCTTTATGGCTGGGTGCGGTTAGCGTTGGCAGCCCCTCTATATCACTATAGTGAATGCGCGCGAGCTGTTGAAATCCATCCAGCGACAATTCTGATAACCCACTGCCCAAGATAATTGCGCAATCGATCTTCTCGGCGTATTGTTTTTGAATGCTGTTGGTTGCTACCGCGATTGAATCTGTGAATAAACTCATGGAAAATTATTAATCAGTTGCTAGGTTTGTATTCTAGAACACTTTGATGCCTTAGGGCATAATTGTAGCGATGACAGACTACCTAAAAATGCTTTTATGTTAATTGGGGCATCAGAAATTCAACGTATTCGAGACTATCAGCCCCGCGTGCGCCCGCAAGAGAGCGTTATCAAGGCCGCCGTTTCAATTATATTGCGTGATGGTGAGCATGGTACTGAATTGCTGATGATGCAAAGAGCCAAGCATGAGAACGATCCGTGGTCGGGGCAAATGTCGTTTCCTGGCGGCAAGATAGAGCGCGAAGATGCTGACTCAAAGGCGGCTGCCGTGCGTGAAGCGTTTGAAGAAGTCGGCGCTGAACTGACCGATGATGATTTCATCGGCCAACTCGATGATCTCTATGGCTTAAAAATCAATGACGTATTCAGCGTACACATTGCCTGTTTTGTTTTTAAGCCACAACGAGAGCTTGATTTGCTGGCTAACTATGAAGTGGCAGATATGGTTTGGCTGCCTATCAGTGTGTTAGATGACCGGGCCAATGCTTTCGATTATAAACATCCCAAAGACCCTGCTTTGAGCATGCCTGCGGTGATGATCGATCAAAGCAAGGAGCAAATACTTTGGGGTTTAAGCCTGCGTATGTTGGCCAATCTTCATGAGCTATTAGAGTGGCCGATGCAAGTATTAACCGAGGCTGAGCGAGGGGTTTTGAAGGGCATGGAGACGCGAAAACTAAGTCGTGAAAATGCTGACAAAATCACCAAGTCAATAGCCAGCCGGGGTAAGTCCTAGTGTCGGCGGTTCTTTCCACAATGCGCGCGCTTGGGTCGCCTGCAGCGGATTTTACCTTACCGAATCGAAATCAACCTATGCTGGGTAAGGCCGAAGCGGGCGTTAGTCTAAATGAATTAAGTGCTAAGCCGTTACTGGTCATGTTTATCTGTAACCACTGCCCCTATGTAATCCATATCGCTGAACGTATGGCCGAGCTTGCTAACGATGCGGTCAATAAGGGCTTTGCTGTTGTGGCGATTAGCTCAAATGACGTACTAAATTATCCGCAAGATGGCCCAGAGGCGATGACTGAATTTGCTCATCAATATGGCTTTAATTTTCCGTATCTATACGATGAGAGCCAACAGGTTGCAAAAGCCTATGCGGCGGCATGCACTCCCGACTTCTTTGTGTTTGATGCCGACCATGCTTTGCAGTATAGGGGCCAAATGGACGCCGCTCGCCCAGGCAATTCAGTTGAAGTCAGTGGTGATCAATTAGCGGCGGCGATTAATTCTGTCTATTTAGGCGAGGCTGTTAATCCCCACCAGATTGCGAGTATTGGCTGTAATATCAAGTGGAAAGCCGGCAACCAGCCGACCTGAGATCGCGGACTATTTTTAACTTAAATTAAACTTTAAGTCTTAGAGCTCTTAGCTAAAGCGCGCTGCATAAACCAATTTATAACTCGCTGGTAATGATTCGGAAAAAGACGTTGTACCCAATCTAAAGCTTTAGCGTCTTTGCCTAGTACTAAACGGCGCTTATTTTTTAAAACCGACGTTAAAATTTGTTCGGCTGCAGATTCTGGAGTGGTCATTGCAAGGTCTTCAAAGTTTTCCTTAAGTTTCTTAGTATCACTATCAAGCGGTTTACTTACCCGAGAGTTCATTGCGATCTGGGTCTTTATGCCGCCGGGATGTATCGACGTGCAGCTGATATGGCTATTGGCTGCATCGAGCTCTTGTCTTAGCGCTTCTGTCATACCGCGAACTGCGAACTTACTGGCGTTATAAGCCGATTGTTCGGCTACGCCGATTAAGCCGAATAGGCTCGATATATTAACAATGTGCCCCCACTCGGCTTCTTCAAGGATCGGTAAAAAAGCCTTTGTACCATACAAAACGCCAGAAAAATTGATGCTCATTAACCATTCAAAATCGTCAACACTGGTTTCGCTCAAGGTGCCAGAAGATAAAGCAACTCCCGCGTTATTAATGACTAAATTCACCGAACCAAATTCTTGCTTAATTTCTTCGGCATAGGCAAATACTGCCTCCCGGTTTGAAACGTCTAGTGCGCTAGCAACGATTCGTGTATTGGAATTTTTTAGCAGTTTTGTAGCTTGGGCTTTAGTCTCGGCTAAGCCGTCGACGTTTATGTCAGAGATGGCAAGTGATGCGCCATAAGACGCAAGTTTAAGAGCCAGATGTCGGCCGATACCGCTACCAGCACCGGTAACAACCGCGACCGAATTATTAAATTTATTCATATTATTTACTTTCCAGTTGATTGTTGTCGCTAAGGCTTGTGTTTAATTGGCGATCAGATAAGTTGAGCAAAATCTCAGTTAGCCAACGACGAAAATGTGCTCGGCTATCGTCGGCGTCATCATCGGCTTCGTCGTCACTGAAGCCGAGAGCGCCTTTAATTCCTTGACCTGAAACTACCTCACCAACCAGAGCAAGAGTAACCAGCATGACTAATCTGTTGGTATTGGCAAGGCTGGCGTCTGGGTCAATTGTCTTTCGCAAGCTATGTGATAATTCAACGATTCGTTCCATGTTGGGCTTTAACGAGCTTTGCGCCCCGCTGAGGTGCAGCCATACAGCCGCTTTTCCCTCATCTCCAGGGTAAGCGGTATCTAAAACGTGAGTCATTGCCGCAATGCGATCTTCGGGTTCGGCGTCGGTTGCCTGCTTGATCGCTTTGGTTATTCTTGCCGTGGCTCGTTGACCCACGCGTTCGGCTAGCGCATTAATTAGCCCATCTCTGGAGCCAAAATGGTGAATGATATTTGGATGGGCCATGCCTGCTTTTTTTGCCACTGCACTAATACGCAGGCCGGCCGGGCCGACCTCAATCATCAGCGCCTCTGCGGCATCAAGAATAGCCTGCTGAGCTTGTTCGGGAGAGCTATGTGTTTTACGTGCCATTATTTAGTTTCTGCTGTATCCAAAGAAGTTGCTACTAGAAAGGAAGTTAATAAAAAGTTACCAAGTGAAGTGTTCACAAGCATTACTTAGTTCAGACTGTGTTGACAGAACTGTAAATTGCCTCTAAAGTAGTTATTCTAGTTTACAAAGCTGTAAACAACAACATGAATTTCACCATTTGACTGAGGACAGGTTAAGTAAATGTCGATAAATAATCCATCTTTGAGCGATTCGTTCAGCCCTAGCAGCCTTGCGGCCTCGCCGTCGCGCTCTAAACTCGAAATTGTGCCCCGCCGAGTAAGGTTCGAGTTCGATGATTTTGACGGCCCTTTTTATTACAACGGCAATAGTTGTATCAGTGCTATGTGGGTTGCTATGTCGGCAAGTTTTCCAGCGGGAGAGGGCGAATTTATTAAATCGGTAATGTTGTTTGAAGATCAAATCACTGATCCAAAACTCAAAGCAGAGGTGCGCGACTTCGCACACCAAGAGGCACATCATTCGTTGCAGCATAGGTTGGTGAATAAAGAGTTTGATAAATTAGGCTACGAGACCGGCAAGCTCAATGACTTCTTCAAAGTTAAGTTAAAAGAGCGAGAGCAAAATTGGACACCTGAAAAGCGCTTGGCAAGAACAGTTTGTGCTGAACATGTAACGGCGGTTATGGCTCATCATGCTTTAACCCACCCAGAGCATATGGCTAATTTTCCTGAATCATTCCGCAATTTATTTTTGTGGCACGCGATCGAAGAAATCGAGCATAAGTCGGTTGCCTTTGATGTATATCAACAATGCGTCGGTGATCGTAAATTATTGCGTCAGCAATATAAAATTTTCACTCGTTTTGAATTCCCCTTTAACATTTGGATGTCGAGCCGATTTTTGCTCAAACAGTTGGGCCACAAGGTCACTTGGAAGGAGCGAAAAGAGCTTTGGAATAGTCTCTATGGCGAAGGCGGCTTGATCAGTGATATGCGTGGTCTGTATAAGCAGTTTATGGAAAACGATTTTCATCCTTGGGATCACGATGACTCCGGTCTAGTCGACCAATGGAAACAAACCTTGGCCCCTTATTTTACAGGCGATTCGGCGAGAAAATGACAATATCACATCACGACGCCATCATTATTGGTGCGGGAATCTCGGGCATCAGTGCTGCTTACCACTTACAAACCTACAATAAAGGTAAGAGTTACAAGATTTTGGAGCGTCGCCAGGCCTTAGGTGGAACCTGGGATCTATTCAATTACCCTGGGATACGCTCAGATTCTGACATGTATACCTTTGGATTTTCGTTTCGCTCATGGGACGACAAGTCGTCGATTGCCGAAAAGCATAAAATTCTTAGCTATCTTGATGAAACCGTGCGCGAATATGGAATCGACAAACAGATTCAATACGGTGTACAT
Organism: Gammaproteobacteria bacterium; assembly: GCA_017854775.1. Classification (GTDB taxonomy): domain Bacteria; phylum Pseudomonadota; class Gammaproteobacteria; order Arenicellales; family Arenicellaceae; genus Arenicella. The sequence goes on along the minus strand of JAFMHC010000001.1, from coordinate 28,686 downwards.
ATCGTTAAGGCAAATTGGTCTTCTGAGCAGTCGATCTGGACACTTGAGGCCGCCGATGGTGAGGTTTTCACATGTCGCTATATTTTCATGTGTGCCGGTTACTACAACTATGACGAGGCTCATGCGCCCAAGTTTGACGGTATTGAGAAGTTTAAAGGTGAGGTAATTCACCCTCAGTTCTGGCCTGAAGACGCCGATTACGCAGATAAGAATGTGGTCATCATTGGCAGTGGCGCGACCGCCGTTACTCTAGTGCCAAACATGTCGAAAACGGCTAAACATGTCACTATGTTACAGCGCTCGCCAACCTACATGGGCTCTAAGCCATCGGTTGACCCAATTGCCAATGGCTTGAGTAAATGGGTCGGTAGGTGGGCGGCTAGGTGGTGGTTTATATTGAGCACCATGCTTATCTACTGGTACTGCAAAACATGGCCTGAGCGTGCCAAAGAGAAAATTACTGATCAAGTGAAAGCCGAGCTTGGGGACAAATTTGAGGCAAAGCACTTCACTCCAAATTATAACCCGTGGGATCAACGAGTTTGTCTATGTCCGGATGCTGATTTTTTTAAGGCCATAAAAGCCGATAAAGCAAGTATCGAAACGGATCACATTGCAGGCTTCAACGAACGCGGCATTTTGCTAAAGTCGGGCACCAGCTTGGACGCCGATGTGATCGTTACCGCCACCGGTTTGAAAATGCAATTCTTTGGCGGAATTGATTTTGTGATCGATGGCGAGCCCTTAGTGGCTAAAGAGACCTACGCGTACAAGGGCATGATGCTTAGCGGCGTGCCAAACACATTTCTTGCGGTCGGCTACACTAATGCATCTTGGACTTTGAAGGTTGACTTAACCCATCGTTACGCCAGCCGGTTGATTAATCACATGGACAAAAACAACTACAGCCAAGCGTGTGCTACCGCCACTGATGACATGCAAGATATGGCTTTAATGGATTTGACCTCGGGTTATATCCAGCGCTCGCTGGACATGCTGCCTAAGCAATCCACCAACAAGCCTTGGCGCCTGAATCAGAACTTCATTCTTGACAACTTAGCGTTACGTTTCACAGCGGTTGATGACGACGAAATGGTATTCAGTTAAGGCGAGTATTAGGTGCTAGACGTTAGCCATTAGTTGCTCATTATCGCTCTAAGCACTGACAGTAACGAGTTCATTTCATCGTCGGTGCCAATGCTAATGCGCAAGAACTGGTTAATTCTAGGCTTGTCGAAATAGCGCACCACGATGCCGTGATCGCGGAGCGCTCGAAAAAGTTCCTCCGCGCCATGCTCAGAGTGGCGGGTAAAGACAAAATTAGCGCTAGATGGCAGTACATCAAAGCCCATTGAAACAAGCTCGGAGGAGGTTCGTTGTCGTGTTGCTATCACCTTGGCGCAAGTGCCTTCGAAGTAGTCATTGTCCTCAAAGGCGGCAGTCGCGCCTGCCATAGCCAGAGCGTCCAAAGTATAGGGGTGGAAGCTATTTTTGATGCGTTCTAAGCCCTCGATTAAGTCAGCATGGCCGAGCGCAATGCCTACGCGCAATCCAGCCAGTGACCGTGACTTCGACAGTGTTTGAGTTACCAATAGATTGTCATACTGCTTGATTAGTCTTACTGCACTGTCATTAGCAAAATCTACGTAGGCTTCATCAACTACTATCACCGACTCTGGATTGCGTTGCACTAAGGTTTCAACCTCTTCAATCGATAATGCAATGCCTGTTGGTGCATTTGGATTGGCAAAAATAATGCCGCCATTGTCGAGCGCATAATCGTCGACGCCGATGCAATAGTCATCGTTCAGAGGAATTAAACGATACTCAATCTCGAAGAGCTTGCAGTACACCGGATAAAAGCTATAGGTGATGTCAGGAAACAATAGCGGTTTGCTTTGCTTTAATAGCCCTCTAAAGACATGCGCCAGCACTTCGTCTGAGCTATTGCCAACAAACACCATGTGGTCATCAAGTTTAAAATGCTTGGCTATGGTTGCTTTAAGTTGGGCTGCATTTGGGTCAGGGTACTTGCGCAGGTCGTGGTTGTTAGCCGTGGAAATTGCCGCGGTGACCTTAGGCGATGGACCATACGGGTTTTCATTAGTATTTAGCTTAATTAGCTTGCTAATTTGCGGTTGCTCGCCAGGAACATAGGGCGTGAGTTGACTAACAATGTCTGACCAAAAACGACTCATGATGTCTCTATTAATTTCTAATTTAAGTGAATGGAGCTCGGTATTTCACCGGCTTGGTAAAGTTGTTGCAAGCTTGATGTGCTGTCAATGCAGTTAGGTTCAGCTAGGGTTAATACTAACATTGCTATATTTGAATACGAAACTAATGCAGTGTGCATGTTTACTAATGAAGCCGATACCGCTCATGAAGTTAATACTATGCAGCTGCTGATACACTATAATTGATAAATAAATCTAAACACGTCCATCCGGGGGCACTATGAAATTTGATTTAACTTCAACGCTTGCGATTCTAGCAGCGACAATTACATTTTCAGGTGCGGTTACCGCACAAAGCAATCAACGGGTATCCATTGATCCGTATCGTGATGTCACCATTTATGAGCATTGCAATTTCGGCGGCAAAAGCCAAACCTTAAGAGCTGGCGAATACCGCAGTATGCGCGACGCCGGTTTTGCTAACGACAGCGTTTCTTCAATACGAGTGCCGCAAGGTTCCGAGGTTAGAATTTATGCCGATGATAACTATCGTGGATCATTCGCGCGTATTGATAACGATATTCAATGTTTTGATCGTCAGTGGAATGACAAGGTCAGTTCACTAACTATTAGCGCTGACAGTGGCCGAAATGACCGCTACGATGATCGTGCAAACGACGGACGTCGCGACAACCGGAATCGCAATGACGGCGCGCGGAATGACCCGAACGTAACGGCTGCAAATGTAACGCTAGTTGTATTCGGCGGTGTTTCATTACAACAAGTAGCTGCCAAGCAATGGAGCATGGATCGCACACGGGGAGCATCGACGCAATTTGATGAAACCCGTCGAGATCGTGACTCAGTCTACTTAGAGAATAGATATACATCCGAGCGGATAAGAATCGACTTATTCGCCAACGATGTAACCGTGGTCGATACTGACGGCCGTCAGCAGCGCTATAGCATTGATCGCAAAAATGCGGCTGCAGCCAGAAATACACGCCCAGTTCCGGTAGCTAACAGACCATCTAGCTCGGCCAATGGAAGAATAAGAGGTGCCTGTTTTGACTTTAAGGCTTATACCCAGGGCGGCAATGCTAGTCTTCGCTTTGAGGGCAAAGGTGATCTGTATCGATTTAACAATAGGGCGACTACCGGCCGCATTTGTCACCAAGGTGGATTGAACATGGGGCTTGGAAAAACTGCGCCAGGAACCAACGTAATCGTTGAAATTAATGGTGCTCGATATACCTTTCCAGCGGGTGATCAAGGAGATCAATTCCTTAATAATTGGTATCGAAAAACGATAAGATTGAATGTTGGAAATTAATAACTGGAAATTATGGCATCTACTTTGAACAAGGTTTTTACAGCCGACAATATTGTCGAAGTAGGGTTGATGCGCAGCTTGCTAGAGCAACACGATATTACTTGCGAGCTGCGTAACCACCATACCTCAAGTTTGATGGGTGAAGTGCCTTTTACTAGTGTCTGGCCCGAGCTTTGGGTCGACCAGTCGCTTGCTCAGCATGCGACTGAAATAATTTCTCAAAGCAAGCGCCAAGATGTCAGCGGACCAGACTGGCGTTGTAATCGCTGTCAGCAGGCAAGCCCGGCAAATTTTGAATTATGTTGGCAATGCGGCGGCCAGCGTCAGCCTGATTAATGTCGGTGTAAACCAGCTAGGCTTGCGGATTTTTAAAAATCTTCGATCGCTCAAGGGTTTTATCAAGTAGCGCCTTGAAAACCTATAAAATGGCCTTATCAGTTGAATATGCCATTTCTCATTCTTGTTTTCTTATTCATCGCGGTGCCAGTCGCAGAAATCACCGTGCTAATCCGCGTTGGTGGTGCCATAGGGCTATTTAACACCATTGCGTTCGTTATTTTCACTGCAGTGCTCGGTGCCTATTTAGTGCGTCAGCAGGGCTTCGCCACGCTCGCCAAGCTACAACAAGAGACCAATGCAGGCCGTGTTCCGGCGATGCAAATTGCTGAGGGTGTCGCTCTTTTATTTGCTGGTGCGGTATTGATGACGCCTGGGTTTATAACTGACGCTATTGGTTTTGCAATTCTAATTCCACCAGTCAGACAAGCATTGATCGCGTGGGCCGCTAAGAATTTCATCAAAGGTAATGGCGGAGCTGTTTATGGCTCCTCGAATTCGTCGGTCAACCCTCACGTTGAACAAGGTGACGTTATTGAGGGTGAATACACCGTCTCTGAGACAAAAGATAAAAAATAAAACCCAGTCTATGTATTGACTTTATAGACTTCGCCCATATCATTAGCACTCTTAGATTAGAGTGCTAATTTACTCTTATTTAACTTATTTTAATTAACCCCTTTTTGGAGATATAACGAATGGCTATTCGTCCACTTCATGACCGCGTTCTCGTTCGTCGTAACGAAGAAGAAGCAACTTCTGCTGGCGGCATCATCCTTACTGAATCAGCAAAAGAGAAACCATCTGAAGGCGAAATCATCGCTGCCGGCAATGGCAAAATTTTAGACAACGGTGAGGTTCGCGCCTTAGACGTTAAGGTAGGCGACAAAGTTCTGTTCGGCAAATATGCTGGAACGGAAGTTAAGGTCGATGGCGAAGATTTATTGGTGATGAGAGAAGATGACATCGTCGGCGTTGTCGAATAGGTCGGCCCAAGCTTTTGCTCTCACTCTTCGTTGAATAAAATGCTCAGTCGGTTACGTGCAAAACGCACGCGCCCTCCCTGCGCTTTTATTCGCCTCGATTGAAAACAAAATCTTAAGCCTTAGACCTCATTAAAATCGTGATCCCTACATGTAGAGATCACGTACAAGAATTAACAAATTAATTATAGGAATTTATCATGTCAGCAAAAGACGTAAAATTCGGAGATGACGCGCGCGCTAAAATTTTGGCCGGCGTTAACGTATTGGCAGATGCCGTTAAAATCACACTGGGCCCTAAAGGCCGTAACGTAGTTTTGGATAAAGCCTTTGGCGCTCCAACCGTTACAAAAGATGGTGTGTCTGTTGCAAAAGAAATTGAGTTAGAAGACAAATTCGAAAACATGGGCGCTCAGCTTGTGAAAGAAGTGGCTTCAAAAACTAACGACGTAGCCGGTGATGGAACAACTACCGCGACCGTTCTAGCGCAAGCTATGGTGAAAGAAGGTTTGAAAGCGGTTGCCGCTGGCATGAACCCAATGGATCTTAAGCGTGGTATTGATAAAGCTGTAATCGTTGCAGTAGCGGAATTGAAAAAGCTTTCTAAGCCTTGCGAAGATGCTAAAGAAATCGCTCAAGTCGGAACTGTATCAGCTAACTCTGATGAGACTGTTGGTAACATCATTGCTGAAGCAATGGACAAAGTTGGCAAAGAGGGCGTGATCACTGTTGAAGAAGGCCAATCTCTTGAAAACGAACTTGAAGTTGTAGAAGGTATGCAATTTGATCGTGGTTACTTGTCGCCTTACTTCGCTAACAAGCAAGACACAATGACGGCTGATCTTGAAAGCCCTCTAATCTTATTGCACGATAAGAAAATCACAAACATCCGTGATTTACTTCCAACATTAGAAGCGGTTGCCAAAGCTGGTCGTCCACTGCTAATTGTTGCTGAAGACGTTGAAGGCGAAGCGCTTGCAACTTTAGTGGTTAACAACATTCGCGGCATCGTAAAAGTATGTGCTGTTAAAGCACCTGGTTTTGGCGATCGTCGTAAAGCGATGTTGGAAGACCTTGCCGTATTAACCGGCGGTAAAGTTGTGTCTGAAGAAATTGGCATGAGCTTAGAAAGCATCACTTTAGAAGACCTTGGCTCGGCTAAGCGCATTCAAATCACTAAAGAGAACAGCACAATCATCGACGGTAACGGCGATGCAACACAGATTTCTGATCGTGTTAACCAAATTCGTGCACAAATCGAAGAATCTTCTTCTGATTATGATCGTGAGAAAATGCAAGAGCGTGTAGCTAAACTAGCTGGCGGCGTTGCATTAATCAAAGTTGGTGCTGCGACTGAAGTTGAGATGAAAGAAAAGAAAACACGCGTTGAAGATGCATTGCATGCAACTCGCGCCGCTGTAGAAGAAGGCGTAGTACCTGGCGGCGGTGTTGCTTTGGTTCGTACGCTAGACGCAGTTGCAAAAGTAAAAGGCGCCAATGCTGACCAAGACGCTGGTGTTAAAGCGATTCTGAAAGCTCTTGAATCTCCACTACGTCAAATCGTAGATAATGGTGGTGACGATGCTTCTGTAGTGCTTAACGAAGTACGTAAGCACAAAGGTACTTTTGGCTATAACGCCGGTACTGGCGAGTATGGCGATATGATCGAGATGGGTATTTTAGACCCAACATTGGTAACCCGTACGGCACTTCAACACGCGGCTTCTATTGCTAGCATGATCATCACTACTGAAGCGATGATCACTGATGCTCCGGTAGAAGGTGGCGCTGGTGGTGGCGGTATGCCTGATATGGGCGGCATGGGTGGTATGGGCGGTATGATGTAGTACTGCTTGGAAGGGACGTGATTTATAGTTGCGTGAGCAGATTTTAGGCCACCTACTTTCCAATCCAAATGCTTAGAAAGCCTCGATCAGGATACTGATCGGGGCTTTTTATTGGGCGCGCGATTACTAAATAACCTTGAGGGTTTCTCTAAAACCACATTAGCCCTTGCCTCAATCTGCTAAAAGTGAAAAAGTAGACTCAAATTATAGGAGAATTAAAATGAGCAACGCGGCGTATCAAGGTCAATGCTTGTGTGGCGGCATTCAGTATGAGGCCGATAAATTGTCAGGCAAAATGGGGCATTGCCATTGCACCATGTGCCGAAAATTTCATGGCGCGGCCTTCGCTACGTTTGGTTCTGTTGCCCGCACGGATTTTCGTTGGCTAACGGGCGAGAACTTATTACAAACTTTTGTCGCTGATAACGGTACAAAACGTAAGTTCTGTTCGCAGTGTGGCTCCAGTTTGGTTTTTGAGTCGGGAGAAGATAACGATTTAGTAGAGTTTTCACTAGCGACCCTTGACGTGGCTCCGGTGCTTTCGCCTGATGCGCATATTTATACTGGCACCAAGGTTGATTGGCTATCGATTGACGACGGTTTACCAAAATACTTAAATGGTCGCCGTTAAGACCATGCAAACATCAGTTAAGAAAATACCCAGTGTGACCAACGATGGTTACGGTAGATCAGTATTTGGCATTCGTGAGATCGAGTTAAGCGGTGCATCAAATTGGATGCTATCGGAGCAACAGGCGGCACTAAATTTCAGACTGCGCTCTAGCACCACCCCGTATCAGTCTGACTGGCATATTGCCGGTGATCCCACCCTGTTAATTATTTTAACAGGTGTGATAGAGATCCAACTGCGCGATGGTTCTGCTCAACGGTTTTCCGCTGGCGATTTGTTTGTCGCTGAAGACTATTTAGTAGGCGGTGTGGTTTTTGATGAGAGCCATGGCCACTGCGCTCGAGTGATTGGCCAAGAGCGGCTTCAAGCATTGCATCTTAAACTTGAAAAGCGCTAGCTTCTGTACCGATCAGACTAAAGTTAGGCATGGATGTCGCTTTCAGAGCACTTTTGTCGCGAATGTCTAGTAAATAGGTGAAGTTAAGGGATGGTCTGATTTTTTGAGACTGCATGAAACAAAAGATTACAATTCAATCTCATTTGATCCTGTTTTATCGGCAGTTGTAATAATAGACTACGCTAACTTATTAATTTATTTGATTTTTAAACAGCAGTTGTTGATATCGATGAGTAAAACATTGTCTATATTTCCTTTTTTCAGGAGGTATTGGCTACATTTTCGAAAGGATTTTTCACCGTATAAAAATAACAAAGAGACTGGATTGAAATTTCAATAGAGTAACTAATTCTTGGTGTTTTAGATGGGCTTGAATAATATGTTGCGGTTCAAAGGGATAACCTTTGCAACTGCTGGGTTGGTTGCAGCGTTCTTGCTGTATTTGTTGTTGAACTTCGCGATATTGTCAACAGCTCAAAAAGAGTCTCGCTATGCGTTTGCGGTGATGCAAGTTACCGATCGAGTCTCGGCTAATTTACAGCCCGTAGAATCGGCCGATATTATTAGGCGCTTAGAGTCGTTCGTCACAGGTCAGTCGGTGCGCATTGGTGGTAAGGCATTAAATACCTATGCGTTATCCGAGTTTTTGTCGCCAGTGCCTTCTACCCTAGATCAGCTTATTTCTCAGCTTAAAGTTGGCAACTATCAACTTGCTTCCGAATCGGCGAAAAAATTAACAGAGACAATCGATCGGCGTCTAGAGCGCAAGTTAAAATTGATTACCTATCTACAGGTAGTTGCTGGGCTTATTGCTGTTGCCCTCTACCTATTATTGATTGTACCGATGATTTTACGACTGTCTGATAACGAAGACATCGAAGTCAAAGTAGTCAATGAGACAAAAGGTATTATGAGCACGGTGTCTGAGGGCTTATTTCTACTCGATCACGACTATCAAATAGGTTTGGAACAATCGGCATCTTTGAAGCAAATGTTTAAAACCGACCGTGACTTAGACGGAAACTTCTTCGATTTCATTGGTCAGTATGTTTCGGCTCACACGGTACAAACCGCACGTGAGTTTTTAGGGCTGTTGTACGGTGATCGAGTTAAAGAAAAGCTGATCAAGGATTTAAATCCTCTTATCGAAGTAGAAGTTAACCTGGTTCGCCGAGATGGCAGTTACGAGAGTCGTTACCTTGATTTTAAATTTAATCGAGTAATGGAAGGCGGTGAACTGAAGCAGCTGTTGGTATCCGTTACCGACGAGACTAGACGTGTTCTCTTAGAGCGCGAACTGGCCGATACTAAAGAAGAGCAAGAGGCACAGATAGATCTTTTATTGCGTATCTTGCAAGTTGATAGACGCCAGTTGAATGCTTTCTTTGACTCAGCCGAGTCAGATCTAAACGGAGTTAACGCAACGCTAGAGCAGCGTGGGCATGGTGACGCAGAGATTCGCAATAAAATAGCCGAGATCTCTCGAAGCGTTCATAAGGCAAAAGGTGATGCATCGGCATTAGGTCTACATAAATTTGAGTTCATCGCCCATAGTCTCGAAGAAGAGCTTGTTAAGGTCACTTCGAGTGGTGAGACTCTAACCGGTAAGTCCCTATTGCCGGCAATTACTAGACTGAAGGCATTATTTACTGAGCTAGAGCGCATGCAAAGTTTGCTTGAGAAATTGGCTGAGGGTCAAACCCAAGATCTTCTCGTTAAGGAAGATGCCGAGCTGGAACCGACTGAGGAGACTCCGGCTCCGACTGGCTTTGCTAATGTACTCAGTGACTTAGCAAAAACGGTCAGCGACAGAAACGGTAAACGGGCTCACTTTAGCGCATATGGACTGACCTTGGATCAGCTACCTGTGACTTTACAAGCGCCAATTCAAAGCATGGCGGTGCAACTGGTTAGAAACAGTATTGTACATGGCTCCACGGCGCCTCAAGAGCGAGTGCAAGCAGGTAAAACAGATTATATAAACGTTACCGCAAGCATCAACGAAATTGATGGGGTCTACAATTTGCTAGTCAGGGATGACGGCGAAGGTTTTGACAACCAAGCAATTCTAGACCGAGCTGTCGAGCTAGGCATTATAAAAGCGGAGCAACTCGATAGAATTAATCCTGATCACGCGTTTAAACTGATTTTTCAACCAAGCTTTAGTCGCCTTTCAGAGGCCAATCTAGATGGCGGCCGAGGCGTTGGTTTAGACCTTGTTCACACTATGGCCAAGGAACTTGGCGGAAAAGTCGGCGTGCAGCATAAGCATGGACAATTTTGTCAATTTAAGGTTTCTATCCCAAAGCCTCGTGAATTAAACACTTCACACATTTAACACATTATACGCGAGGTTATTACTAGTGAAATTTATGGTAGTAGATGACTCTATGGTCATCCGAGAAAAAATTCAAAATGTCCTTAAAGATGAAGACTTTGAAATAGTCGGCACGGCGCAAAATGGCGTCGAAGCGGTCGAACAATTTAAGCTTCTCAAGCCGAGGGTGATGACTCTTGACATAACTATGCCTCTGATGGATGGCATAGAAACTATTCGGCAGATAATAGCCTTAGATACCGATGTCAGAATACTAGTAGTGTCTGCTTTGGCTGATAAAAGCACACTGATACAAGCAATGCACCTAGGTGCCTATGGTTTTCTATGTAAGCCGTTCAGAGACTTAGAGCTAATAGAAGCATTAGAAGAATTAATTGAGGACATCGTTTGATGAAAGATGGAAATTTAGAAGTTTTTATTGATGGTTTAACAAACTATTTTGATAAAACTACCGGCACAGAAGCCAAGGTTAGTACGCCGTTTTTAATTCAAGACGTGAACAAATACCTCAGTGATTACACCGGCATTATCGGCATATCTGGTAACTATAAAGGCTCAGTTTTTTTTACTGCACCGAAACGAATGATCATCAAGCTCATCTCCGAAATTGGTTTGATGACAACGCGCGACGATAAGTTGATGGACCTAGTTGGAGAAGTGAGTAACACCATAGCTGGTAACGCTCGAAGCGTTTTTGGCGATCAGTTTATGCTCACCACCCCAATAGTTTTACAAGGTAAGAGCGAGCAGCTACGGGTGTCTAGTGTGGCCAGCATTTATGTTATTCCAGTAGTCTGGAAAGGCATGAATGCGCATCTTATTATCAATTTAAATCAGGCATAAAAAGGCTAAATAACCATGCGAAATATTATAATCCTAGCAAGTGTTTTGTCGTTAACATTGCCCTCACTAACGTCCGCGCAGGAGCTTGACGTTCAAGCCGCTGATCCCTTGCAGGTGCTTAGTTATATCTGGATAGCCATTTGCTGCGCCATGATTTTAATCATGCAAGCCGGATTCCTGCTTGTAGAGGGCGGCATGGTGCGGTCTAAGAACGCGGTTAACGTAATCTTAAAAAACTTTACCGACGTCGGTTTAGGCACAGTCGGTTATTGGGTGTTTGGTTTTGGCTTGATGTTTGGCGCGAACGAGTCCGGTTGGTTTGGAACATCTTCGTTTTTTCCAGCCTATGAAACCACCGGCGAAAGTTTAAATTTACTCTATCAAATGATGTTTGCCGCCACGGCGGCCACTATAATGTCGGGTGCGGTTGCTGAGCGGTTCAGTTTTCTGCCATATATCATTGGCGCGTTCTTGGTCACCTCGGTGATCTATCCGGTGTTCGGTTCCTGGGCTTGGGGCGGTAGTGGTGATAACCTTGGTTGGCTGCGAGACCTGGGCTTTGTAGACTTTGCTGGCGCCACCGTAGTCCACTCGGTCGGTGGTTGGTGTGCGCTTGGTGCACTGATTATCATTGGTCCCCGAACTGGGCGCTTTAGTCGTAAAGGAGACGTGCACAAGATCTCTGGTCATAGCTTGCCATTCGTAGCCTTGGGTGGCTTCATTTTATGGTTTGGCTGGTTTGGCTTTAACGGTGGGTCGGTTAATAGTGATTTTTCTAATCTCGGCAAAATTTTACTAAACACGCATCTTGGCGCTATTGGCGGCATCTGTGGCGCATTGGCATGGTTAGTGATTACTAAGCGTGGGTTTTACATGACGATGATCGTCAACGGTTGTTTAGGTGGATTGGTGTCAGTTACCGCTGGGGCTGACGCGTTAGCCCCGGGCATGGCTTTTTTTGCTGCCCTTATCGGCGGTGCTTTAGTTGTATCGTCGGCCGAAGTATTAAATCGATTTCGTATCGACGACGCCGTTGGAGCGGTCTCGGTGCATGGCTTTTGTGGCGCTTGGGGAACACTCGCTATCGGTTTATTTTATCAAGGCGATATGTTTAATGTAGAGCGAATAATGGCCCAAGTAATTGGCATTGTTGCTGCGCTGGTATGGGCTCTTGGGGCATCGTTAATCGTCTTTGCTGGTTTGAACAAAGTCATGAAGCTTCGTGTTTCCACCAAAATGGAGCAAAGGGGTTTAGATATTAGTGAGCACAAAGAAGTGGGTTATAGCGATTTTGTGATTACTCATATTAAAGCCGATCAATAGGAGCTGGGGTTAAATTATGGCTACTACTATCGAGTTGAATCAGCGCATTGTGTACGCCGGGCTTGCGCGCATGAGTGATGACCGAAATATGATTAAATCTGCCTTTTCCCATTGGCATGATAAGTACTCAACTGTGCCGCTGGATGTGTTTGAAGTTGTTGCCGAGCTGGTAGAGTACCTGGGCCTTGGCGTCAACGAAAAAAAGGGGCTAATGATTGGTTTGCACAGTGCATCGTCGCGCCTGTATGACGATCTAAAGCCGGTGCCGCCGTACATATTACCGCAGCAGAGCACCCCGCTGAGTGCCGATGAACCTGCCGCAGAAGAGGGAAGTTTGGAACGTTTACCGGCGCATTTGCAGGTTACTGCTCGTTATCTCCAGCTTGTTTCTCAATATATAAAACGTGCAGATGCCAGTAATCATCGCGAGTTGGTCAAAGCTGTCGCCGACGAGGGCTTGAGTTCGATGCCCGATGTGGTAGCCAATTGGGCGTCAGACGGGTTGAATGCAATTCACTTTGATCCAACCGTTAGTGTTGAAGACTGCCAAGATTTGGCTCATCAGATGTATGTATTGGTATGCGACTTTCTCGGTCCAGTTGAGAGCGATATCATAGTTAACAAGGCAATTACTGAGCTTTCAAGTTTGGCCGCGTCTCAAGACTTTAGTGCTACTAGGCTTTTGTAGTGGATGCTCATGAATAAATTATTTGACTCGATAATTCTCAATCAGCCAAAACGTGTTCGGCCAGAACGTTGAAACTTGAGTTTAGCAGTTTAAAGTATTGACACTAAAAACGATCAACTGCAAAGTGTATTGAATAATGAAACTCGACAAGCTTCGCAGAAACGGGTACTGCGGTTTATTGCTAATATAACGAGTTTATAAATATAAAAATGCGCTGCATGACTAGGGCGCCGGGGTTGGAGAGTTATGGCCACAAGATGGAATGGTTTTTGTTTACTGGTTTTAGGTTTAGCCAGCGGTCTAGGTGTCGCACTTGCTCAACAGGGCGATGATCCGCTAAATGGCTATTGGAAACAAGTTGGCGAGTCGATATATATCGAGATCACCCTATCCGAGAGTGGTTACCAAGCAGAAGTTATGCGCAACGACTGGGCCCCAGGATTGGTAGGCACCAAGATTTTTGAAAATGTACTGAGCGTGAGCAAAAAAAGAGCCCGCTGGGCTGGAGACACGTTTTCTGTGGGCTCAGACAAGCCTGGCTCGGCGACGTTGAACATCGACCGTTCAGGCGAACTAAGAACTAGGCTGAAGCCAGGCGGGCGCGCTAAGTGGGAGCGCACTGAGCCAATCGAAAAGCGCTATTAACCTTAGGCGTTAGCCGTAAGGCTATAAACCCACAGCTTTGTTTAGGCAGTGCCGACTATAAAGCTGGCACAGGTCGTTGTGCTGCCGCCTAAGTTGAACGTCATCATATCGCCAGCATTTGCAATTTGCAGCCCCTCATAACGATGAGTGCTTTGTTGGGCGCAATCAAATAACATTCGTATACCGGTTGCTCCAACTGGGTGACCTTGGCCGATCAAGCCACCGCTAGCGTTGATTGGTAATCTACCATCAATTTGAGTGTCGCCGTTTTCTATTGCTTTCCAAGCCTCCCCCGGTGCGTATAAACCCGAGTGGTCAACTATCATATATTCGGTAATATTAAAGCAGTCGTGAACTTCCATGCCGCTGATCTGTTCTATGCCAGCTAGGCCAGCTCGCTTCAGCGTTTGTTGGAATAGCGTTTTCACATGCGGCAACAGCGTCTCTTTACCTTGAGCTAAGCGACGCTTTTCGCTAAATTGCATCGGTGCATTTATATGTCCCCAGCCCTTTATGTAGGGGATACTGTCGAGACTGATGCCATGTTCGTTGGCGTAGGCTTGTGCTCGATCAGCGGTTGCTAATAATACGGTTGCTGCACCGTCGGTGATTTGGCCGCAGTCTAAGCGTCGGATGTTACCGGCGATAATCGGGTTTAACTCGTCGTTGTCGCTAAACGCTTCTGGGCTAATATCCCAATGGCGAGATTGTGAGTTAGGATTATGTTTAGCATTTGCATAGTTTTTAGCCGAGATTGCTTCTAGGTGCGTTTTTGAGACCCCAAAGGTGCCTGAATATTCGTCAATTAGATCACTGAAAGCACAAGGCCAGACGGCTTTTGAGTCGACCCACTCCTTACCAATCCAAGCGGCACCAGCCAGCGGATCGCCTGTTACCGCTGGTTCTGCCACCTTCATCATCTCAATGCCGACTACGCAGGCAAGATCATAGCGACCTGACTCCAAATCGGCCATTGCCGCCAGCACCGCCATCGACCCTGAAGCGCAGGCAGCTTCGTGACTCGATGCCGGTAAGTAGGCTAGCGCTGGGTCAACGTGGCCGAAGAAGCCACCTAAGTGAGCTTGACCGGTATAGGAAGCAGAGACGAAGTTGCCCACATGACCGACTTGGATGTCAGCTGGGTCAAGTTTTGTATCGTTTAACGCGCCTTTGACTGAATCGCTAAATAGATCGAAGATTGATTTTTGTTCACGAACCCAGTTTCGAGCGAAGTCGCTTCGATGGCCGCCGAGAATGTAAATTCGAGATTTGCTCATGACTTCTAAACCTTTTCAATGAAACTTAACTATACGATACAGTTGTAGTATAGCGCTAACCGTTAAGCACGTGCTTTTGCTCTAGCCCTTATTAGCCGAATATTGTGCTGTATCGCGCGGCGGAGTTTGGCGCTCTTGGGTGGTCCGAATAGTCGGCCCATCAGCCCAAGTAGCATGGGTTCCACTGGCAATTCGATGCGGTAAAATAATGCTGCAGACCGGCCCCGCCTCGATATTTTGAGCATCAATTAACACGCATTCAGAGCGATTTAGCTTGGTGTCCGTTATAAAGCTTACCAAATAGCCATCGTCTTCACTTTGCGAGTTAATGCGCGGCACAAACGGAGCTTCGCTGCCATAACGTTTACTGCCAAAGTAGAGCTCGCTTGTCTCGCCGGTTTCTAGGTCGTGTTTAACAATGCCGGCAAATAAAAACCAGCCTGGCTTGCTATAGGTAGAATAAAGATAGCGTGCTTTTTTGCCAGCGTATGCTTGGTTAAAAGTACCAAACTCCAGTACACGCTCGCTTAAGCGCTGTTCTTTAGTTTCACCGGTTTTTAGATTAAAGCGCCAGCGATGCAGCTTAGATTGAAATGATTGTTGATCTAAGCCAGCCATGAATTTGCCTGCATTTTTTGGCATTTTTGGCATCGGAGCTGGATCAGGCTTATCTTGAAAATAGCCGTCTAAGACAATTTCATCGCCTTCTTCATAGGCGTTCATCCAGTGCAAAACATAGGTCGGTGCGGCCTCGAACCACTGAACATCGTCTTGATTACCAAAGCGCGGGAGAATCGCGAAGCGAGTCGGCGTGTCAGGGTAATAGGTTGGTACGTGCTTACCGCGGGCTAATTTTTCTGGATTCCAAAAAAATGGCAAATCGGCGAGTATAGAATAGTTCTCAGTGAACGCCATATCGTGTGGCAGGCGAGGGCCAGGTAGCGGCACAGGTGTGTAGTGCACCAGTTTGTTGTCTTTGCTGACCACTCCGTAGTGTTGATAGGGCGGCTTTTTCGAATAATTGAAAAACATCATTTCGCCGCTATTTTCGTCTACTTTAGGATGTGCTGAAATGCCTTCTTCAGGAACCCACGATTCTGTACCGTGTTGCTCTAAGGTGTAAGGGTCAAGTCGATAACCCTCACCACACTGCCAAAAGGTTGAGAGTATTTGGCCAGCGTGAACGACTACGTCTGTGGAACTTGAATCCTTAATATATTCTTGCGCGCCCCAACCCGGTCTTGTTGATAATTTGGCGTCGTTTACGAATCCAGTCCAGAGTGCCTTACCGGCCTCTTGCTCCGCGTCAAAGCCCTTGGTGCGAATAAAGCGGTTTCGATATTCAGCTTTACCGTCTTTAAATGACATTGAGTGCAACATGCCGTCACCGTCGAAAGGGTGGTAATGCCCAAGCGGCTTATGCACTGGGTTTTCGGTGTTGCGTATATAAACGCCGTCAATGTCTTTCGGGATTTCGCCAATTACCTCCATGTCTGTGGCGTTTACTTCATCAAAAATAGGGGCCCACGCGCCGTTGAGGTAGGGATGAATGCCACGTTTGATTGTATGCTTTACCGTGTTTTTCCAAGTAACTGTCATCGCGATCTCTTTGGTTTGCTGATGTTAGGCTAATTTATTTAGCTACCTATTTGACTACTATTTTTTTATTAGGTAACTACTTCTATGAAACTTATGTGCAATTAAATAGCTAATTAGACGATGCGTCAAGATCATAGTGGTCAATATTTAATTAACTTTTATTAGTCATTCGATAAATTTAAATGTGGTTCATGGCTGTTTTATAGACCGTTCACGACTGTCTTCTAAGTGTTTCACCTTAAGAACTCTCAGTTTTCACCTTGATTGCTTTACCAAGTAGCGTCTGTGCGCGACATCTTTATGGGCGTTTGCTAAGCTGTTGCTATGTCTGAACAACTTATTCTTAATCAAGCTATAGCCGATGGTCTGGATGTTATTGGAGATCGATGGACCCTGCTTATTCTTCGCTCGGCGTTTTATGGCGTTAATCGCTTTGATGCTTTTCAATCAGCGACGGGCGCTAGCCGCTCGACCCTCACGCGCCGATTAAATGCCTTGATCGAGCACGAGATTTTTTATAAACACCCATACAGTAGCGCGGTGAACAGGTTTGAGTACAAATTTACCGAGAAGGGTTTAGGTTTGTTCGGCCCTTCCTTGCTGGCCGCAAAATGGGAGGATGATTGGAAGACTTTCGGTTATGTTGATATATCGGACGGGCTTTTTCACCATCATTGCAATGCTTTCATGCGGCCTAAAGTGGTATGCAGGGCGTGTAAACAAAATTTATTATTCGAAGACGTTGCTTGGTCCCAACTAAGTAAGCGCTTAGAGTCACAGCTCGAAGAGATTCGCACTTACAATACGCAAAATCGAAAGCGCGTTAAGAATGCCTCTGACGCCGATCATGGCAACTCTAACTTGGCGTCACTTATTGGCGACCGATGGACATTATTAGTTTTGATTGCCTCATTCTTGGGGGTGCAAAGGTACGACGCGTTTTTAACTCAACTGAATACCCCTCCAAGCGTTCTGTCTGAGCGTTTAAAGCAGTTGGTTAGCAATAATATTTTCGAAAAAGTCGAGTACCAGCAGAACCCACCACGACACAATTATATTTTGACTGATAAGGGCAAAGATTTGTTCCCGTTCGTGATGACCTTAAGACAATGGGTAGCCGGTAATCTTAACTACGCAAACGAATCTGGCCCGTTAACACACTCAAATTGCGGTAAGCCTTTGGTGATCGACATTGTTTGCGACCAATGTGATCATAAACCGTGGCCTGCGGACTTAGAATTCAGACGCCATTCATAGTGCTGAGCTCGGATTAGAGTGTGGCTTAGCGATCTAATTTAATAGTGCCACTCATGGTTTCTAAGTTGACTGTGCTGTCGCCGTCACCAAGCTTGAATCGCATTGATCCTGAGAACGAGAAATTTTGTTTGGCTTTATGATCTGAAAGCAAATTTGTTACGTCGCCACCAGGGCCAGTTTCAATTTCGAATGAGGCGTTAATAGGAGCCGAGCCGAACTCAATCTCTATATCACCGCTTACCGTGTCGGCGTCGAGCCGAGCTCTCTCGCTTAGGTTAACTCTAAGGTTAATATCACCTGAGACCGACGCCAAATTAATTCGGTTTGAGGTGCCGATATGCGCGTTAATGTCGCCCGATACCGTCTGTGCATCAAATTGTTCGGCATCTCCATCGGCTCGAATGCTACCGCTAACCGATGATAGGTTGAGACGGCCAGAAGATCCTGCAACGGTGACATTTCCGCTTACCGACTCTAAGTCAATACTGCCAACGCCTCCCTCGAGCGAGATATCGCCACTCATGGTGTCAGCCCGCACTTGCCCATTGATATCCCTCAATACATAGTCGGCTGAGGTGCTGTCTATTCGAAAGCTACTATTGCGAGGAGCATAAACGGTTAAGTTAGCATAGCTGCCGCCGCCACCTCGCTTATTCCAGAAACCATGTTCTCCGGTATGTTCAATTTTAGTATCAGAGCCACGAGTCTCGAATTTGAAATTATTACCATTGATCGGCACATCGCCAACAACTCTGACTTGTGGCTTATCCCAGCCTTCGACAACGATTTTTCCATCCATAATTTCGATGTCAATTCGGCCATTAGTTTCGACGTCAATAGTGCGATCTATTTTATCCGCGTGAGCCGCCAGCGATACTGAAAGGATCAGTGTTAGTAGCGTTAATTTGATTGTGTTTTTCATTACTTTACCTCGCTAAATGGACATGCCATTTGCTGTTTTAAACTTGTTCAGAAGGTTTAACTCTTGTTGATATGTGTGCGCCAGCATTGACGAATAATTGGCGTTAGTCGGCTGCGCTAAAATGGCTTCTTTGAGTTCCAGTGATGCGCTGTCTATGGTCAGCAACACGGCTTGAACTTCGGCCACTGTTGCTGGGTTTATGGTTCCCAGTTCGCCGCTAAGCAGGGTGGTGAATTGTGCGCGAACGTGGGCGTGTTGTTGCTCTATTAGGCTGATTTGGCTTTTTTGATAATCAATGTAGCTGGCCTGCAATTGGTAGGTGTCTTGAGCTCGTTGAAACGACAGGCTCGACATCACGAATGCACCGAGCGCCAGCATCATACAAGCGGCCATCGACATCGGCATCCAGAGGCGTTGTACGGCACTTTTGTGAGCTGGCAAAGTGCTGGATTTAACAAGCAACTCCGGTTTGCCAGCAAAGCGAATATTGGAGTGCACGTCGGGCCATAGATCTCGATCTGGTTGAATGTCCCAATTAAGTTCATCTAAGTATTTAACCTCATCTAAGTATTTAACATCGTCGTCGACGCCTTGTTGTTTATTCTTCATGCTGTCTTTTTTATAGCTCATGCTGCTTGCTCTGCCTGCGCCTTCAAGGTTTTTCTTGCTCTGTGTAAATGAGTCTTTGAGGTACCAACGGCCATGCCGGTGATATCGGAAATTTCGTTATGTTGATAGCCTAAGTATTCGTGCATTATTAGTACCACGCGTGCGGTGTCGGATAAGCAGCGTAAGGCTTTATCAATCTCTTGGTGTAAGCCGAAGGGGCGATTGACGCTTTGTGTTTGCTGCCATTCGCTTGTCTCATAAGAGTCTTCCTCGTCTAAGCTATCAACCTGCCATTTACTGTGTTTGCGCAAGTGGCCTATTACCACGTTGCTAGTAAGGCGAAACAACCAACTACTAAATTTGCTGTCGCCGCGAAAACTGCCGATTTTCTGCCATGCTCGTATAAATGACTCTTGAGCAAGGTCTTCGGCCAATTCTTTCTGCCCACAGAGCCGCAAACATAGGGCAAAAACTTTTCCTATATTGGCTCTGTATAACTTTTCGTATGCAATCTGGTCGCCGCTTTGACTGCGCAGCACTAGTTGCGATTCTTCTTCAAGCAAGACAAAAATCTCTTATGTTTAGAAGTAAGATGGCGTCGCGAGCCAAAAGGTTTACACGCGAGCAAAATAAATGCAAAAAAAAGGCGGAGAATTAGTCTCCGCCCTCAAAATTACTTGCTGCTAGTATTAATTCGCGAGTAGTTTTAGACCAAAACGCTCATACAGTGATGCGCCAACAATTAATATCGCGCCACTCAAGCCAATAATCATCCAATTACCTAACTGAGCAAGCTGAACTAGATCAAACAACACAATTAAGCTTGCGGTAATAATGCCGAGCATCGCGATTAACCGGCTGAAGGGCATTTTGCCGATAGACGTGCCAGCGCTAAGCGTCAACGCAAATGCAAAACCACAGATAAGTAAGGCTTGTAGCGAATAGATAAGCTCATAGTCAAGGCTGGCATTGATCAACGCGATTGGCACCACGGCAATAGTGGTTACATTGACGACTAGCGTCTTCCACCAATTATCGCTGTCGCTGCGCAATTGCTCATAGGCGAAACCGAGAAAGAGCGTTGCACCGATAAACACATCGATACTATTCCATCCCAGAGGCAATGCCTGAGTTGTCATAATCGCAATAAAGCCCGCGGTCGCTAATTGAAACATCTCAACTAAGCGCTTTAATATAGCGTTACCGCTAATCAAGCTGCCCACACTTCTGACGCTAAAAAATAGTAAGCTGGCGAAGGCTAATAGCGTAGCATCGTCAATATTATAAAAACTAACGGCACGAGCAAGAATGATTAGGCCTGGCAGCAGTAAGATGCCTAACGATGCTTTGGTTTCTTTGGTCATCAATAGTGCTCTTGACGTGCTCCCAGCGACCTCTCCTGTAACGGTTTTTGGCTTGCTTAAGCGCCGTATTAGAAATAATGCTCCCCAAAGTGCGACAGCCGCAAGGCCTACGGCAACTAGCGGCGCACGCACAGGCACAAGCAGTAATGCTGACAAACCCAAAAACCCGATACTAAGGGGCTTGGCGATTTGACGTGAGAAGATACTAAAACCAAAGTAAGCAACCGCCGACAATAGCGACAAAGCACCTAAGAATACCGGCATGAATAAGGCCGTCTGGGTAACCTCCCACTTCATCGACTCTGGATAGCTGACTAATTGCATATCCATCGCAAACATCGAGTAAGTAAGCGACCCGAGAATGGTGAAGTTGGCGACCACTGATATCAACGCCAAGCCAAAGAATACGCGTGCACCTTTGAATTCCTTAATTAGGAAACTTAGCACTAAGCCCGCCCCGGTTAATAAGCCGGTCTGTGCAAGTAGCTTTAGATAGCGTGTGATGTCATTGCCTTCAGCCCAACCTTGCAACATAAACAAAGACATTGAAGCGATAATTGCGCAAGCACCGAAACCGCGGACTACTTGCGATAGTGAGGCTATTTTCTCTAAGCGCGAAAATAGCGACTCTCTATCTCGCGGTGACTCTTGTAAGTCACCGTGTCGTTCTGGCCCCGTCATGTTGGTTTCAGAAAATGCCGTATCAGAGGTAATTTGTGCGTTATTCATTAGTCTTCTCCGATTGTTGTTGTGAGTCTTCAGTAATTATCGCTAGTTGAGCCAATAGGTCGGCCTCATCTTCGGCACGGGTTAACTCTAGATCTAAACTATCGCGCGAGCAGGCGTCGCTGACTGCAAACTCATGCTCTAACACGGCCGACTCCCAGCGTTCAAAGGTATCGTTCAGATTGTCATCCGTATTGGCATAGGCGACCGCTCGATTGACGTCGGCGACGGTTTGTCGTGAGCGCATCAGATTATGCTTTTGCGTCATCTCATCTAGCTTTGTTTGCAAGGTTTGCAGGTTAGCGGTAACGTCTCGAATCAAATCAGCTTGCTGTTTTTCGGAGTAACTCAAGCGACCTATATCGGCCTCGCATTGATTTCGCCGAGCGACGCACTGCAACGCTTTTTGTTGATCGTTTGTGGCCAGATCTGCGGCGCGCTTTGTCCACAGGTCAAATTGTTCTTTGGCTTCTCTAAGCTGAGCCTGATAAGCTTGATGCTGTTGCCGCAAGGTGTTGATGCGCGCCCGTGTTTTGGCGACCGCTTGGCGGGTCTGTTTAATGCTCGCCTCGACGATGGCGTCGTGGTTTTCAAGTTGTCCAACCGCTGAATCTAAGGTCGCGGTTATCGAAGTAGTTAGTCGTTTGATCAATTTCATAATTGCCTCATAGGTGTACATTAGTTGATTAGGACTTAGGCCATCGTGAAGTGTGGTGTTGACATGAGCAACTAAATATTCGAAAGTAGCGGTGAAATGGACGTTTAGTTCAATATTTTAATACTTAACCGGATTTAGTTACAATATGGCAAGATCAAAGCAAATCGTTGATGCGATCAAGGTTACGCTTAAACAACAAGGCTTTACCTATCGTGCTTTAGCCGAAAAACTGGATGTTTCGGAATCGACCGTTAAGCAGATGTTCGCCAATAGCAACTTCAGTTTGAATCGTTTAGACGCGATTTGTGAGCTTCTTAAGGTCGACATAAATGCCTTGCTGGAAGTGTCTGAGTCTTTGGAAGATAGAGTCACCTCAATCAGTCTTGAGCAAGAGCAAGCCTTAATCGAAGATCCGAAGCTATTGGTAGTTGCCTATTGTTTGGTCAACCATTGGAAGGTTGAGGAGATTGTGATGCGTTATGATATTGGCGATACCGAAATCATTACCTTACTCGCTCGCTTAGATAAGATGAGACTCATCGAGTTGCAGCCGAATAACCGAGTTCGTCTACTTATGGCAAATAATTTTTCTTGGAACCCAAATGGCCCAATTGAAAAATATTTTCGGTCGACAATTCAAACTGAATTTTTTAATACTTCGTTCGAAGAAAGCGGAGCTTTGCGCGTCGTTAAGAATGGGGTGTTAACCAGCAAAGGCCAAGCAGACTTGCGCAACCGCTTAAAAATGATTGACTCATTATTCGATGAGTTGTCAGAGCAAGAGCGAAAGATCCCGATTAGCGAACGACACGGCGTTACTATGATCTTAGCGATTCGCAACTGGCATTTGAGTGCTTTTAGTGACTTAGAACGAGATCAAAAAGTAACAAAATCAAAGCTAACATGAAGACAGCTAAATAATAAAAACTCTTATGCAAAAAAACTCAAATAAAAAAAAAGGCATGTGGGCCAGAGCCGCCGAGGTTGCTGCGCAAACACCGGCTGATCGTAACCGCTATGTTGACCTGCTTAGAGCTCTGTCGATTAGCGCTGTGGTAATGGGTCACTGGCTTATTGCCGCACCTGCGTTTATGGGGGGTATTGCCAGCATGGACCACTTATTGCAAATTCAACCGTCGGCGCAATGGTTAACGTGGTTATTTCAGGTAATGCCGGTTTTCTTCTTTGTTGGTGGTTACTCTAATGGTGTTTCATGGGATGGCGCGCAAGCGAAAGGGTTACGTTATTCGTTCTGGCTTGAATCTCGTTTACGGCGTTTGCTCGGCCCTGCGATACCCTTAGTTTTACTATGGGCGGTATTGGGCATAGCTGGCTACTACTTAGGTTTGTCAGAGAAGATGATCCAAGTAGGGTCACAAATATCGCTAGTGCCAACCTGGTTCCTAGCAATTTACTTTGTGATTGTGATGTTCGTGCCGGTAACCCGCGCGCTGTGGCGCAAGCTTGGTTTGCTTAGCGTGATATTACCGTTTGCGATGGCGGTAATCGGCGATATCATCTATTTCAATACTGAGTACAAATGGTATGGCTGGTTCAATTATTTCTTCATTTGGGGCGCGGTTCATCAACTAGGGTATGCCTGGCAGCAAGGTCGCTTTAGAGGCCTAGGGCCTTCCCTGTGCTTAGCGATTTTGGCAGGTTCATTTCTTGTATTACTGACACTATTTGGGCCATATCCGATAAGTTTGATTGGGGTGCCAGGTGCCGATTTCAGTAATACGACACCCCCTAAATTGCCGCTTATAGCGCTAGGCTTGACTCAAATCGGTTTGCTTCTAGCACTTGAGGGCCCAGCCAGACGCTGGCTATCGAATGCCAAAGTATGGACCGCGACGGTGTTGATTAACGGTTTTATAATGCCGATATTCCTTTGGCATAGCACGGTCATGATTCTAACCATCGGCTTTTGCTTTTGGCTACTACCGGTAGTTTTGTCAGTGCAACCCGGCAGCGGGCTTTGGTGGGCTTATCGGCCAGTTTGGATTTTAGTCTACTTCACAATCATGATGATATCGCTACCTCTATTCATGTGGTTAGAGCGAAAAATTGGGGGCGGCAGCAGCAAGCACAACACCAGCCTAGCAGTCATTATTTTTGGCCTTGGCATGTGCGGTGGCCTAGCAATTATGGCCGGTGTTGGAGTCGCAGGAAAGGGCGCCTATGGGCTTAACTGGTTGGCAATATTGCTGCCAATTGCCGGTGTAATCGGCTTGTCGTTGATCGGTAAAAAATCGGCTTCGTGATTAAAGTAGTCACCGATATGCCGCTGAGTTCGCGCTGTATTATATGAATAAAAATAATGGAAGGTTGGGGCTATACTGATGTATGGCCTCATAACTCTAGTCGCTTTATTGCTTAATTCAGCTCAATAAAGAGCTCTCAAAAATGAATTTTAAAATACTTAAATTAAATGATGGCTTCACACGCACGCACTGTATTGGGCGTAATTGAGGTAAATATGAAAGCTACACATATCATTCTAGGCACACTCCTTTTACTTTCTGTCTCAGGTTGTTCTAGTACGCCCGCAAAGCATTCTGAATCGTTAGACGACCCTGAATTAAAGGAAATCGCGGCAAGATCACAAATGAAATGGTTAGAAACAGCGGATCCGAAAGCTGACGCATTAAAAGCTGTTGCAAATAACCATATAGGCTTGTTATGTTTCTCAAGAGATAAATTAGATTGTCCTATTAAAGGTGCAGATGTTTCAAATGAATTTCTTATGAAGCACAAGTTTCGGCAAATAATATTCTTCGGAACTGATGGGCTAGACCCTGACTCTGAACTTGCCGTTGAGGCTACTAATTATGTGAAAAATTTCAACAGACATATAGTTGATTTAATGTCTTCCAGTGAACTCAATAATAAGTAACAAAACTAACACTCACTGCGTTCGATTGGACGCGTTTTTAACGCGCCCGTTTGTAGAGCGTTATATGAATCCATGACTATTAGAGCATTTGAGACATCGTGTATCAGAGCGGTAAACGCATTTTTAATGTATCTCGGAGCATTATTTAGTCCATTTTTCATTGTTGCTAGTTTTGATCCCGCGCGCATAGGTAATTTAGTCATTGGCTGCTTATTATTGGCTAATCTCCTTTATTCATTGTGCAAACTATTCCCCCAGCGTTACTCTTTAGTCAAGTCGGACAAGCTGGCATTTGTCACCATTCCTCTATTTTTAGCGCCAATTGGTGTGCTTTTTTCTATCGTCGGGCTATATGCATGAAAGTGTCCACCAACGTGGTATCAGTGCATCGCCTGTTTGTCGGGCGTTATAGCTACTGAGATCTATGGCAAGTAAATACACAGAGCTAATAGAAGCATACTGCAAAGTAAATTCCGTGGAAATTCCAGCCGGTTTTTATCGACATGCAGCTTCTCACATAGCTGTAATAAGAAACGACTTAGAAAAACCTAAATTAGTAGCCAAAACCTTTTTTAACAAGTCAGATTTGAACTACTATTTAGGTAATTTAGAAATTCAAGATCAGAATTTAAATGAAATCGCTAGGGTAATAGACTTTAAAAATGAAAAGCAATATATCGTTGGCAAAGACCGAAAGGCAATCGAACTATAAGGTTCAAAGCTTACGTTCGCTTGGACGGGCCGAAAACGCGCGCCGTTTTAACGGCATTATCTGTATTACTTAGCTTATGAGTCGTAAAAGCATATTCGGACTAACAGTTGAACCAAGTGGTGTATTTTATTTGCCACTATATTTCTTCTCATTCATTGGTGCTCTTTTAATATCGAGTAGTTTTGGGTTTAACCAATCTACGTTTACTGGTTTTGTTATTCTCTCTATAGTTTTTTATTTCCTAATTGGTGCTCATCGTTCTGAAAGAGTCAAGAATAGTTATTTTGGTGGTCGGTTTGTGGTTGTAGTCCTACCATTATTTTTTATACTCGTAGGTTTTGAATTAGGCATATACAAATGGCTACATTAACGGAAACATATAAAAAACTACCACGCACTGGGTGTGCTCGGATGCGTAGAAAGCGCGCGCTGGTTTTAACGGGGTTAGTTGCACATGGGTAATTTAATGATCCGACTACTTGTAGTCGTAATACTGTTTTTTAGCTGTGAGTTAATCTTTGCTGAAGGTGATCTTGGATATGGAGGTAAGAAAGGAAAAGTTTTTGGTTACGAAAGCGTAGAAGAAGCGTTAGAGACTTTGAAAAACGATCCTAATGTAGAGGTGAGCGACTCGGAAGGCTGGACGATAATCAGTGATAAAGCCGGTCGAGCATTATGGTCATTTGCCCCATTATCACACCCAGCTCACCCATCTGTTATAAAACGATCTGTGGTTGAAAAAGACGGTCAAATTGGTATAGATACACAGGTGAGATGTGGTGCTAAAAAGGGCGTTTGTGACAAATTGGTTCAAGATTTCATTGATCTAAACAATAAGGTCAGAAAAGATGTTAATAATGAGTCTGCCAACTAACAAGGCAAAACACTGCCGCCTCCTCGGACGCGTTTCACGTGCCCGTGTTCTGGGCGTTAGTGATGTCTAATGTTTAAGTGCCCTTCATGTAATAACGGAACAGTCACGTTTTGGCAAAAAGCCTGTGCTGACCGACTTAACTATCATAGATGCTCTGAATGCGGCGCAAAGCTGTTTGTAACCGTATCGTCAAAAATGAAGTATTATTACCAGGCATTTCCTTTAATGGTTGGCATTGCCGCATGTGTTTTTTACTTTAAACTATGGTGGTTATTTCCTTTCGGTTTCATTCCATTCATTTGGGCTTTCAGAAAAAGCATTCTTGAAACCAAATTATATATCAAGCAATGAACCTCGAAGAACCACTAACAAGAGGCAAAACTACCGCACACTGAGTGTGCTCGGATGCGCAGAAAACGCGCGCTCGTTTTAATGGCGTTATATGTATGAAAGTGTTTAAGTACTTATTAATTTTCGTTTCGGGCTTGGCTCTCGATGCTTATGGGGGCGAACTTTTTATGAAGGATGTACATCAACAAAGAATCGTAGACATATTTACTCAGAATGAGATTAGCAGGGTTGACGATTTCATCAAAAGTAAGAATTCTAGCGACGAGATAAGGTACTGCTTAC
Organism: Gammaproteobacteria bacterium; assembly: GCA_017854775.1. Lineage (GTDB taxonomy): Bacteria > Pseudomonadota > Gammaproteobacteria > Arenicellales > Arenicellaceae > Arenicella. The sequence continues at coordinate 1,618 of JAFMHC010000001.1, read as the reverse complement.
TTTATAGTTCTGCAAAGCATGATATTCATGCATTGAAGCAAAAAATTGAAGCCGCTGAGAACGGCAAATTTGACAATGACCTTGTCCTAAACAATATTGAAAAATTCAACACAATAATTGCTGAATTCGCTTCCTTAAAAACCGAAGGACTGAAATACAATTGTGAAAAGACATAACAAGAAAGGGTATTTCGCCCTTCGGGCTGGACGCAGAATTCGTGCGCGCCGATACCTTTGGCAGCATATCTATCATGAATAGAATCTATGACTTTCTTGGAATTACAGCGTTCATTATTGGCTCTGTATATCTAGCCTTTACGTTTGGGGTCAACGTTGGATATGAACGCAATTATGACGCTTCGATTCTAAGGGCAAAAATTCATGTTGAGCAGCTTGGTACAGAGGTTGCTTTATATCAACTAGATCATGGTAATTACCCGAGTAGTCTTGAGATGCTTGTAGGAGATTATTTGAAGAAACTACCAACAGATCCTTGGGGTAATGATTTCGGCTATATAAGTGATACAAGTAAAGCAATAATTTTCACTAGTAGCAGTCCCGAGAGAGGGAGTAAGCAGGTTTTTCATGTCGAAAGAAAGAAAATATAACAAGGCACCAAAGTTTGCACGACTCGCCGGGCGGGACGGCGATAAAACGCGCCCTTTGGCACGGCATTATGCATACTGAATGAAGTACTCCGATAGCAGAGACAAACTTGATACGCCTAAGAAGATATTGAAGGTCAATCATGCCGGCGAATTTGGTGCAATAAATATTTACCGATCACAAATATTTTTTTCTAAATATTTTATTAAAGATATGGTCCCTCTTTTAGAAAGTTTTCTTGTCGACGAAAAACGGCATTTAGATATTTTCTGGGCTGAAATTCAAGCCAGAAAAGGGGTTAAATGCAAAAGCTATTGGTTATGTGGGGTTGGCGGGTATGTCATGGGTTTCATTTCGTCAATCCTTGGTAGAAAAGGTATAGAAGCTTGCACTTGGGCTGTAGAGTCAGTGGTAATCGAACATCTAGAAAACCAACTTATCTACCTTAAAGAAAAAGGCGACGATAGCGCGTATGAAGCAGTTAACAGTATTTTAGATGACGAAAAAAACCATAGAGATGTTGGCGCCGGAAACGGAGCTACAAATATTTGGTATAAACCTTTAAGGTTTTGCATTAGTCTTTTTACTGAAACGACTATTCGATTTGGAATGAGATAAAGATGTATAAGGTCAAAAACTTACATTCACTTTGTGTGTTCGGACGTGCAGAAAGCGCCCGCCCGTTTTAAAGGCGTCTGGTATGACTCCTTTTGTCAATAAGGACGAGTAAATACCTGACGTATTTCACATCATCATTGTTACTAAATAAAAAAGTAAGCGCGCCAGAAGCAGCCTGGAAATTTTCGACGGTGATCATGCTGGTATTCGTGGGCTGTTTACTCGTAGAGTAAACCTATCCTACCTTTCATTATACGTCGTGATGCCTGCCTGCTATCTATGGTCGTGGACTCACAAGACGAGTCTTGCTACCACCAAACGCCTCCGAGGATTGCATCACCTACCGTGGCCGGTTCCGGCGCACTTACTTTTATTCTTTGCACTGTGTTAGCGAG
>JAFMHC010000048.1 GCA_017854775.1 Gammaproteobacteria bacterium | reverse complement strand
GCGATATTGGTTGACGGCAAATGCACATCGCTAGAGTTGTTTTTCTATGCGCTTGTGCCATCAATCATCTGGCATTGTTTAATGGCTGTAAACGGCTACACTTTATCCGAATTCTCACCTTACTATAGTGATGAACTTCATTATTGGAATGAAATAAATAATTTTAAATATGCAGGGTTTAATAGCGGTTACTCTGTCATAAACGAGCTGCCTGCGCGTTGGGGTGCGTCCCCATTTGGGCCGCATGGGCCAATATTTCCAGCACTGTATGGAACGTTTGCTTATTTTTTTGGCTGGCATGCGTATTCGCCGGTAATCTTCAATACGGTATTAATCACTCTTTCTTACTATATTTTTCTTCGCACGGCAGACTTAGAGCGAGAGAGAGTATATTTCAGCGTAATTTTATTCAGCAGTTTCTTGCCTATTTTTCAGTTTATCTTCTCTGGAATGCAAGAATCGATTAACCATGTCGTTGCAGTTTTTATTGCGTTAATCGTGTTGCGGAAGTACCAGTCAGATAATGGGGTTACCAGCAAGTATCGACAAGATTTTTTAGAGGCTTTCGCGTTTTTGGCTTTCTCGGCAATTAGAGTTTCATGGGGTTTGATATTCGGTGCTCTTGCTTTTTATTCAGAAGGACGAACACGTGCAGAAAAAGCGGTAAAGATAGCGTTGGCATTTTCGCTAGTAGCGGTAGTTGTGTTTTGGCAGCGTTATAGTTTTTCACCAGTGGTATCAGAAGGGCAGGTATTCCTTTTACTTGAATCTGTGTTTCAATTAGACAAGGATGCTTTGTGGGCGTTCTTATCCAATATCAATGCAAATGTGGTTGGCTTTTTTAGCCCTAATGGTGATCGCGACACTATTCCATTCTATTATCGTATTCAACTTGTCTTGTTTGTATCGTATTTGCTGTACCTGACGCTCAGAGTTAAGCCTGATAGCTACGCGTTAAAAAAGGCTCTATTTGCACTAGCCTTGATACTGATAGGGAGTGCAGGGTTGGTGCTGATTTTATACCAAGTAGGTTCATGGAGAGACTATCGCGTATTAACTCCATCTATTTTAGTGGTTGTCTTGATGCTACCTATCTTGATGTTGCAGAGAAAGCTGCTCATTGCAGTATGTATAGTTCAGGTTGTTTCAACTGCGATATTTGTGCCAACTATTCTCGAGTTTCGGAAATACAATTATTTGGCCGATAGCCCTCATACTCAGGAAATTCGAAATGCAATCCAGTCGCACATGTATTTTGATGGCAGTGGTAACCGGTGGTGCAACACGTTGTTGTTAGCCGACATCTCATTTGGTAAAGCTGTTGATACAGAAGTATGGAGAGTTCCTGCAGGAATCGGAGTTTCTCACCTACATGATCCCTCTAAATTGGATCTGCCCATAAAATCTAAATACGTATTTTTAAGTGAATCGGCTATGGATTCATTATATTACTCAGAAGTCTTGTCTGAGCGAATCGCCCCTCTAGTTGCCATTGATGGGCAGGGAGTGCTATTTAACAATCCTCAAGCAAACTGCATCACAAATACCAAACCTATTTAGGGCCTGTATATAATCACGTTAAGAGTAGCCGAAGAAAAAGTGATTTAGTGAGTTAAACTTCGATTGATTGAGGGCATGCTTCTGTTGATTCGATGCTTTACAATACGCAAGTAGAAGAGGATATAGCTTCGTTATTTTGGTGTCCGCGCCAAGTTAATTAGATGGTTAGTGATGGAGTTCTTGTTCTACCTTGTTGTTTTATGATTTACCAATACGAGCCCAATTACTAAGAATGAATATCCCTTTCAATAAACCGCACCTCACTGGTAATGAGGTTGAGTATATCGTGCAAGCGCACACTAACGCTCACCTTGCTGGTGACGGTCCGTTCACAAAGAACTGCCATGACTGGCTTGAGGGTTCGGTTAATAGTGCCAGAGCTTTGCTGACACATTCATGCACCGCCGCGCTTGAGATGAGCGCCATGTTGTTAGAGTTAAAAGAAGGTGACGAGGTAATTATGCCGTCTTACACCTTCGTATCAACAGCAAATGCATTTGCCTTGCGGGGCGCTAAACCGGTGTTTGTAGATATTCGCGAAGACACTCTTAACATTGATGAGCGTTTATTAGAAGCGGCTATTACAAAGAACACTAAGGCTATTGTTCCAGTGCATTATGCTGGCGTGGCATGTGAAATGGACTCTATATGTGATTTGGCCAACAGCTATAATTTGACGGTGATTGAGGATGCCGCTCAAGGAGTCATGTCTTCATACAAAGGTCGAGCACTAGGTAGCATTGGTGGCATGGGCACTTATAGCTTTCACGAAACAAAAAATGTGATTTCTGGAGAAGGCGGAGCGTTACTGGTGAACGATCAGAAGTACGTGGAACGTGCCGAAATAATTAGAGAGAAAGGTACAAATCGTAGTCAGTTTTTTCGTGGACAGGTTGATAAATACACCTGGCAAGATTTAGGTTCGTCATTTTTGCCTGGCGAGATCATTGCTGCATTTCTATGGGCACAACTTGAGCACGCACGCGAAATAACGGATAGCAGAATTGGTATATGGAATAACTATCATAGTTTATTTGAGCCTTACGAGTTGCAGGGCTTAGTTCGTCGACCGGTGATTCCAGAAGACTGTGTTCACAATGGTCATATGTACTACTTAATCCTGCCTGACTCAGTATCAAGGGAGCAGGTTCTGTCGGATCTAAGTAATGACGGTATAAACGCGGTGTTTCACTACGTTCCATTGCACGATGCCCCTGCAGGAAAGAAATTCGGTACAACAAGCGGAACATTAGAGGTTACTGAAAACTTGTCAGCTAGGCTGATTCGCTTGCCTTTCTGGATTGGCCTTTCTGGCGAGCAGCAAGAGAAAATCTGCAGCTCAGTTATTGCAGCGGTTAAGAAACAAGTTGCGAAATGACTTTTTTGGGGGTGGGTATTGATTCCCATCCTAATCCTAATTGCTTGAGTAGCAGCTTAGAAACAGCGGTATTATTCTTTGATTGAATTTGCGTCGGTATAGCTGACAAATACACCGTTCATCTGCACCTCTTAGGTCTGATAAAAGTGTGCAACTACGGTGTGTTTAAGCTATTATTGTCGGCTTATAAATTGATAAGAAAAGCCGCCAAATGACCGATAAATTCGCTAAGGAAACCATCCCCGCTAATCTTGATCAGGAGATGCGTCAGTCGTACCTTGATTATGCTATGAGCGTAATCGTCGGGCGGGCGCTGCCGGATGTTCGTGATGGCTTGAAGCCGGTGCATCGACGGGCTCTATACGCCATGGCGATGCTCAATAATGACTACAATAAGCCATATAAAAAATCGGCTCGTATTGTCGGTGATGTTATTGGTAAATATCACCCGCATGGTGATACTGCGGTTTACGATACCATTGTTCGCCTAGCGCAAGACTTCTCGATGCGTTACCCGCTGGTTGATGGTCAAGGTAACTTTGGTTCGGTTGATGGTGATTCACCTGCGGCAATGCGTTATACCGAGATTCGTTTGGCCAAAATCGCGCATTCAATTCTTGCTGACCTTGATAAAGAAACCGTCGACTTTTATCCGAACTACGACGAAAGCGAAGTTCAGCCCTCGGTAATGCCGACCAGAATTCCCACCTTATTGGTTAACGGTTCGTCGGGTATCGCTGTTGGTATGGCTACCAATATACCGCCACATAATATCACCGAAGTAATCAATGGCTGTCTAGCGATGGTCGACAATGAGGATGTCTCGGTCGATGAGTTAATGACTTATATACCTGGGCCGGATTTTCCGACATCAGGGTTTATCAACGGTAGCAAAGGCATTCGAGATGCTTACCGTACTGGGCGCGGCAAAATATATATGCGTGCACGCACTCATATCGAGACCCAAGAATCCAATGGTCGCCAGTCAATTATCGTAACCGAGCTGCCTTATATGGTAAATAAAGCTCGTTTACTTGAGAAGATTGCTGAGTTGGTTAAGACCAAGAAAATTGATGGTATTACTGAGCTTCGGGATGAATCCGATAAAGCGGGGATGCGCATGTTTATTGCGGTTCGCCGCGGTGAAGTTGCTGAAGTTATTCTTAATAAATTGTTCCAACAGACTCAACTGCAAACAGTATTTGGTATTAATACTGTAGCCTTGCTTAACAATCAGCCGCGTATATTCAATCTGCGCGAGTTAATTGAAGAGTTTATTAGACATCGACGAGAGGTCGTTACCCGTCGCACCATCTTCAATCTTCGCAAAGCACGCGCGCGTGCACATACCTTAGAAGGTTTGGCGATTGCCTTAAGTAATATTGACGAGATGATTGAGCTGATAAAACAATCAGCCAGTCCCGGTATCGCGCGTGAAAAACTATTAGAGAAATTATGGGCGCCAGGTGTGGTGGCCGAGATGATATCTCGTGCTGGCGACGTGTCCTGTAAGCCTATGGGGCTAGCGCCAGAGCTTGGTTTGCATGGTGATACATACAAGCTCTCAGAAAAACAAGCCAAGGCCATTCTGGATTTGCAACTTCATCGTTTAACCGGCTTAGAGCAAGACAAAATTCGAGAAGAGTATGCTGAAGTCTTGGAGAAAATAGCTGAATATATCAATATCTTAGAAAACACTGATCGTTTAATGGAAGTTATTCGTGAAGAACTTATTGCGATTCGCGACGAGTATGGCGATGAACGCCGCACAGAAATTCTTGATCAGAAGCTAGACCTAACTCTCGAGGACATGATCGTCGAGGAAGACTTGGTAGTGACCTTGTCGCACGAAGGCTATGCAAAATCTCAGCCATTGAGCGATTATCGCGCACAACGGCGAGGCGGCAAGGGTAAGAGTGCTACTAAAACCAAAGACGCCGACTTCGTTGAGCGTATGTTTGTGGCTAACTCACACGACACAATTTTATGCTTCTCAGATAACGGTAAGGTCTACTGGTTGAAGGTTTACGAGCTTCCACAAGCCGGTCGAAATGCTAAAGGTAAACCTATCGTTAACTTGTTGCCGCTGGGCAGTGATGAGCATATTACCGCTATTTTGGCGGTCAAAGAATTTACTGAAGGCAGTCATGTATTCATGGCGACCAGTGACGGAACGGTTAAGAAAACCTCGTTAATGGACTTCTCTCGACCACGCGCCAACGGCATTATCGCTCTCGATCTGGTTGAAGGTAACGAGCTGGTTGGCGTTGGTTTAACCAACGGTAATCAAGACGTGATGTTGTTCTGCACCTCTGGTAAAGCCATTCGCTTCGCTGAAGACGACGTACGCAAGATGGGGCGCACCGCAAGAGGTGTTCGTGGCATCAAGATGGCCGAAGAGCATAAAGTTAATGCCATGATCATTTGCGATGCTGATGACGAAGAATCAGCGGTACTCACCTTGACGGAAAATGGCTTTGGTAAGCGCACACTCCTTTCTGAATACAATGTGCAAGGTCGCGGTGGGCAGGGTGTAATTTCAATTCAGACTAGCGATAGAAATGGTGATTCGATCGGAGCGATTTTAGTTGAAGATCACGACGAGGCTATGTTAATCACCAATGGCGGAACGCTTGTTAGAACGCGTGTAGCCGAAGTGTCGGTAATCGGTCGTAATACTCAGGGTGTTAAGATCATTGGCGTTTCCCAAGGAGAACAGCTAATTAGTATTGAGAAGGTTGCCGAGACTGAGACAGACGATGAAATAGTTGAGGGCGAAGTTGCTCAAGGTATTGACGGTGATCAAGGTATAGAAGTCGCTGCAGACTCTGCCGCTGTGACTGACGGCGATGACGCAACAGCAGACGATTCTGACCAGCCTGAAGGTGAGGTTGATTAACGGTATGTTTTACCGGTCTTCGGCAGGCAAAGGGAGTGTGGCTAAATTAGCCATTCTCTCTTTTTTGTTGCTGACATTGTTTGCCTGCAGCGAAACTGTTGATTTAAAAGCGCAAACCAGCGTAAATGCTCAAGATGTGAAGTCTAATTCAAGCGTTAGCGAAAAGGTTTCCAATGAGTTGGTACTTGACTTGGCGGTGGATCAAGAATATTTGGACTCGGGGCAACTTGTTTTAATCGCAACGCTTAAGAATGGCTCTACTAATGAGGTTTCATTTTTACCTTGGGCAAACCCTTTTGAGAAAAATGTTACCGCCGATTTTTTAACAATCGTTGATTTGACGGCAGGCGTCGAGCTCCCTTATCGGGGAATTATGGTTAAACGCATGCCGCCAAAGCCCTCAGACTACCAATCTCTGGCACCGCAGCAAACCATTTCAAACACTATTGATATCACCAGCAGCTATACGTTTTGTGCCGACCAAAAGCTCAAAATAGTTTACTCAGGGGCGCTCTATAATCAGCTTTCAAAGCCATATGCCCTTGAGTTAAACAGCCTTGAAATGGTGTTGCCGGATGCATTTCCTGATTGCTAGCTTTTGCTTATTGGCCTATGTGAGTGCAGTCAAAGGAGCTCTATGAACATGAAAACTATTTTCAAATATTTTTTTATTGCGACCTTATCAATTTCTCTAATTGGCGTTGCTCATGCAGCAGCAGAGTTACCTGATAACTTGCACGTAATTGCCTCGATCGAGCAGACCTCATTTAGTGTCGACGACAATCTAATGGTTTCAGTGACGTATCATAATTTCGGCAACCAGACGATCTCGCTACTCAAATGGGATACGGCGCTTAACAACGGTTTAACCGAAGACCTTTTCGATATTGAATTTAATGATCAGAAAATCCCGTATACCGGCGTTCATGTCAAACGTTTAGCGCCCACTCGCAGTGACTTCGTGCAAATAGCGCCCGGCGAGTCAGCCACTGGCAAGGTAAACTTACAGGGATCATACCCGATTAACTTTAAAGGCCGTTATAAGATAGCAATGCGCAATTCTGGTGCGCTAGCGACCAAGCTGCAGGTGCCGATCACGTTTAACTTGAATGCTGACCGTCCGATTATTCAGGCAAAGAGACCAGCTAGATTCCAGAATTGCTCGACAAGCCAGACTTCCTCTATAGATGCTGCTTTAACCTCGGCCGAACGCATCGCTAATGCCGCTATTACTGATTTACGTGGCACACCAGTCGTGTTAAGGGCCACTGCCCCTCGCTATCGAGAGTGGTTTGGTTCTTATTCTGCGGGTCGATATTCTCAAATTGAACTGGGGATGGAGAGAATAGCCAGCGCGCTTTCCAGCCAAACCATTGGTTTCGATTGCGACTGCAGCGGTCAAGATGGTGTTGATCCTAATAATACATTCGCCTTTGTATTTCCTAATGACCCATACAATATGACCTTGTGCGGCGTGTTTTTCCAAGTTGCTCGTGAAGGTACAGATTCGAAATCTGGAACTATCGTCCACGAAATAAGCCACTTTAATGTGGTGGCAAGCTCAGATGACTTTGCATCGGCTCTAGACCAGAGAGGTTCGCGGCGTCTGGCTAGTTCTTCGCCTACCAGCGCCATTCGAAATGCCAATGCATTCGAGTATTTTGCTGAAAACACCCCTTTCCTGCAAATGCCACTGCCCGCTGATCTGGCCTTTATTTCGGCTAGATCTTCTAAATTACGTCCCTTTGCAGGGCAGTCGATGATGATTTTGGGCGTGATAAGCAACCTCGGTGATGGGTCAGCCCCAGCCAGTGTCACGAATGTAACCTTGATCGATATGGCTGGCGTTATACAAACGGCTGAAACGGCGGTTTCACCACTTAATGCCGGAGAGAATTTTGACTTTGAGATAAACCTGAAAGCACCAGGTGCACCGGGTGAGTATGTCGTTGAAGTCTGCGTTGCTCAGGTGGCTGGAGAGTCTAATGTTAATAATAACTGCACGGCACTTACTTCACTATTAGTTAGAGAGTCGGTCGCAATTACGCCGATTCTTCCGTTATTGCTCGATGATTAGTTTTTTCTTCGGTAAATTGCTAAAACAAGGTCAAAAGATATAGGGATTTAAACAAGGCTTGTGTAAAATGAGACCCCCTGATTAATCAATTGGGTGCGTTAATAGCTGTTTACCGCACCCGCCCAAATTCGAATGAAGCTTGAATTACACGCCTCGCTGATTGATGCCATTGCATTTCATCGGCTTGTAGGCAATTCATAGTCTGATCGTCTGACCCAATTTTAAACTTTTCCGAGGACTTATTATGAGTCGTATTTACAACTTCAGCGCTGGTCCAGCCGCGTTGCCTGAAACTGTGCTTCGACAAGTACAACAAGAAATGCTCGAGTGGAATGGTGCAGGAGCATCGGTCATGGAAGTGTCACATCGAGGCAAGCCGTTTATGGCCGCGGCGGCTCAAGCAGAGCAAGACCTGCGTGATCTTATGGGCATTCCCGATAATTACAAAGTACTGTTTCTACAAGGTGGCGCTACCTCACAATTTTCAGCAATCCCGTTGAATTTAAAATTCTTGGGCAATAAGGCTGATTACGCACACACAGGGCACTGGGGTAAAAAAGCAATCGCTGATGCCAAGCGTTTTATTGAAGTAAACGTAGTTTGTGATACATCAGCAGAGGGCTATAAGCATGTGCCGGCGGCGACAGAATGGAGCTTAAGTGATGATGCTGCATATGTTCATATCACGCCAAACGAAACCATCGCTGGTGTTGAGTTTGATTGGTTGCCTGAAACGGATAAACCGATTTGTGCTGACTTATCATCAACTATCCTTTCTCGCCCAGTTGACGTGTCTAAATACGGCATTATTTATGCTGGCGCGCAAAAAAATATCGGCCCGGCTGGTCTTACCATTGTAATCGTTCGTGACGACCTAATTGGTCACTTCCCGAGCGATATGCCTCGCTTGATGGATTACCAAGTGATGGCCGAAAGCGATAGCATGAATAATACGCCTCCAACCTTTGCTTGGTATCTAGCCGGTAAGGTGTTTGCATGGTTAAAAGACAATGGAGGCGTTGAAGCCATGGCTAAAGTCAACGCAGCTAAGGCTGAAAAATTGTATGGCTACATTGATGATTCTGACGGTTTTTATACAAACCCGATTGCGGTTGATAGCCGTTCTTGGATGAATGTGCCGTTTATTTTAAGCGATAGTGGTCTAGATGCGGCCTTTTTAGAGCAGTCTCACGCAGCCGGTTTGCATGCGCTTAAAGGGCATCGCTCAGTCGGTGGTATGCGAGCGAGCATCTATAATGCAATGGGATTGGACGGCGTCGATGCGCTGTTAGATTTCATGGAATCTTTCAAACAGGCTAATCGCTAATCCGCACTAGCTTACTAGCCAACATGCTAAGCAACTTGGCGCCCTAAAATAAATTAGCACTAGATCGGTTCGGTTTAGTCCAATTAGCACTAGCAATAGTGACGAGTAAAATGATGTATAAAATTCTTACCTTAAACAATATTTCCCAGCTTGGTTTAGACAAGTTGCCGACAGATAGCTATACAATAAGTGATGATGAAGCATCGCCAGATGCCATTATTCTGCGTTCATTTAAAATGCATGAAATGGAGATTCCTTCGTCGCTTAAGGCTGTTGGTCGAGCGGGAGCGGGTGTAAACAATATACCTCTAGACAAAATGAGCAAAGCGGGCGTAGCGGTTTTCAATGCCCCTGGTGCAAATGCCAACGCGGTAAAAGAATTGGTAATCGCCTCTTTGTTTATGGCTGCGCGTAATATAAGCCAAGCGATACAATACACTGAAAGCCTTCAGGGCGAAGATGCCGAATTATCAAAATTGGTCGAAGCTGGCAAAAAGAAATTTGCTGGTTACGAACTGCCTGGCAAAACAATTGGCGTTGTTGGTTTAGGCGCTATTGGCCGTATGGTAGCTAATACATGCATTGACCTAGGCATGAATGTTATTGGTTTTGACCCTGGTTTGACAGTTGATGGCGCTTGGCATTTGTCGTCACGCATAACTCGCGCTAATAGTGTCGACGAAATTATCAGCAAGGTCGACTTCTTGACCGTTCATGTGCCATTGATAGATGCAACACGTGACCTAATTAATGCTGAAAATGTCGGCAAAATGAAAAGCACGGCGGTTGTGATTAACTTAGCGCGCGGTGGCATTATCAATGATGAAGCCGTTTGTGATGCGATTGATGCTGGCCAACTAGCGACCTATGTAACTGACTTTCCTAATAATCGCACTAAGAAAACACCGGCAGTGATCGGCTTGCCACACCTAGGTGCGTCGACCGGCGAAGCCGAAGACAACTGCGCGATTATGGTCGCTGAACAAGTAAGAGATTACTTGGAGTCAGGCAATGTGGTTAATTCAGTGAATTTTCCAAACGTTTCGATGCCTCGTGGCACTAAGCATCGCTTAGTTGTTGGAAACGCAAACGTGCCTAATATGGTGGGCCAAATCTCTACCATCATGGCCGATGCTAATTTGAATATTAACGACATGATCAATCAATCTCGTGGCGAGCTTGCGTATACGATTGTCGATGTTGATAGCCATATCCCTGACTCAGTTGTCGAGACAATTAAATCGCTTGATGGCATTATGGTTGCTCGCGCTATTCAATCCTAAATCGACACAACGTATGAGTGATAAACAACAAGTAGACTCTCCTGAACTGATCGAGTTACGAAGCCGGATTGACGCTTGTGACCAGAAAATTCTGAGGCTTATTCAAGAGCGGGTATTGGTTGCAGCAGAAATTGCTAAGGCCAAACTCGCAGTTGATGCGAATGCCTCGTTTTATCGACCCGAGCGCGAGGCACAAGTACTGCGTCGGGTACGCGAGCGCAATGGGCTATTGCGTGATCAGCTTAACGGCCTAGTTTCTGACGATCAGATGGTGCGCTTAATGCGTGAAATCATGTCTATTTCGTTGGCAGCCGAGATGCCCATGTCGGTGGCGTATCTCGGCCCAGAGGGCACCTATACTCAAGCTGCGGTTGTTAAGCACTTTGGTCAGGCGGTTAATAGCCTTGATGTGAAAACCATTGCTGATGTGTTTCGCTTGGTGGAGCAGGGTAAAGCTCATTTTGGCGTAGTGCCGGTTGAGAACTCGACAGAAGGCGTTATTACCCACACATTAGATTGCTTCGCAACGTCAAAATTAAAAGTATGTGGCGAAGTGCAGCTGCCAATAAATCATCAGTTGTTAAGTCATGCAGATGGTCTAACGGCGGTGAAAAAGGTATATGCACATCCGCAGGCTCTTGCCCAGTGCCGCAATTGGATTGAACGTTACTTGCCCGATGCTGAAATTTTCAGTGCTAGTAGTAACGCCGAAGCCGCTATTATTGCTTCTAAAGACGAGACTGTCGCTGCGATTGCCAGCGATATAGCCGCTAAGATTTATGATATAGCGATTTTAGCCAGTGGTATCGAAGACGAGCGCAATAATACAACTCGCTTTTTGATTATCGGAAATGATAGTTACGCCGCCAGTGGTGAAGATAAAACCACTATTATGGTCTCAGCGCCAAACAAGGTTGGCAGTTTATTTGAATTGTTAAAACCTTTGTATGACGTTGGCGTGGATATGAGTCGCATAGAATCTCGACCCAGTCGACAAACCAATTGGGAGTATGTGTTTTTCATCGACTTGATTGGTCATGTTGACGACCCCAAGGTGGCGTCCGCGCTCGCTGAGCTTGAAAGTAAATCTGTTTATTTTAAGCTAATTGGATCTTATCCTGTCGGCGTATTGTAAATCCGATGTTTGAGAGGGTAACAATTATAGGAATAGGCCTGCTAGGAGGTTCGTTAGCACGGGAGCTAAAAGAACGCGGTTTAGCAAAGCATGTTATTGGCGTCTGCCGAAGTGAGTCTACCGCCAAGGCGGCTATTGCAGAAAACGTTGTTGATGAAGTATTGCCGTTATTCGACGCGGTAAAGAACGCCAGCCTTATAGTGCTGGCTACGCCGATGCAGAGTATGGTGCCACTTCTGCAATCGCTAGAAAGCAATATCCCTGAAAGTGCAATTATCACCGATGTTGGTAGTGTCAAGACCGATCTATATGCACAGTTAAAGGCTAAGGTTCCTTCGGTTTTAAATAAATTCGTATTAGCGCATCCGATCGCAGGTGGTGAAAATTCGGGTGTGGCGGCGTCGAAACTTGGATTATTTCAAAATAAACACGTTATTATTACCGACACTGACGAAGTGTCAGATGCGGCTGCATCGATGGTTGCAAATATGTGGTCGACCGTTGGCGCAAAAGTCAAACGAATGAGTCTTCAAGAGCACGATGCTACTTTTGCTAAGACCAGTCATTTGCCTCATGTTATTGCCTTTAGTCTGGTGAATTTTCTGAGCCATCAGCCTGACCGTCAAAGCCTGTTCGACCTTGCTGCCGCTGGCTTTTATGATTTTACCCGTATTGCCTCCAGCGATGCTGAAATGTGGCGTGACATTTGCATTACCAATCGGCAAGAAGTTCTAAGTGCTTTAGATGGCTTCAAGGATCAAATTAATGCGATACGAAACGATGTTGCAAACTCGGATCAAACCGCCATACTAAATTATTTTTCCGAGGCCAAGATGGCTAGAGATGAGGGCTTGCTAAATAAGGCTGAATCGATGAAGAAAATAGAGCAACAGTAATAGTACCGAACTTATAGATAGTACTGAACGAAATAGTACCCAACATAGAATAAGACGTAAAAACATGAGTACAAAATTGATTTTAACAACTGCGATAGCAGCCAAAGGCTTGTCAGGGAACGTTCGTGTGCCAGGAGATAAGTCGATGTCTCATCGAGCCGTGATGTTTTCATCGCTGGCCAATGGTACAAGCAATATTACCGGCCTACTTGAGGGCGAAGACGTGATGGCCACGCTGGCTGCCTTTCGCGCCATGGGCGTAACTGCGAATGGGCCAACTAACGGTCAGTTAACGGTTACAGGAGTCGGCATGCGAGGCCTTACTGCACCTGAGCAAGACTTGGATATGGGCAACTCAGGTACCGCAATGCGTTTGATGGCAGGTATTTTGGCGGCGCAAAAGTTTGCTTCAAAGCTGGTTGGAGACGAATCTTTAACCGGACGGCCTATGCGCCGAGTCACGGTGCCGCTATCGGCCATGGGAGCCCGATGTGCGACTGATGAAAACGGCTGCCCGCCGATTCATATCCGCGGTGTCGAAAAGTTGCAACCGATTAACTACAAATTACCAATGGCAAGCGCGCAAATAAAGTCAGCGGTGTTGTTGGCTGGTTTGTACGCCGATGGTGAGACCAGCGTTACCGAGCCGGCGCCTACCCGTGACCATACTGAGAGAATGCTCAAAGCTTATGGATACAAATGCGACACCGAGCGTGTTAACGATCAGGTCAGTACTATTCGCTTGAGCGGCGGCGGTGAGCTAACCGCAGCCAATATAGATATACCCTCGGACATTTCATCGGCGGCGTTTTTCATGGTTGCTGCCTCGATCGTGCCAGGATCAAAGATAATCCTAGAGCATGTGTGCGTAAACCCGACTCGCACCGGCATCATTGACGTTTTGAAGGCGATGGGCGCTGATATTAAGTTGTTGAACCCGCGCGCCGTTGGTGGTGAGCCAGTGGCCGATATTCAAGTGACCTATGTTGGCTTGAAAGGCGCTGTTATTGACCCTAAATTGGTGCCGTTAGCGATTGATGAGTTTCCGGTTATTTGCATTGCCGCTGCTTGTGCCCAAGGTGAAACCATCGTTTCAGGAGCCGAAGAGTTGCGTCACAAAGAAAGTGATCGTATCTCGGCAATGGTCGAAGGCCTGCGCGCTATCGGTGTAGAAGTTGAAGAGCGTAAAGATGGCATGGTAGTTCAAGGCGGTAGCATTACAGGTGGTCAAGTCGAAAGCTATCATGACCATCGCATCGCTATGTCATTTGCCATAGCCGGTGGTGTCTCTAGTGGCGAAATCGTTATCAACGAAGCCGACAACGTAGCGACGTCATTTCCTAATTTTGTTGAATTGGCGACCTCGGTTGGCCTTAATATCAGTGCCTGAGCTGAGCGAAAAGCAGCCTCCGGTATTGGCACTTGATGGCCCCAGTGGGGCTGGCAAGGGCACTATTGGTCAGATATGTGCGGTCAAATTTGGCTGGCACTATCTAGACAGTGGCGCTATCTATCGAGGGCTAGGTTGGCTTGCAAGCAATCAGGGCGTTAGCCTCGATAACGTGAACTCCTTAGTGGCGTTGGCAGACAGCATGAATCTAACATGTCATGTGAGCGAAACAGACTCGGCGAAAATCGAAATCAACGGACATATGGTGACCGATGAGCTTAGAACTGACGAGGCCGGGCAAATAGCCAGCCGCATAGCACCAATTCCTGAGGTGCGAGCAGCTCTGCTGAATATGCAGCGTCGCTGTCGAGTAGCCCCTGGATTGGTAGCCGATGGTCGCGATATGGGCACAATTGTGTTCCCAGATGCACCATTCAAGGTGTTTTTGACGGCTAGTGCTGAAATAAGGGCACAAAGACGCTTTGATCAGTTGAAAGCGAAGGGTTTCGATGTTAATCTCGCGCGCCTGTTAGAGTCGATTCAAGCACGTGATGTCCGAGATTCGAGTCGAGACGCTTCTCCGCTTAAACCCGCTGAAGATGCCTTGATTCTAGATACTTCTGAACTCACTATAGATGAAGTCGTTACGCGCATTTTGGCTCTTGTAAATTAACGCGGACCTTCAGTCGGACTGAAGCAAAGTTCAGATAAAGTGATTCATTATTACTACGGCCGCGAACGCTATCAATGTGTTCCCTGTAGTGAGAGGGGAGAGCTAAAAAGGTAGAGTTATGAGCGAATCATTCGCCCAAATGTTCGAAGAGAGCCTATTAGACACCGTAATGACCATCGGTGAGGTTATCAAAGCTGAAGTTGTATCTGTCGAAAACGACTACGTTATAGTAACAGCAGGCTTGAAATCAGAAGCCGAAATCCCACTATCTCAGTTTGCTAAGGTTGACGGCGAGTACAATGTACTGGTTGGCGATTTAGTAGAAGTTGCTATCGAAAGCGTTGAAGACGGCTATGGTCGTACTAAACTGTCTCACGATAAAGCACGACGCGTACGCGTTTGGGCTGAGCTAGAAAAAGCACACGAAAACGAAGATATCGTTGTTGGTCAAATCACTGGCAAAGTAAAAGGCGGTTTCACCGTATCTCTACAAAATGTTCGTGCTTTCCTACCTGGTTCTTTGGTTGATGTGCGTCCTGTAAAAGATTCTGCGTATCTTGAAAACCGTGACTTAGAGTTGAAAGTTATCAAGATCGACAAAGCACGTAACAACGTTGTTGTATCTCGCCGTGCTGTGGTTGAACACGAGTTGGGTGCTGAGCGTGAAGAGTTGCTTAGAACCATTGAAGAAGGCCAAATCGTTAAGGGTATCGTTAAGAACCTTACTGATTATGGTGCTTTCATCAATTTGGGTGGTATCGACGGCTTGCTACACATTACTGACATGGCTTGGAAGCGCGTTAAGCATCCTTCTGAGATTTTGGAAGTTGGCCAAGACATCGAAGCTCGCGTACTGAAGTTCGACAAAGAAAAAGCACGTGTATCTCTAGGTATTAAGCAAATGGGCGATGACCCATGGAAAGACCTAGCACGCCGTTTCATGGTTGATACTCGTCACTATGGTAAAGTGACAAATATTACCGATTATGGTGCTTTCGTTGAGTTGGAAGACGGTGTTGAAGGTCTAGTTCACGTTTCAGAAATGGATTGGACTAACAAGAACATTCATCCGAGTAAAGTATGCCAAGTAAACGACGAAGTTGAAGTTGTTGTGCTTGAAATCGACCCAGAACGTCGTCGCATCTCATTAGGCATGAAGCAATGTCGTTCAAATCCTTGGGATAGCTTTGCAGCGACTCACAAGAAAGGCGATAAAGTTATCGGTAAGATTAAATCGATCACTGATTTCGGCGTATTCATCGGCTTAGACGGCAACATTGACGGACTAATTCACTTAAGTGATCTTTCTTGGAACGAAGAAGGCGAAGACGTTATTCGCAACTTTGCCAAAGGTGATGAGCTTGAAGCTGTAGTGCTAGCGGTTGATTCTGACCGTGAACGTATTTCTCTAGGTGTTAAGCAAGTTTCTGGTGATCCTTTCACTGACTTCGTTGCAACTAACTCTAAAGGCTCCGTTGTAAATGGTACTGTTAAAGAAGGTGACGCACGCGGCGTTACTATTGAAATTGAGCAAGGCGTTGAAGGTTACCTTCGTGCCGCTGAGATTTCGCGTGACCATGTTGAAGATGCATCTGCAATCTACCCAGTAGGGACTGAAGTTGAGACTAAGATCACGGCGATTGACCGTAAGACTCGTCGCATCTCTCTCTCGATCAAAGCTTTGGAAGCGCAGCATGAAAGTGAAGCGATTCAAGAGTACGGTAGTGGATCGAGTGAATCAGGCAGCGGTAGCTTGCTAGCTGAAAAGTTAAAGGAATCACTGAATAAGTAGGTTGATTTAGCCTTATTAAAGCCCTGAGCTTCGGTGCAGGGAGTTTTGATAGAAAAGCCTTGGTTGACTAACGTCGGCCAAGGTTTTTTACGTTTGTCTGTTTAATCTAGTTTTTTTTAATTTTAAAGAAACAATATCAGTAACTTAGATCAATTTATTGACTCTGGAGTTATTGCGCCTTGGCGTTGCAAAATTTATACTTGTTCGCTAAAAATTTATCAAGGGTATAGGGTAATGATTAAAACACCGACAATTACAAGGTCCGAATTGATCGAGTCATTGGTAGACAAGCAGCCGCACTTAGCGCATCGGGATGTCGAATTAGCCGTAAAAACCGTTTTAGAACGCATGGGTAGTGCGTTTGAAGATGGTGATCGTATTGAAATACGTGGCTTTGGAAGTTTCTCTTTGCATTATCGACCAGCGCGAGTTGGGCGTAATCCCAAAACAGGTGAATCGGTTGCTGTTGAAGATAAATTTTCACCACATTTTAAGCCCGGAAAAGAATTGAAAGAGCGAGTCGACGCGTTGAATTCTTAATAAAGTCATCGCAACTAAATTAATCCATCGCAGCTAAATTAATCCATCGCAGCTACCAGATAAATAAGAATTAGGCGAGCAGTCCATGAAAAAAGTATTATCAATTATTATGTTTCTTGTCTTTGCGCTCTTTGCGCTAACACTAAACTTAAAGAATCCGGATGCTGTTACGCTTCGCTACTATTTCGATATTGAACGAGAAGTTGATCTATTCGTTGTGATGTTAATTCCATTCGTGCTAGGTATGTTGCTTGGAGTTTTGCTGATGAGTTTTTCGGTGGTTCGCACTAAAATGCAGGTCGGTAAGACTAAGCGTGAACTCGCTAAGGTTGAGAAAGAGGTTCAAAACCTTAGAGCCGCACCAATAACTGAACCAATGAAGGACGAAGTTTAGTCATAGTCTATGGCTAGCGTTGAGGCTTGTTCAAAGTGAGTTTATTATCGCAATGGAATTGGACTTGGCCGGCGATAGCGCTGGCCTTTTTATTGGGTGTTATCGGAAGTCGCTGGCTCTTTGTTAAGCTTGGCTTTGGGCAAAAACAAGCGGTTAATAAAGAATATTTTAAGGGTCTTAATTTTTTATTAAACGAGGAGCCCGATAAGGCTATCGAGGTATTTATTAAAGCGTTAGAGGTCGACAGTGAAACTGTTGAGCTTCACTTGGCTCTTGGTGGTTTATTTCGCCGAAAAGGACAGGTCGATCGAGCGACCCGGATACATCAAAATTTGATTGCTCGGCCCAGTTTGACTGATGACCAACGAATGCAGGCGATTCACGAGCTCGCCAACGACTATTACAAGGCTGGTTGGTTAGATCGAGCCGAAAATCTCTTCAGTGAACTTAAAGACTCGGCTGCCTACCGAGTTCTTGCGGTCGAGGGTCTCGTTCGTATATATCAGCAAGAGAAAGAGTGGCAAAAAGCGATTGATGTGTTGAGATTGCTTAAGCGCGGCGAGCGCCAGAACGTTAATAAGCAAGTGGCGCACTATTATTGCGAATTGGCTGAGCTTTCGATCGGTATCGGTGATTATCAAATTGCCCGCCAACATTTACGCAATGCGCGCAGCGAATTTCCATCGATCGCTCGTAGTTTGTTGCTACGGGGCGACTTACGTTCGGCGGAAGGAGATCACGCAGGTGCCCGAGACTTATGGTTAACGTTAGCCGATTTGCATCCTAATTTTGCTGAGCTTATTGTTGAAAAAATGATAGGCAGCTTCAACTTTAGCGGAAACTCGAATGGGTTAAAGAATTACTTGTTAAATGTTGCAGTTGTGCCAAAGAGTGCAGATTCCTTCAAGGTGTGGCAGACATCACTCGAGAGAATTTTAGGGCAATCGGCTGCATTAGACCACGTACTTGATAAAACTAATAACGTAGGCATGAGTTCACCGCTTGCTGATTATCTAAATGCGGCCTTAGTTGAAAATAAGCTTAGTGGTGATAGAAGTGCGGCTTTATTAAAAAAAATGTTGAGTCGCGCAAAATCAGAAAAGATTGAGTATACTTGTGTTGGGTGTGGTTTTGATACTAAGGCCATGTATTGGTTTTGTCCAAACTGCGGACAATGGGAAAGTTTTCGTTAGTGGCCGAACATCAACCGAATTGGTGATGTCATTTGTCCACTAGTGGCTAGAATCTAGTGACTAGTGGTCTAATAGTTATGGCCTAACAACGACGAGTAAGTTATCGATGCCAGCAATGGCCAGTTCATAAGAGAACGGCGATAAATTAATTAGACCTAAATTTTTTTACAAAGAGTATTCCTGTGACCACCGAAATCAAACATCTAGTTTTCAAAGGGATTGAAAAGAAAGAACAAATTTTATTCAAGTCATTCTTGAATTTGGCTAAGAATGAGCTCGAATATCAGGTCGTTATTCTAAAAGAGAATGTCGAGTCGTCAGAGAGCGCCGACATAGTGATTGTCGACTCAAGTTACCAGTTTTCGACAGATGAAGAGTCGCTCAACAGTTTGCCTGCGATTAGAGTAGGCAATGATCAAAACGACTCTCCTGGTTATATTGTGCGGCCGGTACAATGGAGCGATTTCAGGACGCAGTTAACACGACTTGATCTTGAAGCCGTTGCTGAACCGTTAATTCCATCTGATAATGCTTTACCTCAAGGCATGCAGTTCGCCATCGTCGATATGGATGAGAAAACTGAATCTGATTCGAAACAGTCAGACGATTTTCCAGATGCCGAGGATTTTGAGTATGAGCTGGATAATTTAAGCATTGATTATCATAGCTTCACCAATAGCGAGTACATGAAGGTAGTCGATGATGTAAAAGGCTTCAAAGACGACGATAAAGAACCCGAGATCCCTCAAGCTGTGGTATTGGTTACTGACGATGAAAGTGCATCAAATAACAGTGTTCTGGTGATCGAAACTAATAGTTTAGATGCGTGGGAGATGAGTGAGTCGGAAATTGAAGATGATGTAGACATTAATTCCGACACAATTGAGAGCGATTCGAGTTATGTTGACGCAGAGGCAGAAGCCAAGTTAACAGCAAAGCTTGCCGCTGGCTCTGTGATACAGCCGGGTGGTGAATTTTGGGGCGAAGACGCCGAAATTTTTTCCGGACGTGAGCAAATTCTATTCATTAAGCCCGAGCGTGATCTTGTTTACTCCGAGCAAGAGCCTGGCAAATGGACAGCTGCAATTCGCAAAAAGACCGTTACTAAGTGCAAGTTGGGTTCGACGTGGCGACCAAGCGACGAGCTAAAGGCGTTTCCAATCAGTCGTCTGGTTTGGGCCAATACAATAGCGACCAAGAGTGCGAGTTTGGCTGCCGGTTTGGATTCTCAGACTGAATATATTCTTGAGCGTTGGCCACATTTTGATTTGCTGGAGTTGGACAATATGTTGCTCAAACTATGTACCATGCTTTTTGTTCGACCCGAAAGCCCGCATAGCTTGATGCAAAAATCCGGTTATAGCCGTTCAGTGGTTTATGGATTGGTTAATGCCTGCCATGAGTTAGATATTCTTCGAGTGTCGGCCGAGTTCGACTTAGACAAGTTTTCTGAATCAAATGCCGATGAAGGTGTGTTTGGCAAAATAAAAGATGTTTTTCGGAGTTAATGCCGAGCAGCCTCGAGCTTTTTTCGGCAATCGATAGACTAGTCTCTTCGAATTATTTATCAATCTATAACGAGTAAACTAAGTGCTTAATATTGCAATTGCGGGCGTTGCCGGCCGAATGGGCCGAACTTTAATTCAAGCCGTAGTTAACGCTTCCCAAGATGGTATTCATTTGACTGGCGCAGTGCAGCGCCCAGGCAGTAGCTTATTGGCCGTTGATGCTGGCGAGCTTGTCGGAATAGGGCGGATTAATGTATCTGTGGTAGCTAGCGTAGACCAAGCTGACTTTGATCTACTGATCGATTTCACCACCATTGATTCAACCTTGGCTAATCTTGAGTATTGCCTTGCGAACGGCAAGGCGATGGTAATCGGCACCACTGGATTTAGTGACAGCGAAAAACAAACACTTGCCTGTGCAGGAGACTCGATTGCAATTGTTTTGGCTGCTAATATGAGTGTTGGCATGAACCTTTGCTTCCATTTACTCAAACAAATGTCTGAAGTATTAGCCGCTGATTCAGATATCGAAATCATTGAAACCCATCATCGACATAAAGTTGATTCTCCTTCTGGCACCGCGTTGCGTTTGGGCGAAGTGATTGCCGATACACTTGGCCGAGATTTAAATGAGGTCGCCGTGTATGGCCGCGAGGGTATCGCTAGGCCTCGAGATCGCGAAACCATCGGCTTTGCGACTATCCGAGGTGGTGATGTGGTCGGTGATCACACGGTGTTGTTTGCCAGCGAGGGTGAACGAGTTGAACTAACACACAAGGCATCTTCTCGTATGACTTTCGCCAAAGGAGCGGTCAGGGCGGCGATCTGGTTGGCTGACAAGCCAGCAGGCTGTTACGACATGCAGGATGTGCTTGGGCTTAGGGCTGACGCTCTTTAAGTGCTCTTTAAGTTTAAGTCGAGAAGGGATTCGACTTAAAAGCTCAGGGCTGACGGTTTAAGTTTAGATCGAGAAGGGATTCGACTTAAAAGCTCAGGGCTGACGGTTTAAGTTTAGATCGAGAAGGGATTCGACTTAAAAGCTCAGGGCTGACGGTTTAAGTTTAGATCGAGACGGGATTCGACTTAAACGCTCAGGGCTGATTCTTTAAGTGCTCTTAAAGTCAAAGCGACGAAAAGATGACGCTTTGAAGCTCATGGCTGGCACTTTAAATTTAAGTCGATAATAGATTCGAGTTAGACTAGCTAGCGGCTGTCTGCGCAGTAATGAGTCGATGCCCTGATTTACTGCTAATAACGGGTGTAATAGCGTTTGAATTTGAAGTAACTGGCGGTTGTGAGTGCAAGGTGATTTTATTATCGTTTTAAGACGCTTTAACATTGCATAGATAACTCCCTATCGGCTAGAATACGCACCGATGAAAAGACCACTCAAATTGCTTTCCAAACCCTATTGGGTCACCAGTGAAGCCGGTGGTTTTTGTAGATAAAATTCTGTAAAGGGAGAAGCTTTTAATAAGGCTTCTCCCTTTTTTTAAGTAAATTTTATCGCCTTCTAAATTAACCTTAATAAGTTTTGCGCGCTCATCAACGCTTAAAGACTAAAGAAAAAGGCTCGAATTGTGAAATATACGGCACTATTAGCACTTGCAGACGGCACCCTGTTCTGGGGCCAGTCAATTGGCGCAGAAGGCCAATCGGTAGGAGAGGTGGTATTTAATACCTCGATGACTGGCTACCAAGAAATCTTGACAGACCCGTCATATTCACAGCAAATGGTTACCCTAACCTATCCTCATATCGGTAACACCGGTACCAACGAGGAGGATACTGAATCAAACTTTGTTTATGCCAACGGCCTTATAATCCGAGATTTGCCTCGCATGGCAAGCAATTGGCGAAATACTCAAAACCTCGATGATTACCTGAAGGATAATGACACGGTGGCGATTGCTGATATCGATACTCGCCAGTTAACACGCATACTTCGCGAAACAGGTGCTCAAAACGGTTGCATCGTCGCTGGTGATAACATCGATTCTGACGCGGCTGTCTCTGCCGCCAAAGGTTTTGCTGGTTTAAAAGGGTTAGATTTGGCCAAACAAGTCACAACTCAAGAGGCTTATACTTGGTCTCAAGCTGAGTGGACGTTAGATGCCGGCTACCAGCAAAAAACTGACGGCGAATTTAACGTTGTGGCATATGACTTTGGCGTGAAGCATAATATTTTGCGAATCTTAGTTCAGCTCGGCTGTAATGTGACGGTTGTGCCTGCGCAAACCCCAGCATCCGAGGTCTTGGCGCATAAGCCGGATGGCGTATTTTTATCAAACGGCCCGGGTGATCCCGAGCCCTGCGATTATGCGATAACGGCTACACAAAAAATTATTGCCGCTGGCGTTCCAATTTTCGGTATCTGTTTAGGCCATCAAATCCTTGCTCTAGCCTCAGGAGCTAAAACCGAAAAAATGAAGTTCGGCCATCATGGAGCAAATCACCCAGTGCAAGATTTGGCTTCAAAGAAGGTTATGATCACCAGCCAAAATCACGGTTTTGCCGTTCAAGAGACTGATCTGCCGAGTAATATAGAAGTGACACACCGTTCGCTTTTCGACAATACTATCCAAGGCATTTCGCGTACCGATGCAGCCGCTTTCTCATTTCAAGGTCACCCGGAGGCAAGTCCCGGGCCGAGAGATGTGGCGCCGCTGTTCGAACGCTTTATAGATATGATGACCCAACACAGTGCCAACGCGAAAGCGAAAGCTTAAGAGGATTTAGAGATGCCAAAACGTACTGACATTGAAACCGTCTTAATCATCGGCGCAGGCCCAATTATCATTGGACAAGCGTGTGAATTTGACTATTCAGGTGTGCAAGCCTGCAAAGCTCTAAAAGAAGAGGGCTATCGCGTGGTGCTGGTTAATTCGAACCCTGCCACAATTATGACCGATCCTGGCTTTGCAGACGCAACCTATATCGAACCAATAAGCTGGCAAGCGGTTGAAAAGATCATCGAGATCGAACGTCCAGACGCATTATTGCCAACAATGGGTGGCCAAACAGCGTTAAATTGTGCACTTGATTTAGAGCGTGAAGGCGTTTTGAGTAAGTACAATGTTGAAATGATCGGAGCCAAGAAAGAGGCTATCGACAAAGCTGAGGATCGTCAGCAGTTTAAAAATGCGATGACCAAAATTGGTCTTGAGATCGCTCGTGGTGATATCGCTCATGACATGCAAGAGTCGTTCGAGATTCTCAACGATCTAGGCTTACCGGTGATTATTCGTCCGTCCTTCACCATGGGCGGCACCGGCGGCGGTATTGCTTATAATAAAGAAGAGTTTGTTGAGATTTGTGAGCGTGGGTTAGAAGCGTCTCCAACCAATGAACTACTGATTGAAGAATGTATTTTTGGCTGGAAAGAATACGAGATGGAAGTGGTTCGAGACCATCAAGATAACTGTATTATCATTTGCGCAATCGAGAACTTCGATGCAATGGGTGTGCACACCGGCGATTCAATTACCGTGGCACCGGCACAAACCTTAACTGATAAGGAATATCAGATTATGCGTGACGCCTCACTTGCTGTGTTGCGAGAGATCGGAGTTGATACCGGCGGATCAAACGTGCAGTTTGCGATTGACCCGAAGACTGGCCGTATGATCATTATAGAAATGAATCCACGGGTGTCACGATCGTCTGCATTGGCGTCAAAAGCTACAGGTTTCCCAATTGCCAAGGTCGCCGCCAAATTAGCTGTCGGTTATACCTTAGATGAGTTACGCAACGACATTACTGGCGGTTTAACGCCGGCCTCTTTCGAGCCAAGTATCGATTACGTAGTTACAAAAATACCGCGATTCGATTTTGTTAAGTTTCCACAAGCTGACGATACGCTAACCACTCAGATGAAGTCGGTCGGTGAAGCGATGGCTATTGGTCGTACCTTTCAAGAGTCGTTGCAAAAAGCAATGCGTAGCTTGGAGATTGGCAGTCATGGCTTTGAGCCTCAACTCGGTGACCTAGCCGGAAGCGAACGAAGCGACCGCCTAAGTGCCGCGCTAAGGGTGCCTAAAGCTGACCGACTGTGGTATATCGGTGATGCTTTTCGCGAAGGCTTATCGATTAAAGATGTGCATGAG
>JAFMHC010000047.1 GCA_017854775.1 Gammaproteobacteria bacterium | reverse complement strand
TTATGTGGCGCACAAACTACACGATAACTACCCAATTTTATTTACCGGCAACGACGGGCTAGTTGCCCACGAATGCATTATCGATACTCGCCCAATGAAAGATCATGGTGTATCAGTCGACGACATCGCAAAGCGACTAATCGACTACGGCTTTCATGCGCCGACAATGAGCTTCCCAGTTGCTGGAACCTTGATGATTGAACCTACCGAGAGCGAGTCACTTGCCGAACTGGATCGTTTTTGCCGAGCCATGGACGGGATTTTCAAAGAGTATACGCAGATTAAAAACGGCGACCTACCGATTGATAATTCAATGCTCAGTAATGCCCCACACACCATGGCATTCGTACTAGATGATCAACTCGATATTCCTTATAGCCGTAAAGAGGCCTACAACCCTGATGACAAAGCCGACGCTAATATCAAATATTGGCCTCCAGTAGGTCGCATTGACAACGTCTTTGGCGATAAAAACTTAATCTGTAGCTGCCCGTCTATGAGTGTGTATGAAACAGATGACGATTAGATCGTTATCGATGGTTGGCTAACTTTAGCCGTTAGTAGGCTAACCCTGACTCTGTCGGGGTTAGCTGTGGTTAAAACCAACCGCGTTTTCTACTATCCAGTTCAGCCCGACATTCAGTCAGTTGGCTAGCAAATTTCTTAGAGCGCGCATTTACTCGTGTGGCCGTAGTCAACAACCATTTTTTGTTCAGATGAGAACCTCTTGAGTAACCACCTTGGCCCTCATGGTAATTGAGGTAATGGTCGTATGCATTCCATTTAGATACCCCATTTCGCTGGTAAGTGACATTCATATACCAGAGCACAAAATCTATAGCGTCTTCAAAATCATCCCGATCAGGGGATCGTGACCCCACCGCCGCCTCATATTCACCCCAGGTACTTTTTAGCGCTTGCGCGTATCCATAGGCATCACTCGCTCGACCAGTAGGAATAAGCCCGAGAAAATACTGCATCTTAGGTCTGGCGTCCGCGCTGAATGTGGACTCTTGATAAATAATCGCCATCGGCACATGAATTGGACCGCCCCAGCGTTCAACACTTCGTTTAGCCGCTTGATACCAGTGCGGCTTATCACTGAAAATTGCACACACGTCTTCCTTGTTAGTTAAGGTGCTACTGGCGCAGCCAAGCGATATTAAACAAACTAATACGATGGGGAAAAGGCGAATATTATTTAGCGAAAACATTTTATCGAAAACATTGTTTTACCTGGGCTAGGTGGCGACGACTCACGACAAGACTTCTATCTAAAGACTCTAACTCAATTTTACTTTGATTTTCATGACGAAAGAGTATGGATATCTCACGCCGATTAACCAGATATCCTCGGTGAATCCTGATCACGTCCTCTTCAAGTTCTCTTTCAAGCTGAATCAGCGTTTGATCGACCAATACTTCCAAGCCATCTTTGAATACCGCGAATACATTTTTATCATTGCTGTAAAAATAGACAATCTCTGAGATCGGAATATTTTTCAACACCCCGAGGTGGTGAATGGTTAAGGCCTTCTCAAGGGTTTGAGAATTTCTTAATTGGCCTAACTGGAGGCGTGACACGCGTTTAGCTTTTTGCAGCACGGCCTGTAACTCTTCCACATCGAAAGGCTTAAGAAGATAGGCTATCGCATTAGTACGAAAAGCATCAATTGCATATTCATCATAGGCCGTACAAAACACAACGGCTGGGCCATTATCGTCTAATGAATCAATCGCTCGCACAGCATCTAAGCCATTCATAACGGGCATATTAATATCAATGAACAAAATATCAATACGGTTCTGTTGCACAATCTCGATTGCCTGAGCACCATTCTCACCTTCCGCCACCACCCGCACGTCGCGCATTTCCAGCAATCGTTTGAGCCTCATTCGCGCCAATGGCTCATCGTCAACGACCGCCGCTAACATAGTCATTTCACTGCTCCCGAAATGTATCGTTGCTTGGGTATTCTCATTAACACAACAAAAAGGTTGTCAGATTTTTTTACTTGAAAGGTATGTTGATCGTCATAGAGCACCAGCAATCTTTCTCGAATGTTATCAAGTGCAATACCATGGCCAGTGCTTGGTGAGTTATTGCCGCCCTTGGCGTTTTCAAATCGAAATGATAAGTGGTTTCGCGTTTCTCGTATATCAACCGTAATGTGTATGGTTCCATCTAATTGCATTCCATGCACTATCGCATTTTCTAGCAGCGGCTGAACTATCAGCTTGGGAACCTCCCAGCCTTGGGTATCGTCTATGCCTATCTGCCACTCAATGGTGAGTCGCTTGCCCAGACGCCACTTTTCCAGTTCAATATAGCGCTTTGCGAGTACCAGTTCGCGTTCCATCGAATGTCTGTTGCGCTGGTTCTCAAGCCCTGCTCGAAACAGCATAGAAAGAGAACCGATCGCCTTTTCTGCCTTTGCTGGGTCTAATACCGTTAGTTCAGAAATGGTATTTAGACAATTGAATAAAAAATGCGGCTGAATACGAGATTGGAGCGCTAATATTCGTGACTCCGCTTCGGCTTTACTGCGCTTATCAAGCACGTCTAACAGGGCGAAGAACCGTAACGTCAGGGCTGAGATCAGCAAAGCGGCTCCCACCACTCTTATCAATCGTGCGCCACTCGGGACCCATCCGTTGTCATAGCGAAGTAAGTAGACAAACACCAAGTCAATGAACATCACCGAAACACAAATGATGACCACCACCATAATCATTGCCAATATTGGCGGAACTTGCTGAATTTGATGCCGTAAAACGCAAAGTAAAAAAGCACTACTTAATGCCGACCACTGGGCAAATAATGACCACGTTCCTAACGCATATACTGACAACTCAACATCAAAGCAGAGCCAAACTACTGACACGACTATTTGTGTCAGTAGTACCAGAATCAGCAGATTACTATTGCGACAAAGCTGAGGAATCACAATACTCTTCAATGTAGAGTACCCGAACCTTCTCGACTCTTGTTGCAAAGAGAATTGCCACCAGAGCTGCCAGCGTTCAAGAGTTTACCCTCGAACGCAATCAAACGCAGGCATCGTTACCACTTGCCAGTTCGAGTACCACGGGTATCTAAACTCAGGTCACCCGTACCCTCTTGTCGACCACCAGCCCGGGGTGTTGCAGTCATAACAACGCAAGTCTGAACTGTGACACCAGCGCCAGCACAAACAGCAGCATCGATGTTGTACAAGCCCTGACTACTGCGAACCGGATCGGCGGCATAACCCAATTCGGTCATATCCAAGGTATAGCGTCGATTTCTGTTGGCAAAACGTTCTTGCTCAAAGGCTACTTCAGATAGCTTATCTTGTGCATCCGATCGGTTGGCCCGAGTCACATACTGTGAATAGTTCGGGATAGCAATAGCGGCCAAAGCACCGATTATAACCACTACGATCATCACCTCGATTAAAGTAAAACCCTGTACAAACTTTCTCGTCATATCATTTCCTCCGGCCTGACACCGGCATTAATTTGCTCGACCGCGCTCCCACCAAGCACGTTTTTCCGCCTTACCCAGCTTCAAGTTGGTCAAGCCAAAGTCTTCGCCTTTGAACGGCTCGGTGCCAATTATAACGATCGGCTCCAGTGGTGGTTCGCCGGTAGGGCCATTAGGGTCATCAGGGTCTGGTGTTAGTATTGGGCCTTGAACGTAAATCACAACTGGTTCTGCTGTCAAACCTGGCTTGGTCAATTCTGTCCTTTCTGTTTCACCGGTAAGTAGGTTGAACTCATAAACGTTAGAACTACCAACACCAGACGCACAGCTCTCAGATGGATCAGCCTCAGAATCGGGCACATAAGAAACGGCGATCGCTCTGAAATCACTAATTAACGTCGGTGTAATCACCTTCTCGCCAACACCAGTGACGTCAGCATAGAAGCCATATCTATGTGCCCCTGCTACATTTACAAACGATTCTTTACCGTCAATTAGAATTGGAGTCGCGAAAACCTCCCCTAGTCTCTGCGAACCCTCGTTCATGTCGATCACAGCTCGATTGCCCACCGAATTCTCAGCATATAAGTAATATGCCTCATTATCTGAATCGCCATCCGCGCCGGGGGCAACAATTTCGTCGTAAGCAGGTTCAAATATATTATAGTCAAAAAGAACTGATATTCGATTCCCAAAAGACTCAGCGGCAAGCGGGTTAGCTCGATAGCCAGAGCCTGTTACAAATGCATAGCGTGCAGGCCCACGGCTTGAAGCCGGTAAAAGTACGGCATCAAGAGGGTTATAGAAGCGACGATCAGCAACACTTTCAGTCAAGTTCGCAATTAAACCGCCGGCCACTTTGCCAATGTTATTGCCAGCGAACACGCTATTGTCGTCCGTCGGTGTCGCCTTGAAGTCGATACGAAATACCTGGCCACTGATGTCGGTCAAGAACATCATGTCAATCGCGCCATCTTTAGTCACATCTAGCGCTGTTGGTTTGGCTGGAATACTGTGAGTCATTTCAGGTATCGTAAGATCACGAGCCGGGTTGATAACATTACTGCTAGCCATCCACAATAATTTGCCTTCATCGGCAGCATCGATGATGTAAACAGCATTGCCAACAACATTACCACTTAACGATGCCACTTCATCATCGACATCGTCGTATGCAGTGTCGTATCCGCCAGACAATATGATGACATCTTTCAGTGGGCAATCGGTATCACCTGCCGCAGTGCAGTAGCGTATTTTCGCCACTACTGGCTCTGCCCAAGTTTGACCCATACGGCTATAGTCACCAACGCCACCTTCAATAGTCCACAGCTTAGACACAGGGTTTGTGGCTTGGGCACCTTTGGTTACGTCGACAGCGAATAACTTATTTCCACCTCGGCGTTGACCGAAATACAACACGGCTTTGGTAACCACGTTAGTGAAAGAGTCGCGCTCAACGTCAAAGGTCATTTCC
The DNA here is from genome assembly GCA_017854775.1 of Gammaproteobacteria bacterium. GTDB lineage: Bacteria > Pseudomonadota > Gammaproteobacteria > Arenicellales > Arenicellaceae > Arenicella. The sequence continues at coordinate 19,272 of JAFMHC010000047.1, read as the reverse complement.
GAATCTAAGCCATAGACCTTGTCCACTTCACGATTATAATAATCACCAAAGTTTTTAAACAAACTAGGGTCTGGAACATAAGCCCAAGCTTCTGATCCGCCTGGGACACCAGCTCTGTCATCGCCTGTAACAGCGTGAAGCATGCCTTGGTTAGAGGTGAAGAAAATAATATCTTGAGGGTCGGCTTCAGACGTACCAAAACTAAGCACATATGGCTGGCCATGAATATTATCACCAACAAATCCGGTTGGTTGATCATCACCACTACCATCTTCATCGTCAATATCTCGGCCTAAGGTCCAAGCGGCAATTTTACCGGCATTGATCAATCTATCAACGGCATTAAGCGATGAATCAACACCTATATCAATTCCCCCATTGGTGACCACCGCTTCTACGAAATTTAAGGCTGAGGCCACCGCATCGCCGTTAGAAGACAGCTTGGTTACGATACTATTCGCGGCATCGAGATTACCATATAGAGCTCGATTTATATCAAGTTGCTCGCCCATACCGCCAGCTGTCACACTTGCTCCATCTATCTCGTCTGACCAAAAACTCTGCGCCTCATCTTTAAAGAATCCAGTGACGTCTGATATCGCATCATTGCCATTTTTGTCTGCAATAACCGCACCCGCAGTCACTTTATACTTCTTCAGGTTCCCGTTCCATCGCGCGTTTATATTTGGTTTAAATACTACGTAGTAAATGTCTTCTCTATTTTGCAGACGATTATAGGCATTAACGGTTACGGCTGGTGCGACAAAGGTATCCGCGTCAACAGATTGGATCTGACCAATAATACGTCGGAAGGCGTTTTCTAAGGCCAGGATGTCATCGGCTCTGAAATAACCTGAGCCAAGCTCGGCACCGGGTGGGCGACCGGCATTGGCAGCACTTTCCAACACGGCATTATCAATATTAAAGCCAATTGTGTAGGTATAAACTGAATTGGTACCGCGTACACCGTCGGTTCCAGTACTTAAATCAGCTTTGGCCATATAGCCAGCGAGATCGTCCAAGCAACTGGAGTTCGTGTTATTGCTATAATTAGGGCCGAATGAGCAACTGTTTCCAGCACCTAAGAGAGCACTGACTTCCTCATCGGCGTCTCGGTCTGCGGTTGGCACGCCATCCGACAATAGAACTATATTATTACTTTGGCACTCATTTACAATTGGGCTTTTGTAGACGACGGTGTCGTTGCTACCGCTAGCATGTCCATCATTATCATCACGAGTTTCACCATAGACCCGTTTATTTCCAGAAAAAATAGTGAAGCCTTCATAGAGTGCTTCGGCCAATGGTGTATTACCACCAGCCGACATATTGTTTAGAACGGTTTTAAATTCAGCTTTGAAAGCAGCTTTATTAATGTCTCCACTCGCCTTAATCTGTGTTCCGCCGTGCTCAGAACCGGGTGTTCCAGATTTATTTCGGTTGAAATCCATCAACGAGACATTAACATCGGTGAACGAGTCCAAGGCGTTATTCATCGCCCGTTTCATCACTGTAAGCTTACGATTGCATTGACCGACGACGTCGCCATCGGCATCGATTAGTCTTTCGTCTTCATTGCGACAGTCGCTCGCCCTAGAACCGCTTGCAGTTGTGCCTAATGCTGCCGCACGTGCGACTAGATAGTCGTGGTAGTTACCCGTCACCAAATTGCGGTTAGGCGTCTTTTTATAGGGGTTTTGTTTATCTGGTATGCTACCGACGTAGTTTGGGGCGGAGCTACCACAACCTTTCTTACAATTCTGTGGCCATACTTTTGACACGGTAAGACCGTGTACGCCTCTATCTCGAGCGCACTCGATCACTCGAGTATTAGCGTTATTGGTTCCCCAGTTATTGTCCCATATCCACTTATCTTTATTATTTTTACGCCATTGCACAGCCAGATCAAAGAAGATCGGATTGTTCGGGTTAGCGGCCACCCAATCGCGCTGCGCTTGGCATTTATTTTGCTGGTCTGTTGCAAAACGATTTTGGTAAACCATATTATTGTCATACAGGTAGAGGTAGCTATCATCAACTGTATTACCATCTTTACCATAATCAACGGTACTATCGTATGCAGCGCCCGAATCACCTACAACCGGTAACAATACAAAGCTATTCATACTGCCCGAATCATCGAGTATAAACATTACGTTAGGGTTCACGTCGGCTGGCGATTCGCCCGCAGCGGACTGGGCACCAAATATCCCTGAATAGATATCAATGTCATCAGCCCTTGAACCGGAACTAAAGGTCACCAAAGCGCTGATCAACAGGATTTTGGTGTATTTGAATGGGTTTCCCCGACTTATAAGTGTGTGATTTTTAAAAAAAGTCATAGCTGTGAACTCCTTAAGCTCATGTATTGAATAAGCTTAATGTTAATTATCTAGCTGAGTTTGCGCTGTATCTAGCTGAATTAGCACTGCGTAGCCTGGTCGCGAGACGTCTACTTGGCCGCTAGCGGGTAGATAGTCCGAGAGCATTGTTATATCGACCACCTCACCTGAGGGCCGCAACCGAAATTTTGTATTGTTATCTATTTCGAGGTCTTCACCGCATGCTCTGCAGCTTTTGTCAGAGGGTAAGCGAACTCTAATTCGGCCCGCCAAGCCGCGCTCAGATATCGGCTTCATAACCTCTACAAATACCTCTTCGTGGACATAAGGCTCACCGTCTTTTTGAGCATTAGCTACGACAGAAGAGGCAATAGCCATTGGAAGAAGCAAACCAAGAGCATAGTGTTTAATCTTATTGATGTTCATTTTGGGTAACTCCTTAACTATTATTTCAATGTTTTGTATTCAAAAACTTGATGTTGATTCGACACTACGCTGGTATTTTTAAGCGCGGCATCTGATTCTATTTTCAACTCGTTACAAGCAATTTTTTCTTCGCCAGCACCGAGTTGTTGGCCAAAAACCAAACACGTTCCACGAAATTGTTGAGTTACATTCGCGTCGATATAATTCACGTTGACTATCGATCGCTTGGGTAGATAGTCAGGCGACGAAACCGTTTCTTTACTAGTAACTTCACCGCCTTCTACGCCGTCGATTAGCCGCAAAATAAAGGTTGGTATTCCGTCGGAAATCTTTCGCTTATTAATAAAATCCACTTGAGCGTCAATTTCAGCATAGCTCGAGTTAAACGACTCTAGCCTAAATTGACTGTTTCGCACCATAATCGACTGGCTCTGATTCGAACTGGTCACTGAAACGGCGACTACGGTGAGTGCCATTAACACAAAGATCGTGACTACCAGCGCAGCGCCTCTTTGCTTTTTCGGCAAGGATGGCGCAGAGCGCCGAGAAGTAACTTTAGTAAACTGTTTCATATTCTGTTTAAAGTATTGGGTATAAGAACTGTGGTCGAATAAGTTTGTCGAAGCACTTGGTCGTCAAAGGTGGAAACGGGAGCATCCAGCAAGGTATAAGTTCGCTCGGCCGAGAGCTCTGTATCAAAATTTTGATCATTGTTAGTACCTCCATTGAGCAACATAGCCACTCGAATCGAGCGCACGTTAATTGAATTAGCCGCGCCAAGGTTAGTGAACGACTGATAACGCTCAATTAGCCCATCATTATCGTTATCGACGCCGTATTGAAATTGAACTCGGTCAACGCCATCAATCAAAGGCAATGCCACGCCTTCCGCCGTCTCAGTGTCGAGATTGTATGTTTGACAATATAGTGATCGAACGCCGTCACCATCGATATCCGCACTCCAAAACACACTTGCCAGACGAACCTCAGAGCGAGCGGGCACAGTGATTGGCCAACTATTACAACCATTAACGACTATCGCTACGGCTGATCTACTGGCATCTGCAACATAGTCAATGGCAATTCGGTCTGAATTATTGTCGATTGCATTGTCCGCGCCGTCTTTGGTACAGGCAGTGTTACCAGCCGCATCATCGGCCGTACTCGACTCATTCGCTGGGCATTTCGCACCGCTGTAAATGACCTCGAGCGTGTTTGCAAAATTATTACTTGGGTTTAATCCGGCCAAACGAAAATTTTGAGTCAACACGTCCAAGGCGAAACGCGCATTTTCTTGAATCAAGGTCTCGTTGGTTTGAACTCGAAAGGTCCGAGCCGAGGTTACCATGTAGGTAATTGCGACACCGATAATGAAGAGACTCAGGACCAGCCCGACCATTAGCTCCACTAAGGTGAAACCTCTCTGAGAACCGATTTTATTATTCATAACGTTCATGTTTTACTCAAACCTCAAACAATAAGCATCTAGACGGGAGTCAATATCTTCGTCATCGCCACATAAACTGGTAGTGATATTTCGCGCGCTTCCATCATTATTTTGTTGGCCGGAATCTACGCCCTCAGTATCCAAATTACTATTTGTGGTTCGGTTTAACCACTCGAAATAAAGTCGATACTCAGTGCCTGTATCCACCAACGCCACCTCCAAATTACGCAAGCCGACAGAGCCAGCTACTGCATTTCCAAGGGGAACCACGCCAGTGTTTGGCTCACAAAGTACTGTCCAGATATCCGCGTCCACCATCTGACCGGCAGTGCACGCAGCGGCATTGTCGCCATCTTGATCATCGCAGCGAGGAGGCGGTGCAACAGGACACGAGTACTCATCACCTGCCAAAAGCTTACCTATGCCTTCATCATCATTATCGTTGTCTATAGCAGCAATGTACTGGGCGACTAGGCCATCGGGATTATTAGTGGTTTTTGTCGCTTTCATTCGATCAACCAACTCTTGCGCCTTCCAAATAGCAATCGATCGTTGTCGCGTATCATCGCCGCGTACCATTGACACAGTTTGCATTGCGGCTATGCCGAGAGCGCCAACAGAAAAAACGACCAGTGCAACCATTGCCTCTACTAACGACGAGCCGTGTTGCTTAGTGTTTGAAGTTTTAAATTGTCTATTCATTAATTCTTGCGAGTTTCCGTAGTCGTTAGATTAAATGTCGTTAGATTAAATGTCGTTAAACAAAAAGTCGTTAGACTACAAGTGGTTAAGTTTTTTTTGTTCAGCTACAGTTTATTGTTCCGCCAGTATCGTTATCGACAGTCGACGCACGACCTGTTGCGTTCATTATTACGGCCTTGGAACCAGCGGTCTCGTCAGCCTCTTTACAAATACCGAAGGCAAGCGGATCTATAACTGTGGTGTTAGTGTCTAAGCGGCCACTGGGAAGAAAACTGACACAATCATCGACCTCAGTGTCATCAATAAATAGCCCATCGTCAGAGAATGGTATATCGCGGATTACCTCGGCAGGGTCATCCGTGGTCATGACCGCCATTTGCCCAGGCCTTAAGGTAAAACTTCTTTGCGTGATCGCTGCGTTTGTTTGATTCCAACAAACCATGACCTCCTCTAGCCTTGTCAAGGCTTCAGCGCGAGCGATGCTTAATGTACTGCTAATCGCTGCCGCTTGAGCCGCCACCTTTTGGCGCTCCATAAAGCTTGAGAAAGACGGTATCGCGGCGGTAGCTACTAAGGCCATTATAAATAGCACTAGAGATAGTTCTATTAGAGTAAACCCGTTGGATTTTTGTTGTTTCATAAGTGCATCTAGTCCGCTAAGTATCTGACTTTTTCTCAAGATAGCTACCAAGTAGCTTCTGTAAGAATACACAATATGCACTGAGCAACAAGTTTGCCAATTTATTATGACGACTGGCACTATTTTGCAGATAAACGGTCAATATCATTCATTCATTCAGACTAGCGTATATGCTAGCCAGCTTACGAATTTTTACATTTACCAAACAAATCAATGCGATAGACGGAACTACAGTAAGTAAAAGGCCGGCCTCAAACCGAACCTAAGTCTCGAGTAAGCGCTCGTTTCAAAGCTTACCGCGAAGCTCAATAGGCAGCGAAAAAGAGATGCTCTCGACCGGCCCATTTGCCTCATTGACGACCGAGCCACCCCAGTGTTTAATCTGATCAATCACTTGCTTAACCAGTATTTCAGGTGCCGAAGCGCCCGCAGTTACGCCAACAACATCAACGCCGTCAAACCACTCGCGCTGAATTTGCTCTGGCTTATCCACTAAATGGCTGGGTACACCAAGGTTCTCAGACAGCTCGCGCAGCCGATTTGAATTTGAGCTATTAGTTGAGCCCACCACAATAACCACATCTGAGTCTCTTGATAAAGACCGTACCGCATCCTGTCGATTTTGGGTGGCGTAGCAAATATCGTCTTTACGCGGTCCCTTAATATTAGGAAAGCGATCTTTTAACGTGTCGATTACAACTTGGGTGTCGTCGACCGACAAGGTTGTTTGAGTTACATAGGCTAGGTTATTTTCGTTCGTGACTTGCAGCCCTTTGACGTCTGAAGGCTCTTCTATCAAATGCATCCCCGAGTCGGCCTGGCCCATTGTGCCCTCCACTTCTGGATGACCTTGGTGACCAATTAAAATAACCTCAACACCGTTATCACGGTAACGCTTAACCTCCATATGAACTTTGGTTACTAGCGGACAGGTTGCATCAAATACTTTCAAGTCGCGACTGGCGGCTTCATCTTGAACCGCTTGAGAAACACCATGAGCACTGAAGATGACTGTCGAGCCGTCGGGCACTTCATTTAATTCATCGACAAACACGGCACCTTTATTTTTAAGGTCGTCTACCACGAAGCGGTTATGCACTACTTCGTGCCTGACGTAAATAGGTGCGTCAAATAGCTCAAGCGCTCGTTCAACAATATCGATAGCACGGTCGACACCAGCACAGAAGCCACGGGGATTTGCGAGTAAAATTTTCATGTTTGTTTTGTATTTAAGAATGGCTTGCCAAACGCCTCGGCGAATAGCAACGCCGCGCCAATAAAAATAGAGATATCGGCGATATTAAAATGCGGGAAGTGGTAGCTTTGATAGAACCAATGAATGAAGTCGACCACGTATTGATAAACTATTCGGTCTATTGCATTGCCAATCGCACCAGCGATGACGAGTGAGTATGCCACAGCCAAATGACGCTCAAATGATTGCAAGCGTGCTATCGCAATGGCCAGCACAATACTAATAACCCCAGCCAAGCTAACAAAAAACACCTGTTGCCAGCCGCCCATCGAACTGAGAAAGCCGAATGCCGAGCCGGTATTGTGAACCAAGGAGAAGTCAAGCACCGGTAAAATCGGAATTAACCCATCCCAGCCAAGGATATGCTCGGCCCAGTACTTGGTCGCCTGATCAGCGATGATAATGGCCAACGACAACCATAGCCATTTAAGATGTTTCATATTCAATTTGCGTGTTTAAGAGTCATTTGACCTGTTTCATAGCCGTTTCTGCGTAATTGATGCTCGGCGGCCTTAGGCAAAGGTTCGCGACTCGCCGTCACCTTCGATATTGCTAACGCATCGCACACACAACTCTGGGTGCTCTGCAACCTCGCCAACGTCAGGCCGACGGTGCCAGCAACGTACACATTTTTCATCCGTCACGGCATTTACCGCGATCTTCAAACCGTCTAAATCACTTGCAACCGCTGATTGCGGCGCAGAGGCCAGTTTATTGAGTGTCGCGCCAGACGTGATCAACACAAACCGGAGTTCACTGCCAAGGGTCTCGAGGACCGTGTGCAACTCGTCGCTGGCATAGAGGTCAACGTTAGCATCCAACGCAGAACCGAAGCCTCCTGCGCTACGCAAGGCCTCTATTTGCTTTGCCACTTCGTTACGAATGGCGATAATCGAAGCCCATTGCTCATCTGCCTTAGGGTCACTCGGAACCTCGGCTAGCCCTGTATAACTAGTGGCAAATAAGACACTGTCTTCGCGCTCGCCAGCCATATGACCCCATATTTCTTCGGCGGTAAAACTTAAGATTGGCGCAATCGAACGCACCAAGCTTTCTAAAATATGATGCATTGCGGTTTGCGCTGACAAACGAGCCTTTGATGACGAGTCTAAAGTGTATAAACGGTCTTTAATGATATCAAGATAAAAGCCACCCATATCGACGACGCAGAACTGGTGTAGGCGTTGATAAATCTGATGAAATTGGTAGCTCTCGTAAGCGCCCTCAATTTGTTTTTGCATTTTTGCGCTTAAACGCACAGCCCATTGATCAAGGCTAAGCATGTCTTCATAGGCCAAAGCTTGATTTGGCTCAAAATCGTTTAGGTTGCCAAGTAAATAGCGAGCGGTATTGCGAATACGGCGATAGGACTCACTGGTGCGCTGTAAAATCTCATTAGACAAACTCATTTCAGACTTGTAGTCAGTTGCCGCAACCCACAAGCGAAGCACATCGGCACCGAGTGAGTTAAAGACTTCTTGAGGCGCGATCACATTGCCTAGTGACTTAGACATTTTACGGCCATCCTTATCAACTACGAAGCCATGTGTTAACACCGCTTTATAAGGTGGCTTACCATCGTTCATCGCCACACTTGAGATCAGACTCGATTGAAACCAGCCACGATGCTGATCTGAACCCTCTAAATATAAATCGGACGGAAAGCTCAACTCCTCGCGAGCCTTGACAACACTATTATGCGTTACACCCGAATCAAACCAAACGTCTAACGTATCAAGCACCTTGTCGTAATTCTCTAGATCGTCACCGAGCAACTCGGCATCATCGAGGTCATACCATGCTTGCACGCCTTGTTGCTCAATAAGCTGAGCCACTTGCTCCATTAATGCCGGTGTGTTCGGGTGCATCTCGCCACTTTCTTTGTGTAGATAAATAGCTATCGGCACGCCCCAATTGCGTTGCCGAGAGACGCACCAATCCGGGCGATTCTCAACCATTGTTTGAATCCGCGCTTTACCCCAACTGGGCTCCCAGTGAACTTCCTCGATCGCCTTAAGTGACTGATAACGCAAGCCCTTCTCACCCTTCAGATGCTCCATACCAATAAACCACTGCGCTGTAGCACGGTAGATCATCGGGGTTTTGTGACGCCAGCAATGTGGGTAGCTGTGTTCATACTCGACATGCTTGAGTAAGGCGCCATGCTGCTCTAATACTTCAACCACATGTGCGTTGGCTTTGAATACAAATTCGCCGGCGAATAACTCTGTCGACTCTAAGAAGGTTCCGTTTGAGCCTACTGGGTTATTCACAGGAAGGTTGTAACGTTTGCCGACCGCAAAATCTTCGCCGCCATGCGCGGGTGCGGTATGCACTGCGCCAGTGCCCGCATCGGTGGTCACATGATCGCCCAAGATGATAGGTATTTGTTTGTCGTAAAATGGATGATTCAAACTCAAAAGTTCAATCGACTCGCCACTAAAGCGAGCGAGCACTTGATGCTCTTCACTTAGTTCGTACCGAGCTAATGCTGACTCCACCAGTTCTTCGACTAGCACTAATTGCTCATCACCGGCCTGTACTAAAACGTAATTTAGCTCAGGGTGTAGAGACACTGCTTCATTGGCCGGCAATGTCCAAGGCGTAGTAGTCCAAATAACAACACTGGGTTTATTAAGTGTGGCTAGATCAATACCGATACGCTTGGCAAAGTCGGCAAGATCAACAATCGAAAACTTCACATCGATCGCAGGTGAGATCTTATCTTGATACTCAACCTCGGCTTCAGCCAAAGCCGATGCACATGCGGGGCACCAGTAGACTGGCATTAAGCCATGATACAAATGGCCTGACTCGACAATTTTCGCCAAACTGCGAACCGTGTCAGCTTCAGTTTGAAAATCCATGGTCAGATACGGGTTTTCCCAATCGCCCTGCACACCCAAACGAATAAAGTCTTTCTTCTGCCCTTCTACCTGTCGACCGGCGTATTCACGGCACTTTTGGCGAAAGGTTTTCTTATCAATTTTCTGCCCGGCTTTTCCATGCTTTTTCTCTACCTGAATCTCGATAGGTAAACCATGGCAATCCCAACCTGGGATGAACGGCGCTCGATAGCCCGCCAAGTTTTTCGACTTAACGATAATGTCTTTAAGAATCTTTTGCATCGCATGGCCAGTATGGATATTTCCGTTGGCGTACGGAGGCCCATCATGCAGCATAAACGTTGGCGCATCGGCTCGTAGCTTTTGCAGCTTGTGATAGCTATCAAGACTTGCCCACTTTTTCAGAATCTGCGGCTCACGGTTAGGCAAACCCGCTTTCATCGGGAACGCCGTCTGTGGCAAATTGATTGTATCTTTGTACTGACTACCGGGTTTGTCTTTGCTCATTATTTTGCAACTATCTAACTGGACGATTCAGGTTGGGTTGGAGCTCAGCATTGAGGATCCAAATTATAGCCGAGCATTTTATGTTAGATAATGGTTTCGACCAATCGGAAGTGCACTCAAAAGACGAATTTTTAGTATAAATCTTTGTTTTCTTGGCTGAAGCCATCAATTTTCTAGCTGAAGCTCTCATTTTCTCGGCTGAAGTAATGAATTTTCTAGCCGTAGCTCTTAATTTCTAACTTGAAACACTTAAATAACGGACAAAATCACTCGTGCACGGGCAGCATCTTTCTCAATTTGAGCTTTTAAGTCATCGAAAGAGTCGAATTTCAGTTCGTCACGTATTTTTTCAACAAAGTTTACAGTCATCGTTTGATGATAAATATCCCGATCAAAGTCGAATAAGTGAACCTCAAGTCGATTTTCTTTGCCATCAACGGTTGGTCTGTTTCCAACATTAGCGACCGCATGAACAAGTTCGCCATCGTGTAGTTTTGCGGTAACAGCAAAAACACCGTTTATCGGCATCAACAATTTTGGCAAGACAATATTTGCAGTGGGGTAATTGATAGTGCGGCCCAGCTGCTGGCCTCGCGAAATTTCACCGCTTATCGTGTACGGTCGCCCAAGCAATGCTTCAGCCAATTTAAAGTCACCTTGCCCCAAGGCCTCTCTGATCCGGCCACTACTAACACGTTGACCATCGAGTTCAAAGGTCTGGTGCGCGCTTACGGCAAAGCCACTGCTTTGCCCTACTTCGGTTAACAGGGCAAAATCACCTTGGCGATCTTTGCCGAAGCGAAAATCATCGCCAACGCATAAATGCTTAATACCCAGACCATCAATCAATACATCCTGAATAAAGCCAATCGGCGAATAGGATGCGAAAGCCTGATCAAAATCAACACACAGCACTTGATCAACACCCTGCGCCTTGAGCAGCTCAGCGCGATGCTCTATGGTAGTTAAACGTTGCACAGAATTGGGCCGGAAATATTCTTTAGCTAACGGTTCAAAGGTGATCACGGTAGAGGGCAACCCTAAGCGCTGACTGTGCTCGAGTAATGTAGCAATTACATACTGGTGCCCCAGATGCACGCCATCGTAATTACCGATTGAAGCCACACAAGGCTTATGCTCAGCTTGAAGCTTGTTTAGTCCACGGATAAGAGTCATTAAACTGGTTCGGTAATCTGTCAGGTTAGACCCAATCGGGGTCGGTTTCATCGATATAACTTTGTAATTTTACACGCTCAGAAAATTCAGCGCCATCGGCACGAAAATAGTTCAAGCCTAATTCTGGGTAGCGCCAGCATAGGCTACCGCCACCGACATCAAACTCGACGGTCCAAAGGCCCGAGACGCGCGCACCGAGCAATTCAACTTTATTGCGCCAAAGGCTAACGACGATTTGATAATCGTTCTCAAAGACTTTTCGCCTAGGGTCGTTTGCTAGCATTTTGTTAAGTCGATCTTGAATCGGCACCAGATCGGCACGCTGGCTATTGGTAACCGCGCGTACCAGTGGCAACAATGCCCTAGCTTCTTGGAGATTGAAAAGTTTGTTCTTTAAGCCGATTTCAGCAAACATTAGACTAACCCTCAGTTGTTCAAGTATCAGACGACTTAGCATCACCCGAATTAGCACCATCAACCTTAGCATCATCAATCTTAGTTCTGCGGGGGCCGAGCAACAATTGCTTGGGCCGGATACCCAGCAGCAACAGAACCGCGAAATAGCTAACCGCGCCCGCGCCTACCAACAACATTAGATGTCCGATTCGCTGAGCCAATGACCAAGCATGCCAGACAACCGCAGGCTCATTCAAGAATATAAGCATCGCCGACATCGCCAATACCGCTAACGCAATGCGTGCTAAAAACCAGAACCAGCCTGGTTGTGGTCGATAAATGCCTCGTACCATCAGCATTATAAAGAGCAATGTCGCATTAACCCATGCGGCAATCGAAACCGCCAAAGCGAGCCCGGTATGTTGCATGCTATCGACCAATAGAACACTCAATAGAATATTCACTAATACCGCAACGATGGCAATTCGCATCGGTGTGTGGGTGTCCTGTTTAGCAAAAAAACCTGGCGCTAAAACTTTTACCAAGATAAAGGCACAGACCCCAATCGCAAATGCTTCAAGCGAGAGGCTCGACATTGCAACGTCGTTGGCATTGAAGGCGTTGCGCTGAAATATGGTCGACAATAAGGGAGTTGACAACAAGTAGAGGGCGAAGGTTGCCGGCACAGCGATCAAAATCACCCATCTCAACGCCCAGTCCATCATCGCCGAAAAGCTTGCATCAGTGCCTGAAGTATTTTCTTTTGACAAGCTAGGCAGTACCACCGAGGCCAAGGCAATGCCAAATACGCCGACCGGAAACTCCATTAAGCGATCGGAATAATATAACCAGCTGACACTACCGGTCATAAGCCCAGACAGAAAGACAGTATTCACAAAGGTATTAATTTGAGCCACTGAAACGCTGAATACGGCAGGCAGCATTAGCCTGAATACTTTACTAACCCCTGGTGTCGACGTGTTCAAGCTCAGTTTCGGCAAATAACCTTCTTTATACAAACTCGGCAACTGGAACAGCAACTGTATAAAACCAGCAATCAATACGCCGATCGCAAGTGCTCGTGAAGCCGTCTCAACCAGCGGCACCAACAACCACATAGCTAATATCAAACAAAGATTAAGTAATACTGGAGTTACAGCAGGAATGGCAAAACGGTTTAAGGTGTTTAGTATGCCGCCCGACATCGCCACTAACGAAATGCAAAATAAGTAAGGGAACATAAACCGCAATGCGTCTACTGTGTATGCCATCTGCACTGGGTCATCTTTATAACCTGGCGCGTAAAGCGAGACGATAAAGGGTGCAAACACCATCCCTAATACCGTCAATACAAACGTAACCATAGCCAAAATACCAGCAGTAGCATTAACAAATTGCTTGGCCTGATAAGTGTTTTGTTCGGTCAACTCGCTGAACACCGGCACGAACGCAGAGGCAAATGCGCCTTCGCCGAAAATACGCCTAAGGAAGTTGGGTATCTTAAATGCGACAAAAAAAGCATCGGCTACACCACTAGAACCGAGTACACTAGCCATCACCACATCACGCACTAAGCCACTGACTCGAGAAATCAGCGTCATGGCACTAACAATGGCGGTGGATTTAAGTAGTTTTTTAGACATTTATTGCAGTTAAAAAGCGGTTTTGGCGAGTATACCTGTTAGCATCTGTTAAAAGTGAGCAAACAGTGAGGCTTGAGTGATAATAAAGTGTCTTTTAGGGTTGACAATTTTTGCCTAAATCTGCATATTCCCCCTTCGATTTTACGAGGTAATTAAAAGTGGCAAATTCTCCACAAGCGCGCAAGCGCGCAAAGCAAAATACAGTTCGCCGATTGCGTAACCATTCGCAGCGTTCTGCCGTACGTACAGCCATCAAGAAACTTGATGTTGCTATTGAAGCTGGCGATCAGGCGAAAGCCAATGAAGCCTTGCAAGTTTCTGCTTCTATGATCGACAAGGCTACTATTAAGGGTCTGCATCACAAGAATCGTGCTGCTCGTCTTAAAAGCCGTCTGAACAAACGTGTAAAGGAAATGGCTGCATAAGCAGTTTTATTATTTCCTTTATTAAAGAGGATCCTAGCGGGTCCTTTTTTAATGTCTTGATGAAATTGATAGCTAAAAGGGTTTTAGCTACTCATAGACGTGCGTTGGCTAAACTGCCAGCTATCACTAATTAACTGTCGGCTATCGCCAATAGTTACGCTGAATGCTGTGCACGGCATTGCAAACTGTAGATTACAGCTAAACGCCGATATCCTATAGCAACACCAGGTTGTCTCGATGAATCAGTTCGTCATCAGGGGCAAACGGTAATAGTTCGCGAATTGACTCGCTTGCCTTACCCATAATCAGCCTCGCATCTTCAGCACTATAGCTACTCAGTCCTCGAGCAATCTCTTTACCGTGTTTATTGACACAGCTAATCAATTCGCCGCGCATGAAGTCGCCATCGACGCTAACCACTCCCACTGGTAATAGGCTTTTGCCTGATTGCTGCAAAACCTTCTCAGCCCCGTCGTCGATAACAACTTTGCCAGCGATCTTCATCTGGCCGGCCATCCATTGCTTCTTCGACGGCACTCGGTTGCTGGCGGTTAACAAGGTGCCCAGTACCTCGCCTTGGTATAAACGCTCAAGCACTCGACTCTCACGTCCATTTGCGATCAGCGTAGAGGCACCAGATCGGCTAGCAATTTGAGCCGCCGACAGCTTGGTCACCATACCACCTCGACCTAAGGTCGTGCCGCCAGTTGCCATCGCCATTAGACTCTCGTCGCCAGCGCTAACTTCATTCAGCAAACTAGCGTCAGGATTTGAGCGCGGGTCGGAGGTATAAAGGCCGTTCTGGTCAGTCAAGATCACCATTAAATCAGCGCCGACCAAATTAGTTACTAGCGACCCTAGACTGTCGTTATCACCAAAGCAGATTTCATCGGTCGCAACGGTATCATTTTCATTCACAATGGTAAGCACATCTAGCTCAAGTAACCTTAATAAGGTACTACGCGCGTTTAGATAGCGCTCTCGATTAGCAATATCGGAGTGTGTTAGTAACACTTGTGCAGTTTGGATGTTAAACGGCTGAAAGGCTTCTTCATAATGGCGAACCAGAGATGCTTGCCCGACCGCCGCCGCTGCTTGCAGTTCGTCGACCCGTGTAGGCCTCGCTTTCATTCCTAGCTGGCTGACGCCTGCCGCTACAGAGCCGGACGACACCAAAACCACCTCAATGCCTTTATCACGCAGAAATGCGATTTGCTCGGCCAACTTAATGATGGTCGCGCGGTGCAAACCCTCGCCGTCATTGGTCAATAAAGCACTGCCAACTTTAACTACCCATCGTTTACTGTCTTTTATGCTCGAACGGTCACTCATTGTAAAATTTAACCTAATTTATAAAACCAATGGCCCTGAGCATAACGCCAGCGCCAACAAAAAGTGCCTAATACTTTCAAGATCGAGATAAAACTTCAGGTGTGAAACATAAACACCTATCTGGCTAAAGATTATTTTCTGCGGCGACCTCTAAGTAAACCAAGATTTACTTCGACGGGTCATATGGCTCAGTTATTTCGGGCTGAGGGATCGATACAAACACTTCTTCTTGGCCGGCGCGAATCTCGGCATCGATATAGTTCATAATATCGTTACATAATTCTTGCGTACCCTGCCGACCTATCGCGCTGATCGTATAAACCGGGCCTTGCCAATCCAGTTCTTTAACTAGATCGGCGACAATACGTTTACGATCTTCTACGAGTACCACGTCGGTCTTGTTAATCACCAACCAACGATCGAGTTTATCTAATTCAGCACCGGCTTCATCGCTGTACTGCGAAAGCTCACCAGCAATAGTAGTAACGTCGCTAGCCAAATTGGCATCTTCATCCCCATAGGGAGCGATATCGACAATGTGCAGTAATAATTTTGTACGCGCTAAGTGACGTAAGAATTGAATGCCCAAACCAGCACCTTGCGCTGCCCCTTCGATCAAACCAGGAATGTCAGCGATCACAAAGCTACTTCCCATACCGATACTTACCACGCCCAACTCTGGGTGTAGCGTAGTAAACGGATAGTTTGCCACTTTCGGAGTGGCCTGAGATACGGCTCTTAAAAAGGTAGATTTTCCAGCATTAGGCAGCCCGAGAAGCCCGACATCGGCTAATACCTTCAGTTCTAAATGAAGCTTTCTAACGTCACCTGGCTTGCCTTTGGTGATTTTGCGCGGCGCCTGATTGGTGCTCGACTTGAAAACCGTATTGCCTAAACCACCGTCACCACCAACAGCCACAATAATTTCTTCGCCGTCCTCAGTCATATCGGCGATCAACTCACCAGTCTGGGAGTCGTAAACCATTGTTCCTATTGGAATTTTTACGATAATGTCTTCACCGGCTTGACCGGTCTTTACTTTACCCGCACCGGTACCACCACCCTTAGCCTGATAGTGACGTACAAAGCGAAAATCCGCCAAGGTATTTAAATCGTCGGTTACTTGTAAGTGCACCGATCCGCCACGCCCGCCGTTGCCACCATCGGGGCCGCCACGAGGAATATATTTTTCACGGCGAAAACTTAATGCGCCGTGACCACCATTACCGGCTTGTACGGTAATTTCTGCTTCATCTACAAATTTCATTTGCGGATTTTAACGGTTTTACTGCTTCTATGTGATGTTTAAATCACTTATTTAGTGCTTATTCGTTAATAACGCGCGGTAAATCTATGCACTACTACTTACAATTCTTCGGCTTGGGTAGTCCGGCAAACTTACTGGCCGCCTTAGTCGCACCTTCGGGGAACAATTGCAGCAAATATCGACTATTGGCATTCTCGTCACCAAAGGCCTTTTTAAATACCCTAATCACCATCCGGATCGGTGGCGGAATATTATAGTCCTCGTAATATTCCCGAAAATAGTGAATGATTTCCCAGTGCTCGTCAGTGAGAGTAACGCCATCTAGTTTAGCCATATGCTGAGCTAAACCGGGCGACCATCTGAGCCGCTGTTTCAAAAAACCTTGTACGTCAGTGGGGTATTGCTGACCTTCAAATTCGATAAAGTCGTCGCTCATCACCAGGCTACCTGTTTAGCGTGTTGCGTAACCAATTTTACATAGCCAGGATAATCAATCATTTGAATAGAGTCATATTGGCTATCTATGCCACGTAATAAACAATCATCTGCCAAGGCATAAACGGCAATTTTCATGGCGGCACATTTGGCCGAAAAAGAACCAAGATTGACTGGCGACTGCAGCGCAAGCACAGCGTCTTCGACTAGCAGAATGGCGTCGCCTGGGCAGGCGAAAGCCAACTGCTCAAATAGCCACACACTATCGTGCCATGAGCGGTTAATAACAAATAACGTGTTCAAAAGGTAAATACCTTTGCTTGATCAGCGATCAACGCACTAACCGCAAGGCTGTCGAGCGTGGTCGTAGCACAGATCAGTTCAGACTCGCTCAAGCCGCGAGCGACCATACTAAGATCGTGTAGGTAAAGTTTTTCGACTCCAAAATCCTCCAATGCCTTATAAGTTTTGGTGAATTGCTTTAGACCGTTATCGCTAGGCTGTTGAGCTTGTTTTAGCTGGAAAACGCCATCTGCGATAAACAACACTGATACATCTAATTCGAAGCTTGTGCCGATTAGGATAGCGTCAAGCGCTTCCTGTCCACTGGCATTTGAATACGGCGCGCGGCTGATCACGTATAGCACTTTTGCAGCACTCATTTAAAGGTCACCGTACGGTCGCTACTTAAACTCGCTTCATGTAAGGCTCCTAAGCCAGCCACACTAAAGCCCGCATGCGAATTGCCCTGCCCAAGTTGGTATTCGCCAGCTTGAGCATCACTCATAATACCTCGCCGCTCACCAGCTGATATGCAGACCACCAACGGTACAGAGTTGGTATCAGAAAATTCGGCCCACCGCTCAAGCGCATTGAATTCATCATCTAACGGCATCGACAATCGGTTGGCCTGGCTAACTCCGTCTTGATAAAAGAATACTTGGCTAATCGAGTGGCCGTCAGCAATCGCTGCTTGGCTAAAGCGCAGTGCATTATAGGCTGACTGGCTAGAGTAAAGAGCGCCACTGACTAAGAGGTTAAACGTCATCGAAATCTGTCTCAGGGACTAGTTAAAGTAGTCGTCTTCAAGCGCGTCCATGTCTTTCTTCGGCATTTGTAGGTAGTAGCCACGTGCCTTCATGTCGGCTAACACATGATCAGCGTCGGCTTGTGCCAGTTTTCGATCAGAGGTCAACTCAAACTCAACAACAAAATTGAGCTCCCCCATCAACCGAAGAATGGCCTCAGGGAAGTCATCTGGTAGATTATCTTGATCAAACTCTTGATTAAGATAAAGAAAATGGTCGTCATTGTTGACGCCCTTATAAACGTAGCACTGCATTACTCACCTTTTTGAATAATAAATGTGTCAATTCTGCTTGGACTGACTTGAGTCGTATAGCTGACTAAGCGGTGTGGCAAATGGCGTAACATGGCATCAAAATCAGGCTTTGCACTCGGGTCACTGGCCAGAACTTGTAAATGCTCACCAACAGCCAGGGTCTTTAACGCTTGTTTAGCGCGTAACAGCGGGATCGGGCAACGCGTTCCACAAGTATCAATACTCATATCAACATGGATATCAACAGTGGGTTCGGTTTCGAATGCTTGCGTCAACGGCTTATCAGTCATGATGTTTGTAATAAGGTCACTGTTAGTGACACTAGATCAGCCGCTAGTATAGCAAGGGTATCGACATTTTCATCGCCAAAAAATCCGATGCAAGTCAAAATGAGTCAGTCACACTGAGCTGGTAAAAAATAAGTTAATTTACCTGAGGTGCTGCGTTATGCAATCAATCAGACAATCAATATCACTATCATTGGTATAAATATGTGGCGACAAACGCATGCCGTATTGGCGTGAATCAAATAACAACTTATTTGCTCTCATGCTGTCTTCCAGTTTGCCTTGATTATCGAATTTAAGCACCGTCGTACCGCCTTTCTTGTTTAGCTCTTGCGGCGAGACGATACAGTTTTCAGGCACCGCATCTAATAGCCGTTGAGTTAACCTTCGGTTGTGTTCAACCACCGCCTTTATTCCGATATCTGTGATTAGTTTAATACTATTGGTGGCGGCAATATACGGTGCCACCGAGGGTGTTCCGCCCCAGAAACGTGCCGCATCGTCGGCATATTCAAAATTGTGAATATCAAATTCAAACGGATTTTGGTGCGAAAACCAGCCTACGTCATACGGCTTGAGTTGCTCAATAAGTTCTGCATTAACCCAGACGAAACCAGCTCCAGGGCCGCCGCATAGCCATTTGATGCAAGAGCCGACCAATATGTCACAAGCAGAGCGTGATAGGTCAATCGGTACAATGCCGGTAGCTTGTGCGGTATCGACAATGCTGGTGATGCCGCGAGCTCGGCATAGTTCGGCTATCGACTCAACCGGCGTCAGCTTATTGGTGTTGTAATGAACTTG
>JAFMHC010000281.1 GCA_017854775.1 Gammaproteobacteria bacterium | reverse complement strand
TTCGCTGAGCTTCGGTTTCTCTTGTAAAAACACTAGACCATTTTTTCTTTGGCTTTTTTTCTTTTATCTTATTTTTTTCGTTCACCGTATTTTTATTTGGCACTTCTTCTTGCACCAGAGTGGGAGACGATTTTTGCGCATCGGTATTAGCTGAACCTGGATCAGCAGGTTCAGCATTAATGCGGTCCAAAACAGGGTATGGCTCAGTCGTGCCAATAAGAGGGTCTTGAGTAATCTGTTCTACCTCTAGGTTTTTATCTAATTGAATAAGCGTTTCGCCTTGATCGCCGCGATTAACCTCTCGAATAAGAGCATCCGGAGTCTCTAGATCATCGGATAACATGGGCTCTGTGGCATAAGTAGTCAGTGGCACTACCATTGCAAGCAATACTATAGTTGACACTAATTTAGGTGTTTTCATAACTATTCTCTTCAATTTCAAGGTCGTCACTTTGGGGTTTAGCCTTAAACTATTGTTCTTGGCTTGAAGGTCATCTCTGTAAACGAATCCTTGAATGGAGATTCGCCTACTTTTTTCACATTTCCTCGGCTTAACTTAAACCTCGGCCGTTGACTCACTGGATCTAAAACGCGACCAGCAAGCGAGTTTGGCGAGCCCTTTCGTGCCGAAGGCAGGTTGAAATAGGTAAACGCAACACCCTGTTTAACGGCATCGGTAACGATCGCGACCGCCTCGAAGCTAGCGCTATCCATTTCGATATAGCCATTTTTCTGCATTTCGGTAAACGTCATTGGCTTTACATCATTCCAAGACATCCCAATCGCTGATTCAACCGATTTCATAATCGGATCCTCTAATTCATTTTGTTGATTTAAAGGTGCTCTTTGCTGATTTGAAGGTAGGTCGCGATTGCCTTCTTTTGGGTCAGATTCTGTAGAACCCAGCTGCTCACCCATCGACTGCAATAGTGGATCTGGCTCTTCGAGTTCAGCATGCCCTCTATCTAAGTTGCGAATTGAATCGTCATATTGATTCGCATCTGTGTTTAGTAATGTTTCGAGTGGGTCAGGTTGATCAATATCAGCATTGGCGTACAACGGGACAACTCCACGCACTTTGGTATCCTTTTCAGAATGAGTATAGCCGCCCACCTCGACGGGTATTTGATCATGCCAGATAAGCAGCTGATCACCACTTTCAATGCCGCGCGCCTTAGCGTCTTCGGGATGAATTTCAAGCCAGTTATCGGGCCAACGAGCACGCAAATAGGGTCGGCGCACTTGGTCATCAAAACCTGACTGCCAGAACTCGTTGATTCGTCCAGTAGTGACCCAGAGTTCATCGTCCTTGGGCTTCATAAACTCCCAATAATCAGCGAACAGCTCCCACGGTGCTTTCAATAGATTAGCTCGCCCTGTCGACGTTTTGAATTTTCGTAGCCATCTGAAGTCGATCGCGGTCAAGCCATTAGATACACCGGTCTTTAGAGTAGAATCGTGCAATCTTTTGGTGCCGACTAATTTTCCATCTTCCCATCGAACTGGGGCTTGAATGCCCTCTGTTCCTAGCTCTGCGAGCAGCTCATGGCCGGTCTTATTGTGTGCACGGGCATACTCGACCAGAGCAACATAACTTGTGCGCCGACCTTTGTTGTAAAAGGCGGCGTTCTCAAAAACATCGTTGCTGGTTTCCCAATCGAATCCGGAAAAGCCCATTTTTTTAGCAAATTTAGCGGCAATCTTCCAGTCGGGCAATGCTTCACCCGGCGCGTCGTAGAATTTTTGGTACAGTCGAATACGACGTTCCCCGTTCGCCCGGGTAAAATCTTCTTCGCCCCAGGTTGCGGCGGGCAATACGATGTCAGCCAACTCTGTGCCAATCGGTTTAATTGGGTATATGTCTTGGTTAACCATTACCATGCCGTCTTCATCAACACGCTTTTTAAAGGTGCTGATAATATGCTCCATATCTAATCTTTGCGGTTGCTGGCGATGGTCGCTGGTCATTCTGCGTAACACTTTTTCTAAGTGTGACGAGGCGGTCATGGCATGAGTCCACGTGGTGCCAATGACCCAAGCAAAGCTCGCTCGGCCATCCTCGACCCATTGATCAACGTCAATACCGTGTTTTTTCCAGCCGGGGAATTTACCAGGCGCATCGTGCTCTGGGTATTGGCCGCCTGGCATCATGCCGCGTTGGTGTCCACCAAATCGGGAAATAACCTGACCCGGTCGGTTTCCTGCGCCACAGATAAGCCCCAATGAGGTAATCGTCGCTGTGTTTAAATAATTATTAGACCAATACAAACCTTTCTCAAAACCAATTGATGTTTTTGGTCGACTACCATCTGCATTTGGTTTTGCCATCCACTCGGCGGCTTGAATTATCTTCTCTTTTGGAATGCCGGTCATTTCGGCGGCTAAATCAAGGTCTGAATATTTGTATGACAGAATCCAATCTTTATAATCACTAAAGCCATCTGCGTGAAATACTTCGTTGTCACTTTCCGTTCTATTATTGATCCATTTATCAACAAAATCAGCATCTTGCCAATCATTCTCCATAATGATCCGAGATAACGCATAATGCAAAATTGTGTCAGTCCCTGGGTTAATTTCTAGATACAAACCGCCCATTTTCTCGGCGTACGCTGCTCCCGCTGTTTTTCGTGGTAATACGGAGATTACTTTCATACCACGCTCGCGAATACCTTTTAGGATCCACTCGTTATATATAATCGTTTTTGTTTCAAACGGATCGGTACCCGAGATAAATAGCACTTCTGCGGTCGACCAGTCTTCATAGCTAGCGGAAAAATTATCGATGCCAGCATCCGCCATTCCCGGAGTGTCCGGCCCGTGACCGGTTGGTTGATCATGTACTGCCCAGGCAGGTGTGCGTATTTTTCGTAATGCTAGTTTAGTCAGAGCATGGGTGTTTTCCCAGTATTGATACGAAAACATTTTCATGGCCCATGCTGAGCGACCGCGATTTTCAATCACGTATTTTGATACTTCAGCCATTACCTCTATTGCCACGTCCCAAGAAACACGTTCGAGTTTTCCGTTAATACGAATCATCGGATATTTAAGACGGTCCTTTGTCGGTGTATTTGGGTTATAAACTTTTTTGGCTATGGTGCCGCCTCGGATGCTGTGATCTCCACCTACGTTTACCACTTTGGCATCATGATCGGCAATCACTATTACATTGTGATCTTTGCCATCGACACTGACTACATTGTGTTGGTTTGGGCTAACCCACACTCCTGATAGAATTGGCGTAGGGAAGTCAGTGTTAAATGCATTACCTTCTTTATTTATGTCGCCGTCTTTGCCGACCGGCCAACGGTATACCTTATACCCACACCCGGTAATGCAATAATCACACGCGGTTGTGAAAACTTTGGCGTCTTTAGGTGGTAATGGAACTGAATCGTTGATGCTTTCTTTATTATTGCTCATGCTTCCCTTCCAGCTGTATTTAAGTTGTCGTTGAAACCATAAATTAGTCCCATCATTCCGACGCCGTACACGGTTCCTTCACTAATTTCTAGGATCACTTGCGGTAAACTTTCAGTAGCGTGGCCAGAGATAAGCATGCCATGACGAGTTAGATCGAAGGTAGACAGGTGCAATGGGCACGGCCCGGCAACTTTATGCTCCTTGTTATATACGCCCATCAATGGGCCTCCCATATGCGGGCAAAAGCTATTAAACGCCACTATATCATTGCCGCTTCCAACGCCGCCACCGGCTTCACTTCCTAGCTTAATAATAAAGCTATTGCAGTAGATTTCGTCATCATATGGGTAACGAAATGAGACCGGCGCATCGTTCTCAATATCCGAAAGAAGCGCAATTTTCTTGCGCGGATAAGACCGTTTTTTTGCGCTAACGGTAACGCCGGCCGCACTCGATAAACCAGGAAGCGCGGCAACGGTTCCGCCGGCTATGAGAAATCCGCGGCGTGTAAGGCAAGCAGGCAAAAGTCCTTTTTCTTGATCCAATTCCATAAATGTTTCCACAGAGGGTTCGTTTGACTAGGTTAAAAATACTAGGTTAAAAATATAAAATCGTTCAAAGGCTTGAATAGTAAGCAGCGAGAACATTGATATCGTCGTCAGTTAGGCTTTTTGCCATTGGCGACATAATCGGGTCTACTCTTTGTCCATCACGAAACGCCTTAAGCTGCTTCTCGATGTATTGTGAGTTTTGTTTCGCCAAGTTGGGATAGATATTAATGACAGAGATACCTTCCTTCCCGTGGCAAGCTTCGCATACCACCGATTTTTCTTGTGGGCTAGAAGCGAAAACATTTGTCGACAATGTTAATGCGAGTAATAAGAGAATTTTTGCTGGGGTTTTCATTTGCTATTTTTCCTTGATCTACTTTTCCGTTTATCGTTGAACAATGTTAGATATTGTTCCGATGTCCATTATTTGGAGAGTTACATAGATATCGCTATCTATGCAAGTTAAGTTTATTTATGAGTTTATTCTAAACGTCGACAGTGACGCCTTACAGGTACGATAAAACTGTTGAGTTAAATGACTTCTGAATTGAGGCTATTAACTATTAAAACGACTTTTTCCTCGCCCAGTTACAATCGAAAAACATAATCCTTTGCTGGTATCTCGCACTATTTGATTGACATCATGTCAAATGATTACTGCTATTACTATCAAAAATCGCACTTTATTAGTCAAATGTATAGATTTATCTTTCAAGTGTCGTTGAAACTTTCAATACTGCCCTATTCTAAAAATCCGACCTTATCAGCAGGGTGTCAGTCTCAGCCGTAGGCTAAAACGTTATTTTAGCCTTGAGTTGCGCCACATTTAGCAAACTTCATAGGTCAACTAAAGGTCGATTAATTTGCATAAACACACACCTTGATCTATTTTAAATTGGCTTGGCTGCTAAACATTTTCCCAACATGCAAACTAGATGAAGGTGAATTATGACTAACGTAGGTAACCTCTTAACAAGCAAGGGCCGAGAAATATGGTCGATTGCTCCCGATAAATCGATATTCGATGCGCTTGAAATGATGGCGGATAAAAACGTCAGTGGCTTACTCGTATTAGAAAGCGGCAAGCTAGTTGGCATATTCACCGAGCGTGATTATGCTAGGAAGCTAATCCTGAAAGGAAAGTCTTCTAAAAAAACCAAGGTCAGCGATTTAATGACAAAAAACATCTTGTATGTCGGGTCGAAAAACACCATTGAAGACTGCATGAAGTTGATGACCGGCAAACGTGTTCGCCACCTTCCAGTGATTGACACTGGCCGGCTAATTGGAATTGTAACCATTGGCGATCTGGTAAAGCAGATTATCTCTGAGCAACAGACGACCATTCATCAACTTGAGAATTACATTTCCGGCGGCT
>JAFMHC010000280.1 GCA_017854775.1 Gammaproteobacteria bacterium | reverse complement strand
AAGCGCTAACCATGTTGATCAGAATACCGATCAATATAGCGGCTACTAATAACGCTAAATCGGCATTCTTAAGTGTATCAAAAAGCAGTTTTCGACCCGCAGGCGAAAATAGGTCAGCCAAATAAAACACTACCCCTAAAAGGCAAAGTGTGATGGCGATACGCAGATATGTGAAAAGTTGTTTGTTCAAAGTTGAATTTAACGAATTTTTGACGTTATTTGGTAAGTTTACTTACTTTTTACCAATTGTAACTGGGATTCGAAGTGCAAAGTAAGTATTATGCGCGTCTTCGAAAATTGACAGGTTTAACAACGAAATGACTACTGCATCTGCACGACACATCCTAGTGTCAACTGAACAAGCATGTTTGGATATTCAAACAAAAATCAACGCTGGTGAGAAGACCTTTGAAGCTGCTGCTGCAGAACTCTCTCAGTGCCCTTCTGGCAAACAAGGCGGCGACCTAGGCAGCTTTGGTCCAGGCATGATGGTGCCAGAATTTGACCAAGTTGTTTTCAATGAAGAAGTTGGTAAAGTTCATGGACCAGTTAAAACTCAATTTGGTTTTCATTTAGTTGAAATCACTCAGCGCGACAGCTAGAAAATTGAGCACAGTTTATTTTTAAAAGTAATTCTAAAAAATGCCTCGTTTCAACGAGGCATTTTTTTGCCTACTCTTTGCTCTCAAACTAAGCATTTCAAAGTTAGGCACTCAAGGACAGGCATTTCAAAGCAAGTAAAAACGGATTAGGAAAAACAGTACAGTACTAAGCAACACGACAATAATACTAGCCACTCGATAGAAACTTAATAAGCCAGCTAAGACGGCGGCCAATAAGTAATCGAGGCCGGCGAGTTGGAACTCGCTTTGCCCATCAAAATGAAAAATGATTGGCACCCAGATTGCGGTTAATACCGAATAAGACGAATAGCTCAAAAAACGCTTAAACTTAGGACCTGGCGAATAGGCAATCATCTTGGAGAAAAACAAGTAGCGATTAGCGAAGGTAATCAATGCCATGCCCAGCAGTAGCAGCCAAATCATGAACTCACCTTCGACTCAGCTATTGCTTGAGCATCAGGGCAGAGATACGCGCCGGTCATACCCACTAGCGCCGCAATAACGATATAACTATCGGCCAACAGGGGCTGTAAAAGCACAGCCGTAAGCCCGCTCAGCAACACCGCTACCAATATCGGGTAATTACGTAATTCAGCAAAGGTCATGGCAATAAACGTAGCTGCGATAGCGAAATCTAATCCCATAGAATCGAGCTCGCTGAAATATTCACCCGCAATAATTCCGAGCAAGGTCGCTATATTCCAAAAAAGGTAAAACGTTGCACCTGATACGATTGCGAACAACGCCGAAAAGGCACCCGAGCGATTGCTATGAGCTTGAGAGACCGCAAACATCTCATCAGTCAATAAGAAGCCAATTAACAGTCGTAAACGCAATGGTAGTGACTCAACATGTTGGCGAAATGTAATTGAATAAAGTAAATGCCGAGAACTGATGACCACCGTCGAGGCAAATATTGAGGCAAAAGAAGAGCCACCGGCAATCAATGTAATCGCCGACAATTGAGCCGCGCCAGCGAACACTAGAAGCGACATAAGTTGCGCCTGAAAAGCAGAAAAACCGGCCTCAATAGCCAGAGCGCCAGTTAGAACACCCCACGGAATAACCGCTAATGATAGCGGCATGATATCGAGAATCGCGCGACGAATTAACGACGAGTTTGAATTACGGCTAGTGCTCGTTTGTGATCGAATTTGAGTCAATTTTTAATCAGTATTTTTGTCAACAGTACGGCATTATATATGGACACTTGGCCATAAAGTCAGGGCCGCCGAAAAATATCCATTACTGCATAAAGTACTGTAAAAATTGATATAAAAATCAGAACTTGTCTAATCTTGAGCGGTGCTAGGTGACATCTGCCGACTCATTCTAATACTGATCAACACGATCTCGCAATGGGCTAGTTCTTGGAAAATGAGCTCTCAAAAACTCCATTTGATCTGCCAATACTTTTCGCCCACGCAAGTATACGTACTCTGCGTGAGTCGGCTTGAATGGTACAGCGATTAACGTCATTGCTGCTTGCTCTGGAGTTCGTCCCGCTTTAAAGTTATTACAGCGCTTGCATGCGGTGACTACATTGGTCCAAGTGTCGAGCCCCTTCTGTGACACAGGGGTAACATGATCTCTAGACAACTCAGACCGTTTAAAAGGTTTGGCACAATAAAGACACGTCATTCCGTCGCGGACAAATAGAGTGTTATTGCTTAGCGGAGGAGTATAATTTGGTAGATGGTGATACTTAGTTTGAGTCGCCGATGGCGTGGCAATTATTGAGTTGACCTCGACTGAACTGGTCATGCCAGTCAACGAATTAACACCGCCACGGATGGTATACAGAACATCACCACAACTATAAAGCACCATCCCAAGATGGTAACAACGTACAGCCTCTTGATATGAAATCCAGTCAATTGGCATGCCCGCTGCGTCGGTTCGCAGAACTTGTTGACTAAGGTCGTATGGCACGTTGCTTCTCCTAACTTGTGTTATTCAATGTTGGGTCTACTGCGTATTTATACTATTGATATCATTAACGTATCAATAAAGCTAAAAAAACTATCGAAAAATCATTCAGTCTCCGACAATTGACGTTCATACAATAGTAATTCCATATAAGGGTTGATTAAACATATTAGCAACACAAACAAGCTTACACCTTATTAATAGATCAGAAAAAAATGCCATTTTTGTGCGACAGTCAAGAATCGAGTTTTACTTTAACGATCTGCACTAGCGACTTCGAGGCTTGAACCAGATGAACAAATCGATAAAAAGAATTATTTCCGAAAATAGAAGTTTTATAATTTTCATACTCTTAATGACTGTCTTCAGAAGCAGTCTAGCCGACTGGAATTCAGTGCCAACTGGCTCAATGAAACCAACAATTGTCGAAGGCGATAGAATCGTCATTAACAAATTAGCCTACGATTTTCATTTTCCATTTTCCAGCATTTCGTTGGCTAAACTGGCCGACCCAAAGCGAGGTGACATCATAGTTTTCAACTCAAAGGTATCGGATAAACGCTTGGTTAAACGGGTTATTGGCGTTCCGGGTGATATCGTCTCGATGCATAATAACAAGCTAAGTATCAACGGCGAAGTATTGCAATATAACAATCAAACAGAAAATACTAAGCCAAAAATAGCGACCGGATATCGCCAGCGAACAGAAGATCTGCTTGGCGTTAAGTACTCAATAATAGTCAGCAACCGATCAACTGCTGCGTCGAGTTTTTCTGCAGTTACGGTTCCTAAAGACAGCTATTTAGCTTTGGGTGATAATAGAGACAATAGCGCAGATTCACGCTACATTGGCTTCATTCCACGAAGTGAAATTATTGGCCGCAGCAACAGCGTGGCAATGTCATTTGACTACGACGATTATTATCTTTTGAGAAAAGATCGCATTTTAAAATCACTTTGAATCCAGCAGTATTGTCTACACTAAATAGCAGACAAACAGGTAGTTGCCAGACAAACCAGTATGTGCTTAACGAGTGGCCGCTTCTTTTACAAACTCCTTATAGAGTTTGTCTTGTAGGCTAGTATCGTTACCCGCTTTGCGCGCTTGATCAACTACTTCTTTGCTTAGATGCGAGGCAAATAACTGAATAAATTCATAGACATACTCTCTCACCACAGCATTCTTACGAATTGCCAAGCTAGTAACACTCGAATCAAACAAATTGCTGGCATCGAGCGCCGTTAGATCTTGGTCTTGAGATTTGTCGTAGGCCATTCGCGCGCAGATACCAATTCCTAAACCGCTTCGAACATACGTCTTTATGACTTCAGCATCAGCCGCCATTAAAACCACATTAAGGTCTAAGCCTTGTTTCTTAAATGCGCGATTAATCACCGAACGATCAGCAATACCAAAGGTGTAAGTGATAATAGGGTGCTTAGCAATGGCCTTCAAAGTCAACTGATGTTCGCTGACCAACTCATGTCCTTTTGGAACAATAATGCAACGGTTCCAGCGATAGCATGGCAATAATATCAGGTTATCAAACAACTCTAAGGCTTCGGTGGCAATGCCAATATCAGCTTGGCCTGAATCGGTCAGGCTGGCAATCTGTTCGGGGGTACCTTGGTTAATTTGCAATTGAACCTTGGGGTAGCGCTTTCGAAACTCACTGATCACTGGCGGCAGAACATAGCGGGCCTGTGTATGTGTCGTAGCGATCGACAACATGCCCGAGTCGGGATGACTAAAGTCTTCAGCTATTCGCTTGACGTTATCAGCTTCGTTGAGGATTAGCTCGAAGCGTTGAACCAGCAAATCACCCTCAGGCGTTAGACCGTTGATATGCTTGCCGCTTCGTTCAAAAATAGTGACACCTAACTCTTCTTCCAAGCGCTTGATCTGGCTACTAACGCCAGGCTGAGAGGTAAAAAGTTTTTCGGCCGCGGCGGTCACATTCATACCGTTCTTCACGACTTCGGTAACATATTGGAGTTGTCTTAGTTTCATAAATGCCGTTTGGTTAGTCTAAGTGACGTTAACTGCCGCAGTGCACCCTACTCCAAGTGTCACATAAAACAACAAAGACTAACCGATGGTTAGCTCTTGAAGCATTGATCCGGGATCGAAAACTCACTATCTAGAGAGCCATTTTGGTCATAGAGGTCACAATTGGCCATATAATTTGCCGTTGTTGCCGGCATAGGAACTCGCACCCCGCTAAGGTGACTAATGACGTCCTTACCCATGTGTAGCAAGCGCATGCCGTCTTCCCAATATCGTAAGCGATCCTCATGACTGCTTAATCCGCAGGGCTTAAACTCCGAGATAGCCTCTTTGGCAGCAACATAACGCGGCCAGACCTCGTAAATCACTTCATCTCGACGCATAGTCTCAACTTCGGTTTTCGACGCATCACGAAGTTCCTCTAACATTGGTAATACGCCTTCAAAGCCATCAACATTGGCAAAGACGTCCAGCATTCGATCAATAATTTTGTCGATTGCACTAAAAGTCTGTGCCAATTTGATGTAGCGACTCTCAAAGAAACGATCCATCGGATAAGAGAACGCTTTGAACGGCTCTCCCCAAAGTTCATCAACCCCTTCTTCACCGCTGAAATGCCTGACTTGTTTACCCAATTCAAGCGCTTCAATAAAACAAGCCTCGCATTGTTCCATCAGAGGATTATCGGGTCCAATACGTATACCTTTATCTTCCAAGTCAACGACACCGGAGAATATATCAGTCGCTCGGTTGAATAACGACCCAGCTAGCATGGCTGCTTTTACCCGTTTACGCGACGGGTCTTGCTCTTGT
>JAFMHC010000279.1 GCA_017854775.1 Gammaproteobacteria bacterium | reverse complement strand
AGACGATAAACCTGATCTTTTTGCATGGCTAGAATGCCGTTTACTATTCGCTTACCTTTATTTTACATCCGCTGAAGGCTCTCTCAATATTCGCTGAAGGCTCTCTCAATATCCGCTGAAGGCTCTTTCCGCTGAGGGCTTTTTATGAATCATAAAAACGAAAAAAACTCTTTAGATCTCCGAAAGCTAATTGAGATTAATTATAAATCTTGTACCTGTTCTCGGCCTTGAGCCATTACCCGGAGGGTTGCCAACATCAAAATCAGCGTCCTCAATCATAAAGTCGCCGTTATAGGCTTCGACAATCCCTTTGACTATATGCAAGCCAAGCCCATGCCCGGGCGCTTGACTGTCAAGGCGCACTCCTCGCGTTGAAATCGTCTCCTTAAGGTTATCATCGATGCCGAGTCCATCATCTTCGACAATGAGCGTTAAAGCCTGACGGTGAGATTCCTTATCAGCAAGCTGAGAATTTTCCACCGCGATCCTCACCTGCGAGTTAGTCCACTTGAACGCGTTATCTAATAGGTTGCCACATAATTCCATCCAATCGCCTTGATCACCATAAAAAACCGTGTCTGATCGCATTGAAAGCTGACATGTAATATTTTTTTCTGCATGCAACTTTTGCATCGTGTTAACGATTTGTTCAGTTTGCGCCTTTATTTCAATTGGTTTAGCAAAACGCCTGCGGCCAACGGTCGACGCACTTTGTAATTGATAATCAATAATGGTCTGCATAGTGGCAATTTGGCGCTTAGCTTCATCGTCAATTTCGGCCGAATAATGCAAGCCATTAAGTACCGCGATGGGAGTCTTCAGGCTATGAGCTAAGTTACCAAGAACTTCCTTCTGGCGAGTAACTCGCTGCTCATCAAAGTTAAGCAATTGGTTAAGATTCTGAGTTAAGCGACTGACTTCTAAAGGATAATTTTCATCAAATCGCTGTCGATAACCCTCTTCTATTTCTCCAACCTGCTGAGTCACTCGACGCAAGGGCTTTAGCGCCCAGCTCAGTAAGGCAAGCAGTAAGGCGATTAACGCACCGCCAAAAACCAGCAGCCAAAGTCCTACCTGGCGCTGATACCGAGATAAGCGCTTGGTATAAAAAGCTGAGTATTCAGCAACCTGAACGACAAAGGGAAAATCGCCTTGTTCTGTTTCCCATGCAACTCCAAGTGAAGTAGCGTAACTAGGCGCTTGTCGCGGCCATTCAAACTTAGGATGGAAAGAAAACTCACCTAAGCCATTAGGCAATATCGGTAATTGTCTATCGAGTAAAGAAGGAGAACGCCAAACCACACCCTGGCCCTTAACCGCGACCTGCGCGAATAAGCTGGAGTCCATTTGCCCAAGACGAGGTTCGGGCAATGCATCTGGAACCTCGACTTTTCCGTCTACCACCTCGATATTGGCGATCAATAACAAAATTTGATTGCGTAAATTATCTTCGGCGTTACTCAAAACACTGCGCTCAAAAGCACGATTTAGCGCTACTCCCATGGAGCCAAGAAACAACAGCAGCAGCAGTGTGGCTATTATTAGTAGACGGCGGCGTAATGAATACACGTTAATTCTATGCTTGCGATGAATTTAGGCTAAGTTGAGCCATCACGAGGAATGCTAAACCGATAGCCTCGACCACGTTGGGTTTCAATCGGCTTTAAAAGATTTTCGGGATCAAGTTTTTGTCGAAGTCGCCTGATGAAAACTTCAATTGTATTACTATCTCGGTCGTCATCTTCTTCGTAGATATGATCAACCAGCTCGCGCTTAGAAATAACCTTACCGGTATGCATCATCAGATATGACAGTAGACGATATTCGTAGGCGGTAATGGTAGCAGGCTGCTCGTCGATAAATAGCTGTTTTGATGAAGTGTCTATTTTAATCGGGCCGCACACTAGAGAATTATCAGCGAGACCAACCGACCGTCTGAGCAGAACTTTGATTCTAGCCAGCATTTCTTCAGGGTGAAAAGGCTTAGTTAGGTAATCGTCAGCACCCGCCTCTAAGCCTTCAACCTTCTCTTGCCAGCGGCTGCGCGCGGTTAGAATCAGAACCGGGTATCCCTTACCAGCAGCCCTAAGACGTTTAATTACTTCGACCCCGTCGAGTTTAGGCAAACCCAGATCAACAATAGCTAAATCAATCGGATACTCTTGGGCAAAATACAAGCCCTCTTCACCATCGCTAGCAATGTCGACCACATAATCTTGCTCACGCAGTGTTGTCGCCAGTTGCTGCTGCAAGCTCAATTCATCTTCTATTATAAGAATTCGCATTAGAAGTTCCTTATTAGGTAGGTAGCATTCAAGTAAAATTTACTTTCGCGTGCGCTTAGCGTCGTGCGCTAATTGTCAAATTACGTACTTTTCCATTTGGCATAAGCACTCGCACGCGATACACCTGCTGCCTCTCGTCGAGAGATATTTTTAATACTTCAGCATTATAGCGCCGCTTAACTTCCTGCATCACATCGCTGCGCGAACGCAAATTGTCAGTGCCGTTTTGAGCATAAGTAGTGGCGCCAAACTGACTAGCATTGGTCGAATGTGGTGCACTGAATTCTTGGCTTTGAGCACTACCATACTCAGATGCATACACACCATTGGCGACTGCGACCTGCAGCACCATGATTAGCAACAAACGATAGGTAATATTTTTTAGCATAAGAATCAAACGGTTATAAGTTAGTCTTTAGTAAAATGAATTTAATAACAAGTTTTTATTAGCAAGGTCTTAATAAAACCGTGTATTTAGGCGAGCGCACACCCGCCTAAATACATCGATAACCTAATTCTATACCGGATTAACGGTTACCTTAACTTTAATTTTATCACCTGGATGTTGATTCATTTGAGTGTGGAACACGTTACCACGATATTTATAGGCGACATCGTAGCCAACGATTTCCTCTTTAGTGACGTACGAATCTTTCACTTCGCAACGTTGAACCGTCTGGTAGCGGGTAGTTTGATAGCGATCATCGTAGCGACGACTGTCGTAGCGACGATTATTGTTTTTTACATCATGACCAATTGATCCACCCAAAATTGCACCAGCAACGGTAGCAACATCACGCGCCTTACCGCCGCCACGCTTACCAACTTGATTACCTATTACTCCACCGATAATTGCCCCTAACACTTCTGGTGTTCGGCTTTTACTGTTCGGATGACGATTCTGCGGATACCGTTGCTGAGTTGAAACTTGTTCATCCCAACACTGTTCAATGGGTTGATTTACCTGGTATGTTTCTACCAATGGATCGACCGAAACTACTTGAGCGTAATCAAAGGTCGCATTGTCATAGTTAGAAATACCACGATTCTTACCCGCCGCCACTGGCAGTGATATAGCGCCAATTACAACTGCGGCGATCAATGAGCGAGTAAACGTTTTACGAGTATTTTTAGTGTCTGAGTTATTCATCGTTAGACTCCTGTTTTTTTACTTAATGTAGTTTCGATGGAGCCACTTTAAGCCAACGATGCTGAATGGAAACTGAATGCCAATAAAATTTCAACTAACGCACAGGACAAGCATTACATAAGGGAGTAAAACCTAATAACTCAGTAAACCTAGGATAACTCCGGGTACTAATCCTCAAACTCATCAAGTCGAGCCAATAGAGCCTCGCCAACGTGTTCTTTACGCCAGCCCTGCAGCAAACGCTTGGAGCTACGATGGCGGAATAAGTGTTCAATATTTTTACGCGTCCCAAGTAAGCCTTGGGCGACACCCAAGGAATTTGAAATATTGCGTAGCTCTTTCATCAAACCGCTGCAAACTACTTTTTGTTGTTTGGTAAGCGGATCAACTTTACGCCATAAACGCTCTTCCGAAACTTCTATGTTACTCATTATTTCAAGCGCAAGAGGCGCTAAATACACCACCGACTTTCGACCAAAAACATCCATATCTCTGATTTCTTGCTCAGTTTTCGGCTGCTGGGTCACTAAATCATAGAGTTTGTCATCGCGCATCACCCAAGACCTCGGAATATCACGCTTTTGCGCCGTCCGCTCTCGCCACTCGGCCATAGCCCTTAAGGCGTGTTGTTGCCGAATATTCAAACTACCACCAGATAGCCGTTTATAGGCCAAGGCCGGATCGATAATGTACTTATCTAATTCATAATAGCTTTCGATCTCTTGCTGGTACCACTCTACTCGCTGGTTATCTTCCAATAACTGTTGCGTCTGACGATAGAGCTCCTCTAAATGAGCAACATCATCACCCGCGTATTCAATCTGATCTGCCGATAACGGCCTGCGGGTCCAATCAGTGCGCGACTGTGTCTTTGGTAACTCAACGCCAGTTCGTTCGAGTACCATAGCGCCATAGCCTTGCTGCATGTCACCGCCACAAAAGGCACTGGCGAGTTGTGTATCAAATATCGGTTTAGGCAGTACATTTAAGGTTTGGTAAACTACTTCCATGTCTTGTCTTGCCGCATGGAATAGCTTTAGAATCTTTTCATCCGCGAATAAGCCGATCAATAATGACAAATCATCAATCGCCAGTACATCGATACAATACTGATGTTCATCGATGCCAAGCTGTACTAGGCATAATTTAGCACTGTAGGTTTTTTCACGTAAAAATTCGGTGTCAACGGCAAGGACGCCCGATTGCTCACTCAACTGCCTAAACAAAGGCTCTAGGTCCTCGAGCTGTTGTTGCTCCTCGATCAGGTAATTCATATTTTTTTCGCTAACACTGCCAATTTTCTCAAGCGATGATGCTAACATGTGCCTCATAACTGAGCCATTCAAATAGTGATTTCGGCTTAAATTGATAACACTCTGCGCACTATCAAACTCGCGTTCACTATGCAAATAATAAAACAACTAGTTGAAATCTCACTCCGTAAGCGTGAGCCACAAGACCTCGACTTCAACTTACAAGCCGCCATTTTACTAGCAATGAGCGTTGTATTTCTTCGATACGTCTCATTTATATCATTAAGCTCATTGAGCAACCCTCTAGGCTACAGCTTAGTGTCTGTGATCGGCGAGTCTTTAGTGATATACGCGTTGCTACGTAGCCAGAATAAAGCAGGTCGATATGTGCAAACTATAACAGCATTGTTTGGCGTGACCGTCATAGCAACAGCTGCCTCGGTGGTCATGACGGTCACTATAGTGCTACAACTGGCCTTGCCGGTTTTGATGATATGGAGCTTTTATATAATGGTGCTAATTCTGCGCGCCGCACTAGACTGCTCTATCATCGCCTCACTAATGTTAACCATTGGCTATAACGCAATCGGCTATATGCTTGTGATTCTGTTATTTCCTAAATTTCAAAGCGAAATGCTCGCCGAGTGGGAACTAATAAAAGCGGCTATGGAGACGGCTCAGCTTGAGGCTCAGTCAAGATGAAGATCCATATCATTGGTATCTGTGGAACATTCATGG
>JAFMHC010000278.1 GCA_017854775.1 Gammaproteobacteria bacterium | reverse complement strand
AAAACCAACTTGGCTATGTCTGCTCAGCGGATGTTGACTCCATAGAAGCAACGTTGCGCAGCGCTTTCGCCAATCGCAAAGAACTATCTGCGATGGGCGAAAAAGCGCGTGACTATACGCAAGCAAACTACTCATGGTCGAGTATCGCTAAACAGCTAGAGTCACTGTACCGTTCCATCATTGTGGCTGTTAAGCCGGTGGAATCAGCTTCAAAAGACGCTTAGTAGGGCTAAACCTAGCCTGGCTTAAACCCTACTACAGTCCTTATGCTGGATAACAAAGCCATTACAGGACCATTGCTAACTATGATCCTCTTGCAACTATGATCCTCCTGCAACTATGATCCTCTTGCAACTAAGCTTGGCGATGTACCAAATACAAATCGGCTAACCGATAGAGACAACACAACACAACTAATAAGCGTCACAAACATTGAATGGATATAGTGAATTGGTGCGAAACGAAACAGAATGCCGTAGAGCACCACGCCAAACACAACGGCAATAATAGCCGCTCGCGAATCTACATCATCAAAGACTAGACAAACCAAGAACGCTGATAAAATAGGCATACTCAACAAGCCATACATCTGTTGAATGGTTTCTATAATGCTCGATGACTTGGCGTAGCTAGGCACTAAAGCCAAACCAATTAATACAATGGTGATAGTAATAATCGCATTTAACTTCCTAACGTTAGGTTCGGTAGACGCATATTTTTCATGAATATCACAAACATATAAAGCAGTTGACGCATTTAAAATACTGTTGACGCTAGTGAGCACCGCAGCGGCAATCGCGGCGGCAAATGCACCGGATAACCAGACGGGCAACACGTCGCCAACAATACGACCGTAGGCACCATCGTTTTCGATACGACCATATAATTTATACGAGACAATACCGGGGATAACAATAATCGCCGGCACAATTAAAAGTCGAATAATCGCAGCTGCATATACGCCCTTCTGTCCTTCTTGCACCGTCGGTGATGCCATTGCTCGCTGTGTAATCGTTTGATTAGTGCTCCAGTAAAAAACCTGGATAAACAACATGCCGGTAAGCAAGGTATGCCAAGGTATCGCCGACGCATTGTCACCAATCAAGGTTAAACGCTCAGCCGGAATACCGCTGAAATCAAAGTTAATCGCCTTTAATGCTAAAAACACGACCGCCATACCCAGTGTAAGTAACAAAACGCCGCTATAGGCATCGGACACGGCGACAGCGCGTAGACCGCCAAACACCGCATAGGCCGCGCCGGTGATAGCAAAGCCGATCGCGATGTAGATAATTGAACTTTCAACGCCAAAGATAATGCTCGTACTTTCAATACCGAACATGGTGACCATAAATTTCGAACCACCGTACAGCATGGCCGGAATAAAAATACCAACATTGCCGAGTAGGAACAATACGCTAATCACAGCGCGAATATGCTTGTCACCATATCGCTTCTCTAAAAGCTCGGTCGTTGTCGTGCACTCGTATTTGTAATAAACCGGTAAAAAAACTTTAGCCAGCACAATTAGCCCGATAACCGCAGCGAATTCCCACCAGGCAACCAACAACATCTGATTGCCGTTCATGCCAACCAATTGATCGGTACTTAAATTTGTTAGCGTTATCGAGCCGGCAACAAATATCCAGGTCAGACCTCCGCCTGCTAAGAAAACTTCCTTGTTATCGGCGGCAACCGAATGATCAGTAGAGCGAATCGCGGCACGACATTTAAGATAGGTTAAAAACGCGATGAGTGCGGTGATGAAAATAAAAATACCGACTTGAAGGGTGGTCGATGACATAGCGTGCTCTCCTATTTAGTGTTATCAGAATCAAGCACTAGGCTTTGCCACCCTCGCTTGCTCCAAATTTAGTCAAACAGAATCCTCGAATAGTAGTTAACTTCCGCGGTTCAGTTTTGTTATTATTTTTAATAGAGACCTCAACATAACTCAGGGACGAGATAAAAATAGTTTGGAATGCCTTCAATTGAGGCGGAAAACGCAGCCAATAGCTAGCTATTGGCAAGTTTTTCAGCGAAAAGTGAAGGAGTTTCAACCTAAATAAAATAGTTACGGACATTTTGATCCGTTCGTCGAGTTATGCTGAGGCCTCTAATAATCATATAAATAATACCAGTGAAGATACAGGCTCTCCAGCACTATTTATAACCAGCGACGACATACGCTATGGAAAGCGATCACAGCTAGAGAGTTTAGGGATCATTGTAGGTCGATGACTCATTACCTAGCGCAGCAATTAGACTGTCCTTGAGAGACTGTAGTCCTAGAGAGACCTAGCAGGCCTCAATACATGGCCCGCCGTCTTTTGAAGCAACTTCCTTTTGCCATCAATAGATCAAAAATTCTATGTTGATGATTACTACTTTTGAGAGCCTCGTTTGGGTTTGTTAACGACGCCCTATCTAAAAAATTTGCCTATCTCTCGAAAACCGCGATAGATTCAACGTGTGCGGTATGTGGAAACATGTCAATCACACCCGCGTAAGTCATTCGGTAGCCATGCTCGTTAACCATCACGCCTGCGTCTCTTGCTAGCGTCGCTGGGCCGCATGACACATAGACCACTTTTGATGCGCCAAATGCAGGCAGCCGCTTGATCATCTCAGCCGCACCCGAACGTGGTGGATCTAATAAAATTTTGTCAAATTTTTGCTCAAGCCAATCACCATGTGAGTCAGCACTCATATCTTCTTTGAACAGATCTCCGAAATGAAATTCGACATCGTCTAAACCATTTGACTGTCTATTATGAATGGCTCGATTGACCAATGCTTGATCGCCCTCGACACCAACCACATGGTCTGAATAGCGTGCTAGCGGTAAAGTAAAATTACCGACACCGCAAAACAAGTCTAATACTCGGTCGTCTTTTTGTATATCAAGCAGCTCTATCGCGCGGCTCACAAGCTGCTCGTTGATACCACCGTTAACTTGGATAAAGTCGGTTGGTAAAAAATTAATTTTGATATCAAATTCCTTTAATTCGAAAAACAAAGCATCCGGTTTTTCTGGGTACAAAGGGTGAACGCTTTTCAAATTACCAGGCTGTAAGAACAACTGCACCTGGTTTCGCTTGGCGAATTCGGTTAACAGATCGAGGTCGTTTTGAACGAAAGTTTCAAGGTGACGCACGATCATCACCACCGCATTATCAGCCACCGATATTTCAATTTGCGGAATCTTGTCATTGCATGAGGTCTTTTCTAAAGTCTCTCGTAAATCAGGGAACATCGCTGACACTTCTGGGTACAGCACTTCGCATTTATCGGTCGGCTGAATATAACTGGTATTGCGTTCTCGAAAGCCAATAATCATACCGCCCTTCTTGGGCACAAATTTGGCACCCAAACGAGCACGACGTCGATAGCCCCAATGCTTGCCGGTCATAGGCTCGAGCAACGCTTCAGGTTGAACATCACCTATCTTTTTAAAATTCTCTAGCAACTGTTGCTGCTTATATTTGATTTGAATATTTTCATCCAAGTGCTGAAGAACACAGCCACCACAGTCGCCAAATACGGCACATTTAGGCTCGATGCGATGCTCCGACGGTTCAAGCACTTCAAGCGTGGTGCCAAA
Organism: Gammaproteobacteria bacterium; assembly: GCA_017854775.1. Classification (GTDB taxonomy): domain Bacteria; phylum Pseudomonadota; class Gammaproteobacteria; order Arenicellales; family Arenicellaceae; genus Arenicella. Next base: position 1,826 of record JAFMHC010000278.1, on the reverse strand, counting down.
CAAGTAACTTTTACGGTTCATAACCGGCACATACACAACTTTCTCGCCCGGCAGCGCAAAGTCGACAAACACTACCTTACCGTCTTCGCCGCGCCCTACTCCACGTCCATCATGGGCCATAGAGTCAATTTGGATCTCGCGTGGAGTTAAATCTAGTTGCTTACGATTACGACGTCTGGCCATAGTGGGGTCTCAAATTGTGTGCTCAAAATACGGTTAAAAATACAGATTTTCAAAGAATTCAATTCCGAGCTTTACGGAATTAATGTAGCGGGCGCCATTTTAGTGCAAGCGTCGGCTCTTGGGTATATGATTCGCCTACATAACGAAAACAAAATTTTAACCTAGGAGTTAGACAATGGCCTACGTAGCACTCGTTACCTTACTAATATTAATTCAATACATATTCTTCGCCATGCAAGCGGGCAAGGCTCGCGGCAAAGACACCGTGGTAGCGCCGGCGACCACCGGCAACGAAATGTACGAGCGAAAATCGCGAGTGCAAATCAACACACTCGAGCAACTGATCGTTATCTTGCCAGCGATGATGATTTGCGCCCATTATTTTCGCCCAGATGTGGCGGCCATTTTAGGCTGGGTATTCATTATCGGTCGTTTTGTTTATTCATACTCATACACCAAAGACCCAAAGTCTCGTGGCCTAGGCTTTGGGATCGGTTTTCTGGCTAGCATCATCCTTATTGGCTGTGGTCTATACGGGATTATTGCTAGCATGATCTAAGCGACGCTAGACCATGATCCCGTGACTGACGGACCTGGTGGCGAGCTAGTCGCCTTCCCACACTTGCAGAAACTCTTGCAAGTGTGGTTCTCCTTTCGCCAGCGCGTTTTTGACAATTTTGTGCTCAGCCGCTAAGCCGCTATCGGTGAAATTTCCACGAACGTGTTGCCAGTGCAAGTAGACCAAATAGGTATTCAGCGCGTCAGTTTCACAGTAATCTCTAATCGCCTTAATTTCGCCAGCTTGATACTGCTCCCATACCTTCGAGCCACTCATACCCATCTTTCCTGGAAAGCCTAACAATACCGCTATTTCGTCTAACGGAGCGAAGGCCCTATTATTATAGCCAGCGATCACGTCCATTAAATCGGTATGGCGGCTGTGAAAGCGGCCGATATAGTTATTCCATTTAAATTCGCGGTCGTCTTCGCCTAAATCCCAATAGCGTGGGGCCTGAACACTATTGATCAAACCTCGATAATGCAATACGGGCATATCGAAGCCCGAACCATTCCAGGTCACTAAGGTTGGCGTATGCTTGTCGATTCCATCGAAAAAATTCTGAACAATTTCTTTCTCGCTACTCTCTTCAGAGCCCAGAGTCCAAACCGAAAACTGGTCTTTTTGCACGTTTCGATAGACTGCCGAGATAGCCACAACTTTTTGCAAATGAGTGGCAATAAAATCATGCCCGACCTTCTCCCGGCGCTTGGCGAACATCGCCTCACCGACCTCGTTATCACTTAAACCGTTAAGTTCGAGTAATTTTCGCCCGCCATCTACGTCAGGGATAGTTTCTATATCGAAGGCCAATACATTCATTGATTAATCCGTCTTCTCGTTAAAGGTCTCAGTTAATAAACGCCGGTTGACAGGTAGCGGTCGCCACGGTCACAGACGATTGAGACGATCACCGCAGGCTTACCTGCGGCTTCCTGTTCGGCAGCTACTTGTAAGGCAATCGCCATTGCGCCGCCGGACGATACACCGGCGAAGATACCTTCTTGAGTCGCCATCGAACGCATTGTTTGCTCCGCTAAGGCCTGATCTACATCAAGCGTACGGTCGACCCGTGACGCGTCAA
>JAFMHC010000046.1 GCA_017854775.1 Gammaproteobacteria bacterium | reverse complement strand
CCTTCGGCAAAGGCCGCCAACAAGTCAGAAAACTGGTACATAGGCGTATAGATAAAGTAGCCCCACATCGATAACAACACTACTTCACCGACTGTCATCTGGCCATCAAAGACATAATAGCCGCCTGCGGTAATAATCGATAAGCGTACAAAATTGACAAGTGTCCCCTGAGCGAACACCAATCGTTGCAAGGCATCAGTCTTTCGCTTTAAACCTAGGTGTGCTAAACGGTTACTGTCTCGCAAGCGCGACGATTCCAACGCATGAGATTGAAACGATTGAACCACCATAAATGCATCCAACGCTTGTTGTACACCTGCATAGGCTCTCTCTCCTTCGTCATTAATTTTTTTTTGGATTTCGGTGATGTTTTTGGCAAATCGGCGGGTAAAGTATAAAAATATTGGAATATAAACCAGCATGATCAGTGCGACTTGCCAGCGGATGTAAAAGAAAAAGCAGGTGACAATAACAAAGGAAATAATTTGCGTCAGGAGTTTGTCGAAAAACGATTGGATAATGAGATTTAAGTCCTCACGAGCTTTGGCGAGTTGACGCATAACCTGCCCACTGCTGCGGGACTCATGAAAATCCAACGACAGAGATATTACATGCTTATAAGCGCGCGCCATAAAGTCCATGCTTACCTGATCAGCGAGGACTCTTGTTTTATAAAACTGATAGTTTTTAGCCAGTCGTGAGACAAAGCTCATCGCCAGCCATAACAGCACCAAGCTCATCAGACCTAGATAATATTCATTTCTGGTCCATTCATCGGCACTAATAAGGTACTTATCGATAATATCTTTCCATACATATACGCAGCCAATGGAAAAAGCCTGATCAATCAGTGATAACGTAAAAATGGATCTGATTACCTGGTGTGAATGGCCTACATGTTGAACTAAAAACCGATATAACCTGATAATAAGGTGCTGCATCGTCCATGCCTATGCTTTCAATAAAGAGAATACTATAGACAGTTTCTTCGGGCATTAATAGACAGGTTCTTTTCTAAATGCGCGCACGTGAATTAGGGAGGATTTGCGCTTGCTATACTGCGCCGATAATGACCTTAGAAAGCAAGTTAAAGACAGTAAACTTCTGGCTGCGGCTAGGCGTAATTAACCATTGTGTTGCCCTCGTGGTGATCGCGCTTGGGTGTGCCTATTCTGGTTTTACCTGCGAGGGTGATTCGATGAAAAGCGTATTATCACTCTACGCCTTCACCCTATTTACTCCGCAACTGGCACTGGAAGTTATTATACTTATGGCAGTGTTTTTGGTTACTAGCTCTGTAAGTGAACTACGGAAAAATTGGCTATCCTTATTGCTATTCGTGGGCACATTTTCGCTGTTAATCCTCTACGCGTATTGGCAATAGTGCTTAGCGAATAATTAGACATAAAAAAGCCCAAGCAAATAATCGCTCAGGCTTTGTCAAACCGATTGGGCTCTGTAGTGTTATCAGTGCTAGCTTAACTTGGTCTTAGCTTAACTTGGCCTTGATAATGCCACTGACCTTACCCATGTCAGCTTTGCCTTGAAGTTGGCCTTTTAAAACACCCATCACCTTACCCATGTCTTTCATAGACTCGGCGCCGGTAGAGGCTATGGCCGCGGCGACTGCTTCAGTGATTTCATCGTCACCTAATTGCTCAGGCAAGTAACCTTTTAAGTTATCTACATGAACTTGCTCTTTGTCGGCGAGGTCACTGCGATCACCGGCGGTGAATTGAGTTATAGCGTCTTGCGATTGTTTGATCTGCTTTTGCAGAATCGCTAGCACTTCCTCATCACCGATCTCGGTTTGATCGTCTACTTCTTTGCGTTGAATCGCAGCACGTAGCATACGAATAGACTCAAGCAGTGGTGCGTCTTTAGCACGCATTGCGGTCTTCATGTCTGCAAAGATTTTATCTTTAAGCGACATATTCAGCTTTCCTTAATTTAAAGGTTAAGGGGTGCTTAATATAGACGAGTAGTGCGGATGCGACCGCGCGACGCGCGCTTCATTTCACGCTTAGTTGCAGCAGCACCTTTGCGCTTGCGAACTGAGGTTGGCTTTTCATAGAACTCGCGACGACGCATTTCTGTGAAAATACCTGCTTTTTCGCACGAGCGGCGAAAGCGACGAAGGATTACGTCAAATGGTTCGTCGTTTTTAACTTTTACTTGTGGCATATCTGTCTATTTGTGTTTAAAAAATTCTTTAAGGAATGAAGGTTTCCTCATTCAGGACGCGCGATTCTAGCCGTTTAGACTGTGTTTGTATATACTTATGCACATAAATTAGCCAATTGAGGCCTCTGAGTTATAAAATATGTTAAACCAGAGCCTTTATGGGCTTACCGTTGATTGACCCGTTAGTGCTATCAGCAATTCATCTATATGCTCTAAACAGAGCGGCATCTTACATGACAAAAGCAGTTCCCAACCGTGTATTAGGTATTGAAACCTCATGCGACGATACAGGCGTGGCGATTTTCGACAGCGAGCAAGGCCTACTCGCACACGCCTTATACTCTCAAATTGAAACCCACCGAGAATACGGTGGTGTTGTACCTGAATTGGCTGCACGTGATCACATTCGTAAAGTTATACCTTTAGTAGAAGCCGTGCTTGAGCAAGCTGATTGCCAGCGTGAAAGCATCACTGGTGTGGCTTATACCAGCGGCCCGGGGTTGGCGGGTGCGTTACTGGCCGGCAGCGCGGTGGCTAAGGGACTCGCTTTTTCTTGGGGAGTGCCCGCGGTCGGCGTTCACCATATGGAGGGGCACATGTTGGCCCCTATGTTAGAAGACAGGCCGCCACAATTTCCATTTGTTGCGCTATTGGTCTCTGGTGGCCATACCTTATTAGCCGAGGTTAAAGGCATTGGCGAATACCGCATCTTAGGTCAAACGCTTGATGACGCGGTTGGCGAAGCTTTCGATAAAACGGCCAAGATCTTGGGCTTGGGTTACCCCGGTGGCCCAGCCATGGCTAAAGCTGCAGAGCTTGGAAGCCCAACACGCTTTAAATTTCCTCGCCCGATGATAGATCGACCAGGTATGGACTTTAGTTATAGTGGCCTAAAAACCTTTGCACTTAATACGGTTGAAAAAGAGTTTATCGATCAGCAAACCGTTTGCGATATTGCTTATGCATTTCAAGATGCGGCCGTTGATACACTGATGATCAAGTGCAAACGCGCTTTGCAGCACACTAAGGCAACGCGATTAGTCGTGGCCGGCGGTGTTGGTGCTAATATTCGCCTACGTGAGCAACTTAAAATCATGACCGATAAGATTGGCTGCGAGTTGTTCTACCCGCGAATCGCGTTCTGCACTGACAATGGCGCCATGATCGCCTACGCTGGCTCCAAGCGACTGCATCAAGCGAGCCCTGATTTAAGCTTTCAGGTTAAACCTCGTTGGTCGCTAGAAGAGCTGCTTCCTATTTAGGATTAGATGTTTATAGGCTAGAGGTCTTTCGTCTATTGTGTTTGGGACTGCTGGTCATCTAGTCTAATTGTATTAGTCCATATGGATTACAGACTTGAGCTAGATGATGGTCTAAGGTTAACTCTGCCGCATGCGAGATGCTATCTCGTCAGACTCACCCTACGCGCCAGAGAAGTATGAATAAAAACATGAAACTGAACGATGTAAGCAAGGACATTTTGATTTCTTTAGTAGTCGTTACTTGTGTGCTAGCCATCGCGATTATTGCAGTCCCCTCCTAAATCAATTAAAGGTTAAGATAAAGGGCAGACAAAGTAGTACTCGTTTATTATTAACTGCTAGTTATCGAATCACATCTATCTTGAGGGAGCGCGGGATCGCGCCAAATCCATTTTTATGGCAAGACACCTTATTGCTGCCTTTATTATTGTTTTTTTGTCGGCGCTTTTATCCAGCTGTGATAAAGCTGGTAAGTACCAAATTGATTTAAACGATACGGCTAACTTCGGCTTTACCAAAAGCGAAATCGTAAATCTTGGTCGATTGATTCTAATTGACTACGCATTATTCGAAGCTGAGCCGAGACAGGCCAATCCTAGCTTCCCGACTGCATCAAGCTTTCCTCGAGAGGCTGATTTACTCAAACAATTCACGCCGATTGCAAACCTTCAGGGTAAAGATAAAGCAGGTTCGCAGCGACAAGAATTTTACGGGCATATATGGCGTTCAAACGACAGCTCAAGCACACTGGTGATCTCAATCAGAGGCACCAGCGGCGCTCAGGAGTGGATTGATGAAGTTAAATTTGAGCTTGTTCCGTTTTCCGACAAGGCGACACATGGCCAGGTGGAGCTAGGCTTCAAGGAAATATTTAGCAGCTTCACCTTAGCGTCGCCCGATAGCGCATCTGCGATAAGCCTTAATGATTACCTTGAATCGCTGCACGACATCGAGACGCTAATTGTTGTTGGCCACAGTCTAGGCTCTTCATTAGCAACTCTGACCGCCTACAGCGCAACTCAGTTGATGGCTTCGACATCGGTAAAATCGCTTACCTTTGCCTCGCCTCTGACCGGCGACTCGGCCTTTGCTAATGCCTACCACAGCAACATCGTCGATGGCATTCGAATTGTCAATCAGCCTGATATTGTACCGAGGTTGCCATTACCGGAAATGGGCTACCAACACGTCTGGCATGAAGTCGAAGTCAGCTCACTTGAGCAAGCAGAAACCGTCAATAGTGTCGCCTGTTATCACAGTCTTAATACCTACCTGCACTTGCTTGATAGCAGCGTAGAGCTCGAACCAAGTTGTCGTTTAGGTAAGTAGCTATATTATTAGAAGCAAGAGTAATACAAGCAAGGAAAAATGAATAGCTTAGGCAGGCTACGAGCGTAGTCGTAGCAGTAAGGCTCGCAGCCCTTCGGCCATCGGCATTATTCAGCTTTCTGACCGATTTTGCCTTCCGTACCATTTTTTAAGCGTTCGATATTTTCTCTGTGGCGTTGAAAGGTAAACGCCACGATCCAAAAAATTGCGCCTATCAACTGCAATTGATGTTCTTGATTAAAGACCGCGAAACTTGCTGCACCAGTTAGCGCCGTTGCCATTAGTGATGCCAGTGACGAGTAACGGGTGATCGCTGCGACCAATGCCCATGTAAGTATAAACACCACAAGCAATTGCCAGCTGAGTGCTAGAAAAACGCCAATCGCGGTGGCAACGCCCTTGCCGCCCTTAAAGCCAAAAAATATTGGGAATAAATGCCCCATAAATGCAGCGATAGCGACCATTGCTAATACGCCACTACTTACCTCGGCATACTGGGCTAGCAATACAGGAACAACCCCTTTGAGTACGTCCCCGATAAGAGTCAGAGCCGCAGCAAATTTATTGCCTGAGCGCAAAACATTGGTCGCGCCGGGATTACCGCTGCCGGTTTCTCTCGGGTCGCCTAAACGGAACACCTTGGAGACCAGCACCGCACTCGAGATCGAGCCAAACAGATAGCCTAGAATAGGCCAGATAAAAGAAGGTAGTTCAAACATGGTGTTTTATCGCCTAAATGGCTGCCTTTTTTAAGAAGTATAATTGTACTGTGTTAGAGTAAATGGAGTTAATAAAATTGTGTAAAATTCAACTTTTAGAATCACCACTCTAATTGGAATAAATAATGGACATCATCTATCTACATGGCTTGAAATGCGAATGCACCATCGGTGTGTGGCAATGGGAAAAAGCCATCACGCAAACGTTAATACTCGACATTGAACTGGCTACCGATGCTGGTAAAGCAGCGGAGAATGATGATTTAAAAGACGCGCTCGACTATCAGGCGATTACCCAAAGCGTTCAAGCTTATGCTAAAGAAAATGCTTTCGAGCTGATTGAAACATTGGCTGAGCGTATCGCAACATTGATACTAGATCAATTTAGTACGCCTTGGGTGCGAATAAAGCTTGATAAAGGGCAAGCAGTGAAGGGAGTTAAAAATGTCGGTGTGATTATAGAGCGTGGTAAACGCCCATAAGCGCTGGCAGATGGGCGGTGTCGTAGGCCAAGATTTTTCTTACCATCTGACTATTTAAATAACGACTGAGTTAAATAACGACTGAGCGCCCACCGTCGACGGCGATTATTTGCCCGGTAATATAGTCGCCTTGGTCAACTAAAAAACTAACTAAACTAGCGACATCTTCAGGCTGACCCAGGCGGGCCATCGGTATTTTTTCTAGTATTTCTTGTTGTTCTGCCACGCCGCTATCATCTTCTGGCCACAAAATTGCGCCGGGCGATACGCCATTTACTCGAATGTAAGGGGCCAAATCACGTGCTAGAGACATGGTTAACATTTCCAAACCGGCTTTTGCCGAACAATAAGCGGGGTGGTTCGCCATCGGTTTACGAGCATGAATATCAACGATGTTAATGATTGATCCATTTCGTTCGCGTATATAAGGTACACAAGCTTTCACCATGAATGCAGGCGCTTTGAGGTTGCTGCCAACCAAGTCGTTCCAAAAGTCTTCTTGCAGTAATTCAATTGGCGTTGGGTAGAAAGTCGATGCATTGTTTATTAGCACGTCTATTCCGCCAAAGGCATCGGCTGCCTCAGCCACCAAGCTCGGAATCGCAGCGGTATTTAACAATTCGCCTTGCAGCGCAACAGCACTGGCGTCACGCTTCTTGTTCAACTGTGCGACAAGCTCTGAGGCTGGCCCAGCTGATGAGCGATAATGCACGATGATATTGTGACCGGCTTGGTGCAAAGTGATGGCCATTTGCCGACCAATGCGCTTAGCACCGCCGGTAATCAAAATGGTTTTTGCTTGATGACTCATATGTTCGTGCAAATAAAGGGCTAAAAACTTACTATAACCCATTAACGTTCACTATCTTCACCCCTAATTCAAAATGGACATTTTTCAAGCGATCGTCTTAGCCATTGTTCAAGGCATTACCGAGTTTCTACCTATATCAAGCTCGGCACACTTAATTTTAGTGCCAAAATTACTAGGGTGGGCCGACCAAGGATTGGCTTTTGATGTGGCCGTTCATGTTGGCACCTTGCTTGCAGTGGTTGTTTTTTTGAACAAAGAAATTCAGCAGATAGCGCCTGCATGGTTTGCTGGTTGGCGAGGTTTTAACTGGGATGTGCACGGTAAATTGGGCTGGTTAGTAATATTTGCCACAATTCCGGCAGGGCTCGCTGGGCTTTTTCTTGGTGATTTTATAGAAGCTAATTTACGCGCCGCGTGGATAATTGCAGCAAGCACGCTGGTGTTCGGGATATTGCTTGGTTGGGCAGATCGAAATGGCGCGCAGAATTGCGCGCCAGTTGAATCTCTGACTTGGAAGCAAACATTTTTGGTCGGCATGGCTCAAGCGTTCGCCCTGATACCTGGAACATCTCGCTCGGGAGTCACAATGACCGCTTTACTAGCCCTGGGCTTTAGTCGGGTAGCCTCCGCTAGATTTTCATTTTTGATGGCGGTACCAATAATAGCTTTATCAGGCTTATTAAAGGGTGCCGAACTGGCGGTCAGCGAGCAGGCAGTTGAATGGGGCTTACTATTTCTAGCTGCCGGCTTGTCAGCACTTGTCGCATTTACCTGTATGCATTGGTTTATGCGCTTTGTCGAGCGTGTCGGTATGATGCCGTTTGTGATCTACCGAATTTTGCTATCGATCGTTATCGTTTGGCTGCTGGTGTAGCCGACTGTGGTTGTTAGTCTTTGATTGTTAGTCTGCGGTTCTAGACTATGGTTCTAGACTATGGGTTGCTAGACTAAGTATATTATTGGCGCATAGCTTTCAGCAATTTGAGCCGATTTAACCTTATGAATTACGCCAATTAGATTTATAATGGCTAACCATACAGACACAGTTTTACCCATGATAAATTCAGATATTCGACAGCGCTTTGTATTCGATGAGATCGACGCTCGCGGCTGCATTGTTCGTTTAAGCGAGACATGTGAGTCAATTCAAGCAACCCATCATTACCCTGCCAATCTTGCTAGTTTACTTAACCAATTCGCACTCGCTGCGACACTATTACGTGACAGCATAAAGATTGATGGCAGTTTAACCATTCAGTTGCGCACAGATGGCCCAATTAAATTTATCATGGCCGATTGCATGTCTGATCGCCGAGTACGGGCTATTTCTGAGTACGACTCAGAGGAACTACCAGCGAATGATCAGATAGCCTTAGATGGCTTGGGGAATAGAGCGACCTTAGCGATTACTATCTCGCCAGACCAAGGCGAGCGCTACCAAAGCATTGTACCAATCGAGCACGCCAGTTTGGGCGAATGTCTGGAAGACTACTTTCAGCGTTCCGAGCAATTACCGAGTTTGTTTCGTTTGCTTGCCGATCAGCAACAAGCGGTCGGTATTTCGATACACGCTTTACCGCAAGACAAAGTCAACGATAAAGTCGCCGCCGACGAGCACTTTACGCGCATTAAGTCATTACTTAATACTTTAAACGCTGAAGAAGCATTTAGCCTAAGTGCCGAGCAAACGTTAACGCGCCTGTTTCACGATGAATCGTGTCGCTTATTCGAATCTGAGGCAATGCAGTTTGGTTGCATTTGCTCAGCCGAGAAATCGCTTGGTGCAATAAAGAGCCTTGGTAAAGACGATATACAAAAACTAATCAACGAACAGCAAGAGCAAGGTAAACCGAGTTTAGTAGTCGATTGCCACTTCTGCTTTCAACGATACGAATTTAGCTTTGAACAAGTAAACGGATTATTCGCATGAGCCTTTCATTAAAAGACCAATTATTAAAAGCTGGCCTGGCTAAGAAAACAGCCGCTAAACCCGCTAAGAAGAAAAAGCAGCCACAGGTTGCAAAGAAGAATCGCAATAAGCCAAGTGAGGTTCAATTGCGTACCCAGCGCGCGATGCTTGATAAAGCCAAGAAAGATAAGCGCTTGAACGAGCAGCGCCAAGCCGAAGCGGCTGCCAAAGCTAAGTTTGCACAAATCAAACAGCTCGTTGATAGTGCCAAGCTTGATCGTAAAGACGGAGATACCTCATACAGCTTTACCTTAAAGAAAAAGGTCAAGAAGATTTACGTTACCGACGAGCAACAAAAACAATTGTCACGCGATCAAATTGTCATTATATCGATGGGCAACGAGGCGTTTGAGTTGGTTCCAAAAACAGTGGCTGAAAAAATCGCTGAACGTGACGCTAAATACGTAGTGGTAAATACCAATACTGAAGCGGCAGCACCAGATCAAGATGACCCGTATGCCGACTATCAAATTCCCGATGACCTTACGTGGTAAATGCTGAATGGAGAATGCTTTATACGACCTACAACTTTGGTTACAAACCTGGCTAAATCAAAGCCTACCAGTTTATTGGCTGGTGTCTGTAATTACGATTAGTGTTATTGCATTGTTGTTTGTGAGCGCAAAAAGCAAAAAGCGACTAGTTAAGTTAGACGCGCAGCGCCAAATATTAGAGATAAGCAAAGCCACCAATGAACAGCAAATTGAGGTAGTGGGGAGTAATAACTTAATCCTGAGTCAAAAAGTAGATAGCAGTAGCACTCTAATCTCACAGCTAATTGCTGACAAAGCCGAGCTTAAAAGCAGTCGCGATGAGAAAGCGGCGCAACTCATTGCCAACGAGAATGAGCGTCTTGGCTTACGCGAGATGGTTGATAACAGTTATCGTAAAGTCAGTCGGCTGGAAGCTGATGTGCGCGAGCAAAATGCCAAGCTACGAGCTGAGCAAGAAAAGCTACTCGAACTGAAATCCCAATTTGAGATTCAAAAGGGGCAACTTAAAACTGAGTTCAAAGTGGTTTCAGAAGAGATCATTAAGGAACGTCAAGCGATGCTCGCTGAACAAAACAAAGAAGGCATGAGTGCGCTAATAAAACCGCTGCAGGATCAGATTGAAGGGTTCCAAAAGCGAGTAAACGAAGTTCACGACGAATCGGTAAAGGGCAATACCAACCTTAAAACCGAAATCGAAAATGTCATGAAAATGGGCATTAAAATGCGTGATGAAGCCAGTAGTCTCACCACCGCGTTGAAAGGCGACTCTCAACAACGTGGTGCTTGGGGCGAAGCTCAGCTTGAACGTACACTGGAAATGAGCGGCCTTATTGAGCATGATCATTACCAGAAGCAAAGCTCGTTTACCGATCAAGAGGGTAAGCGCAAGCAAACCGATTACTTAATCAAACTGCCCGCCGACAAGTGCATTGTTATTGATAGTAAAGTCTCATTAAACGCTTACGAACGAGCTTGTTCAGCCGCCGAGACAGAGCAACAAGCACTTGCTATGAAGGCTCACGTGGCTGCGGTGCGTGCTCATATCAATGAGCTGGCTGCAAAAGAATATACCAACCTAAGCGCGCTCCATAGCCCAGATTTTATCTTAATGTTTATGCCGGTAGAGCCCGCCTACATTGAAGCCATGAAGCAAGATCCTGAGCTATTCGGTTTCGGTTATAGTAAAAACATCATTTTGGTATCGCACACAACGTTGATTCCGATTTTGCGTACCGTTGCTAACCTCTGGATGCTTGATCGAAGTAATAAAGAAGCGCGCCAAATTGGCGAAAAAGCCAACGATATTTTTAATTCGGTAGTGCTGGTATCCGAGCGCTTAAGTAAGCTCGGCAAAACTCTGAATACCGCCAGCACACACTTCAACGATACAGTAACTTCGCTGTCGGGAATGCAAAGCAAAGTGAGTCGTTTTCACACACTCTCGAATAAGGCAAATAAGTCGATGCCGGAGCTCGAGCCCAAGGTTATTCAATTTGACGCCAGCAAGCTCGACGCCATTGCGCTCACTGATGATGTCTCCGAGCCTGAATCTTAATTTCCGGGCCGCCGCGCTAAGCTTCAAGCAGTAGCGCTTATCTCCGCTAGCGAATTTAATTATTGGCCGCTAATGTCTGGTTCTATAAAATTTAAATGTTTAGTCAGTTATAGCCAGTTCTGCATAACATCGGTTAGTCTTTTTTTCCCAATTATGAGTTGACTAGAACACGCCTCACTATTTGGAATTTTTTGGCTTGTCCATGTAAGATGTTCTGTATACTTTAGCCGCGCTAATTTTCCAATACTATTTAGGTGAGAGAAAATACTATGATGATCAAAAAAGCAGCCCTTTACTTGCTAATATATTTCTGTTTGGTGAATACTGCATCCGCCACAAGTGGTTTGGAGTTTTGGGACGATGTAAGGTATTGGGTAAATGTTAATAACGTATTGGGAGTGGATCCTCTAAGGCAGGAAGATCTAATGATATTGCAAAAAATTGAGAGTGATGGTGATGGTGCCGTTTACTCCATATACAAATCAAAATCCGGTTTAGAAATCCCCCAAGCGGTTGCTGCATGGGCTTATTTGGCTGAGTTAGGTGTTGCGATAATAAGATCAGAAGATGAGGTCACTGCGAAAATTTATTTGAAGGCAACAGAAAAAACCTCACGTTTTTATAAAGAGCGGATGTTTGAAGCGGTTCCAGGGACATATGGACAGGGTAGAATGGTGAATACACCTTGGTATGCAAGTCTACGCGAAGAAGGCGATACAGAGTATCCGGTTAATGCGCCGCTGCCATTCAACTGGAGCGCATCATTTGCTTATTTTAATGCGGTCAGAAACAATATGCACAAAAAAATTGAAAAGGAAGAATCGTATTATGAGGTATCAGCAGCGTTTCAAATTTATCAATATCTTCACACGCAAATGGTGAAGTATAGATACGATCCACAGGGCACTAATCAACAATTTGTAAAATGGAATAACGCTGAACATAAAGAGGTCGCAGACGATGCCAGTCACGGCGGCTTATCGGCAAGATGCCTTGCCTATGGGGCAAAAGATAATTATGTCTGGAGGTGGTGGACGAACGTCTTATTTAACAAGATGAGACCCATTATTCTATCTACCGATCCAGGTCGCATTGATATGACAGGTACTCCCAAAACACCAAGGAGAGGCCACCATTACTGGAAGCTTCCTTATTAGATGAAGATTTTCAACGGTGTAGAGCTGTCTCACAACCTTAATTTTTAAACGCAGGCGTGGTCTTAATTGTGGTGACGGTTGTCATGCTTGCTCATAACGTCTAATGGGCCACAAGGGGTTGATTTATATTATGCTCGCAGTTGTAGTCACATTTGGCCCCCATGAGTTTTAATCCTTAGTCATGTATAGACAGTTTTTCATGGCGTCGGTGGCGAAGTATTGTTTGGTCACGAAACCAAGTTTTTGATAGGCTTTAATTGCTGAAGAGTTATACGTATACACAAATAGAGATTGAGTATTTACCTCTAACTGATGGCAGCCTTGAATAGAAATGCGCTCTATCAACTGTTTAGCTATGCCTTTGCCTCGATGCGTTGGTGACACGATTAATCGGCATAAATGGCAGCACCCTTGCCTAAGGTAATACTGTCCGAAAGCAAGTAATTGATTGTCCTGTGAGACTAGTGCAAACGACGGCCAGTTTTTTGATTGCAAGTCGCTGGTTAGTTTTTTGACATCACTCGGGTAAACCATATTTGGACCCGCCCAATCTGCTAGTTGCTGAGCGCTAGTTATCCATGACAGTAGTTCTGAATAATGCTCGGCGGCTGGCGTTATTAGTTTCATGCCTTACTTTAATGGCCTAAGCTAATGGTCTAAGCCGCCCATGCAAAGGTACTTAATTTCTAAGTAATCTTCTAAGCCATACTTCGATCCTTCACGGCCCATACCTGATTGTTTAACGCCACCAAATGGAGCCATTTCATTTGAAATAATTCCCTCGTTAATACCGACCATACCGTATTCGAGCGCCTCAGCGACACGCCATATTCGGCCAATATCACGGGTGTAGATATACGATGCCAAACCAACCTCGGTATCATTGGCGAGCTTGATAGCTTGCTCTTCAGTATCGAACTCAATCAATGGTGCAACCGGGCCAAAAATCTCTTCAGTGGCCACGCTCATATCTGGCGTAACATTGATCAGCACCGTTGGTTGGAAGAAGCGCGAGCCTAAATCGTCTACATGACCACCAACGAGTACCTTGGCACCCTGACTAATCGCATCATTAACTAAGCCTGATACTGACTCGATTGCCTCGTCATTAATAAGCGGCCCGACGTCAACATTGGCTTGGCTACCATCACCGATGGATAATTTAGTCACCTCGGAGGCTAATTTTTCAGCGAACTCCTGATAGATGCCGCTTTGTATAAATACTCGATTAGTGCAAATACACGTTTGGCCGGCGTTACGAAATTTTGAAACTAAGGCGCCTTGAACTGCGTCGTCGATATTGGCGTCGTTAAAGACGATGAATGGCGCGTTACCACCAAGCTCCATTGAGGTTTTCTTTACCGTGGTGGCGCATTGCGCTAACAATATTTTGCCGACTTCGGTTGAACCGGTGAACGAGAATTTAGCGATACGGGGGTCGCCAGTTAGTACTTCACCGATCGGGCGTGAGGAGTTACTTACGATTACGTTGAATATGCCTGCTGGAATTCCAGCTTGCTGCGCGAGCTCGGCTAGGGCTAGGGCGGATAATGGAGTTTCTTGAGCGGCCTTAACAATGAACGCACAACCCGCCGCTAACGCAGGAGCCGCTTTGCGAGTGATCATTGCATTGGGGAAATTCCACGGTGTAATGGCCGAGACAACGCCCACACCTTGTTTGATCACCACCACGCGAGAGCTAGTTGTAGCGCCAGCAATGGTGTCACCGTAAATGCGTTTACCTTCTTCGGCGAACCATTCAATGTAGTTAGCCCCGTAGGCGATTTCGCCTTTGGCTTCGCTCAGTGGTTTACCTTGCTCGGCGGTAAGAATCGCCGCCAGATCATCTTGGTTTTGCATGATAAGTTCGAACCAGCGACGTAAGATAGCCGAACGTTGCTTAGCTGTTTTGGCTCTCCATTCGGGCATCGCGGCAACGGCGGCATCGACCGCTAAAGTCGCATCACTTTTATCGGCGCCTTTGAGCGTGCAGATCGTTTCACCGTCTACTGGGTTAGTCACAGCAAAACTCTCACCATTGCCTGAATGCCACTGGCCGTTAATGTAGCTACTATTCTTAATAAGTTTGGAGTTTAATGAGCTCATGTTTTGATGCCTTGGCGATAGTTAGAAGCAAATAATGATTAAATCATTTTAGAGTGTCGCCTACCCTTAGTCTACATCCAGTGTATTAGCGAGAATTAATGTGTCGAATGCAACGGTTAATATGTTCAACGCAAATAGTATTTGTATAGACGATGACGTCTACGCCGCGCTTGTTATATAGGCCTAAATTACTCGCGATTAAGACGCTTTTGCGATTCAGCATAAAGCGAGTCTTTAATGACTTTCCATACTTTACGATTAAAGCCCATGCCTAAGTGTGCTGCGTTTATCTGAATATTCTGTACGTTGGGGCTAACTGAATCAAGCGCTGCATGGCTGGCGACTATGCCGTCGCTGTTACTGTAAATTGAGGTTATTGGTTGGCTAATGGGTTTGTTATTACGTTTTTCAATCGCTTGCTCTATCCAATCTAAATTATACTTTCTTGCTCTAAATAGAGCCGCCGCGCGGCTGTATTTTGGACCCCCAATAACCGGTGCCCCAAAGGTAATAATCTGGGCTACATGGTCGGGTAATTCGCGAGCGCACTCCCTGGCGATATAACCGCCTAAGCTCCAACCAATAATAACCACTGGTGAGTCTAGGTCTTCCGAGCGTTGCCTAACTCGATCAATCGCTTTTTCGCATAACATTGGTACTCCACCCTCACCTTTATATGTTTCGGGAGTGTAGTTTTCAGGGTAGTCGAACTCCCAAATCGGCGATAGGTCTTCGAGTGTATGTTGAATGTCGGCGCCTGCTAAATTTGCCCCCAAACCCCAACCTTCGGTGCTGTAGCCTAAGTTGCGTAAATAGTATTCGAGAGCTTTTAAGTAACGTTCATCTGAGCCAAAGCCAGGAAACATGATAATTGGTAACGCGCCCTCGTTTGCCTTTGCGGAGAATTTACTCCCAAGTAAAGACAAAGGAACCGAGGCGAAATCGACGGCCGCTCTAGCTTCGAACATTAACGAAATGAGCGAGGGTGGTTTCTTGTTTGTTTGGGCTTTGTTGCTCATTTTTTTGGTCAAAATAATATCTAGCAACAGTGATTATAACACCTCATTAAAGTACTTAAGTGAGGTGTTATAGTGAGCTCTGGTTGGCGCGTTTAGAATGCTTTTTGCCAGCCTAAGGTCAATACCGAATCTATCTCAAGCTGCGGGCCTACTAAGTCTTGCCGAACCGGGCTGGCGTATTCAATAGCCAAGCGGTGACCGTTGCCGAATAGATAATTTACACCCAGCGACAAATCGATCCGCTCGCCTTCTTGCAACGCTGGGACGGCCGTTTGAATGGTGCTAGGGTTTAATGCTGGATTTTGTCCGTCAATAGCATCTTTATCTTGATAATTAACGCGTAAGGATAGGCTGAGATGGTCATTCAGATCTTTGGCGATCCAAGAAGTTGCGCCCAGCTGATCACCTAAGGTGTAGCCTTCGTCGTTGTTACCCGTGCGGACCACGGCGTTTAATTGTGCCCCCCAACTTACCGTATCTCTTCGACCTGCATAAGTGATCGCTGGCAATATGTCATAGGTGCCAGAGCCGATCTGCATCATGTAGGGTAAAAATGCATCTTTCATTGCCGGTGTGTCATCACGTTTGGTCGTTGAGCCGGTAGGCAGGCTAACGCCGAGTTGCCAATGCACTTTGTGCTGGCCATTGTCGAAAAGGCTAACCATTGCGCTTAGTTTGGTGTCGCCGATACCAGATGAGCGTGTGGTAAACTCGCGACCGTTTCGAATTAGGTGATCCATCGAATTACTTGCATAGCTTGCCATACCCATTAGCGTGATGTTATCTGACAAACCGTACATCGCTCCTAGCATGTGCATGTCCATTGGCATTGAAGTGGGCGCGACCAAAAACTGACCTGGCTGGCCCATAGTACCAACCGTGTCACGCGCTGATACGCGTCGAGTGCCAATTCGACTGCCGTCCATATCCATATGCATATAGCGATACGAAAACATAAACTCGCCTTGATTGTGTAGGTGGTCTCCCATCACACCCAGCGGTGCATGAGACGACGCGGTCGACTTGTGGTTGGATTGGCCATCGGCATGAGCGGTGGCACAGAAGGTTGCGGCCATAGTGGTTGCGATAGCAGCTGCGATAGATAATGTTTTTTTCATAATAAATTCTCTCAATTAGCCCGATGTATCAGGCAACTAAATATCGTCAATACAGTGACATAATCAGCTATATAGACATAACGATGGATCGTGTTCGACTTAGATATTCGAACTAGAGAATTATTGGTGGTGCGCGCACTCGGGGTAACTTGGGATTTGCCGAGGGAAAATCGGCCAGTGCCGTGATGGCCTGAAACTGCTGCGATTGCTGTAACAGCGCAATGGTGTGGTTCGGGAGTATGGCGACTGAATGATGGTCGATGCTGAGGCATAGCAAACAATGCGCGCTATCGATTTTGGTCTCGGTTAAGCTGCTAACGTCAACCCATTGATATCCCCTTGAGGTGCACATCAGAACTTGGTTGGGTGTCGCTGACGTAGCCGTGCCTAGCGTATACGGTGCGGCATTTACAGGTAACGGCAATACCGCATTGCATAGCATTGAAAGCAGTACTAGCCAGACAATATCTGTTCTCGTTGGTAAGCAACGCTTGAGAAACAAAGTTAAATTTGGATAATCCTTTACCATAGATATAGTTTAAGGAAGTTTATCGCTCAGTTCAAGTGCCTGATTTTTCTATGGCCCCCGAACTTTGCTAGACTATTGTATCTTAAAGTTTGCTATTTGGTTTTGCCTGCATAAGCTCGCTGATTAAGTTTTATGGCTCTGATCCTTCGATGAATACGTATTCATAGGCAGATCTGCTCAATTGAATACGTATGTCGTTAATTGTGTCGCCATAATTGCCGCCCTATCCTGTTAGTCCCCCAGTTTATATTAAATATTAAAGAGGATTATATGAGGAGCCCTACGTACTCAAGCAGCCGATTTTCGGCCAGGACTATTTGCAGTATTTTTATCAGCTTTCTATTGTTATTAGGCATCACCCAAACAGCTCAAGCACAGTCTCGAACCGCATTTGTTCATCTATTCGAATGGAGTTGGAGTGACATAGCGCAGGAGTGTGAGCAGCACCTTGGGCCTAAGGGCTTCGCCGCCGTACAAGTCTCGCCGCCACAAAAATCCATAACTCGTGATGAATGGTGGTCTCGCTATCAGCCGATTAGTTATGAAATAACTGGTCGAAGTGGCAATCGCAGCCAATTTAAGAATATGGTCGATCGTTGTCAGGCGGTTGGTGTCGATATTTACGTCGATGCGGTAATCAACCATATGGCAGCTTTGGACAGAAGTTTTCCAGAGGTGCCGTTTGGCACAAATGATTTCCACGGCTGCGCGTCGTCAAACATTGATTATACAAATCGCTGGCAGGTACAGAATTGTGACTTGGTTGGCTTGAATGACCTAAAAACTGAGTCAGACTATGTGCGTCAAAAAATCGCCGATTATATGAATGACCTAATCGGTCTCGGTGTGGCGGGCTTTCGAATTGACGCAGCGAAACACATTCCGGTTGCTGATATAGCCGCGATAAAATCTAAGCTGAATCAAGCAACCTATATTTTTCAGGAAGTTATTGGCGCTGCTGGCGAAGCGGTATCACCATCTGAATATACTGGCGTTGGCGATGTAACAGAATTCAATTTTGAACGCACCATGGGGCACTACTTTAAAGGTCGCGCGCCACTGAAGGATCTTCGCAATATCGTCAATTTTTCTGGATGGTTGCCGAGTGATAAAGCGGTTGTTTTTGTTTCGAATCACGATGACCAGCGGCAAAATACAAGCAACACTCTGACCTATAAAGACACCAGCGGTCTGTACTACATCGGTGAAATTTTTGCGCTGGCCTATCCTTATGGGTACCCCAAAGTAATGTCGAGTTATCGCTTTGACGATCATGATCAAGGGCCGCCAGCGAATGGCGCAAACTCAGGTGACGCTTGTAGCGTTAACTGGGTGTGCGAGCATCGTTGGAGAGGTGTGGCCAACATGGTTGGTTTTCGTAATGCCACTCAGGCACAGTTTGTCTTAAGCAATTGGTGGGACAATGGCAACAACCAAATCGCATTTGGTCGGGGCGGTCTAGGCTTTGTCGCAATCAACCGTGAAGATAACTCAACACTGGTTCAAAGCTTACAAACTGGCATGCCCGAAGGCGAATATTGTGACATTATCAACGGTGAATTTAACAGCGCAACTAAGGCCTGTACCGGCCCGAGCATAACGGTTGGCAGCGACGGTCGTGCCAATTTTAATGTGGCTGTTTACAACGCTTCGGCAATCCATGTTGGAACTAACATGGGCGGTGGCGACCCAGACGGCGCTATTTGGGATGATGCGTATTTTCGTGGCACAGCAAATTCATGGGGCACCAGTGCCATGAGCTTCAGTGATGGATTATGGAGAACCACCCAAACTTTTGCTAACAATAACCCGCGCTTCAAGATCACACGTTTTACAAATTGGTCTGAAGCCTACCCGAATCAAGACGTCTTGATTACCCAAGGTGCCGGAACCTACGACATCACGTTCAACGATGATAGTAAGCAAATTACAGTAAACAAAAAGAGCGGTAATACCGGCAACGTTGTCGATGTGACTTTTGTCTGTAACAACGGCAATACGGTTACCGGCCAATCGGTTTACGCCGTCGGCAGTGTTGCTGAACTGGGGGCATGGAGCCCGAGCAATGCAATCAAGCTAGATGTAGCCGGCTTCCCGACTTGGAGTAAAACCATTCAGGTAGCCACTGGGCAAAGCGTCAGTTGGAAGTGTCTAAAACGCAATGAAAGCAACCCAAGCCAAGATATTGAGTGGCAGTCGGGCGGCAACAATACCTTCAATGCCGATGCTAATAAAACCACCACAGGGGCTTTTTAGATAAAACCGTAAGGTTAAAATTGACGATTTTGAAGGAGTTCTAATCATTAGATTCCGTCAACTCTGATCTCGAACGGCGACATTGTTAATCACATTGTTGCCGTTTTTTTTGGTGCTTGTATTTGAAGATCTGAACTTGAGCTGACAAATAATGCTCCCGAGGTGGGGTGTTTTCTGGCAACTAATAATCGATGAAAGAATGTGGCGATATGAATAGGAAAAAGTGGGTATAAATTTCTTTACCCTATTTATCCTGCGAGGAATATTGTGAAAAAAATCTGCTTGTGTGACCATCGTTAGCACTAATCCCAACAGCGACTATCATTGAAATACAACTATGAACCGAACAAAATTTCTGTTTCTTCTATTAGCCGTTGGGCATTTAGCATCAGCACACGAGTTGCCTCATCAGCAAGAGTTAACCGCCAGTTGCAATTCATCTCAACTCTCATCGCAAACCATAAATCTGATAAGTCTTGATCAGACCCAAGCCGAGCTTTGGTATAACATGGATCCAACTTATCCCATTCCTTCGGGCTCAGCTGGCGCAAGTCTCAGTAAATCCTTGCAAGGATGCAATATCTACGGAAACCCGCCAAACGATAAGCCTCTTCTAACGTGCGGGGAAGTCGATGGCTTTATGAAGAGTGCTTTGGGAGCTGTGAATTATTGTAAAGCGTTGTCTCAGGTACCCTATTTCATAGGCCCTGAAAGTTTTGTTCAAGCTATGGAACAAGACACATTGGGCAGTCATCATGATGATTTTGGCAGTGACAAATATCCTGTCAGTGATGAAAGTATTGTATTCATCTGTCTTCAAGCCTGTCCTAAGGTGCTTGAACTTGACATGTAGAGCGGCGCTCTCTGACATGTTTCTAAATCGAACCCGGTTCTGAGCTAGCATCATTGCAATGACCACTAAAAGTAAAAAATTTACCCTAATTTGCCCCTCAGTAATCATGTAATAGGAAAAAATGCCCTGTTAGCATTTCTTTGTCCCAATGCTGGGACGGTAGTTTTATAACCGATTCGGTTAAGGTGATTATCTGCTATCGCCTGTTAAGAAAATGACCAACAGGGCTTTTTAATAATGAAAAAAATACTATTTTTCCTATCACTCTCTATCTCAAGTATGTGTTCACATGCTGAGGCAGAGCGTGACACAACATTAACTAACACTGAGGATGGTCGAGAAAATAGCGTGTTCCATGTTTCTCCAGGGCTTCTGACTTTATTCGAAGGCTGGAAGTCAGGCGCTTATAAAATCGAACCCATCGAGGAATATACCAATGATACGGCCCCAGAGGAGTATTACGCATGGCTGACAAAAATTACCAACGAGCTAGGTGAGCAAAAAGTCATTTCATTCTTTGAAAAATATCACCCCGATATCTATTCTGAGTACCAAAAATCACCAAGCTCAGAACAAAGTCAACCCAATGTGCCGGACTTCATCGACGAGATGAAAAGTCTAAAGCCATTCACTTATTCGAAGTTCAAAAGCCAGCTATTAGAAGCAAATGGATTGACCCTGGAAACGTATTTGCAGGCGACCAATCGAGATTTATTTAAGGCGTGGGATGATATTCGACGTACACCCAGGTATAACCAGCATGGGTCATTGCCAAACTATATTAATAACAATCTGCCATCGGACAGGGTTTTACAAGAAGCAAGAACAGTACTAAGAAAGTGGGGTGTGGACGAAGATCGACTGCCCACTGGTGTTCCAGGTGAAGAACCGCTCCTGTTAGGCAATATTAACAAATCAATAACATGCAATTGCGAGGTTGGCCTGTCGGCTTTAGCACTACTGCCTACCCCAAATTATTTTGTTAATCACCCCGAGGTAGTGCACCAAGAATTGACTGGCTCTGGCAATGTAAAGAGAAAGACAGTCACGCAATACAGCACAATGGGGTTAGCACATGGTGCCCGTATTCATAGAGTGACTTACAATGGACGGGAGAATAGCATCGAGTTAGACCCGGTAGTTGAAGCCACTCATGAAGTGAGTTTATGGATGAATTGTATCAACAACCTAGGCTTGGACTGCGGTGCATTGAGCGGTTGTAACGGCGAGATTGTCGCAACAGCGAATTACTATAGCGATTTGGAGTCGAGTATTATCGTTAATTCCGGCGGTTTACTGACAAAAAGAGCAAACGCAGGGGCTGCTGAGAGCTTTCAGTTTTCCCGTTCTATTCCAGGCTTAGGGGCAGCCTTTAAAGAAGACCTCATATTTAAGGAATTAGAAAGTAACGTTGTTTATAACTGGAACTTAAATACTCAGAAGTTGTTGGGCCTAGTAGGCACCGGTATCACGGTAGCAACGGCTGGATTAACCGCTGGAGCTACGGCTGGTGCTACCGCTGGCACAATTGCAGCCGCTACTTTGCCTGCAGCGGCCGGCGGTTTACAGCATTTTTCCGGTTTAGTGGAAGTAGAAGGGCAATCAAGTCAGAACCTGCAGAACAGTCTTAACGCTGTTTATAATACGCAGAACTCGATTGCCAATATTCCCCTAAACTTCTCTGACGGGATCACAAAACTGACCCTCAAAAGTATGGCCGCTCTGTCCGCGGAAGGGAAGAATGGAGCAAGCAATAGCGGCTGGGCTAAAACAAATAGTTCATTTGCATTTGCCATGGGAGTCAAAAACATGGCCTGTACGAGTGATGTCTCTAATGCACCAGATGAATTAAGTTATTGGACTTATGGGAATTCCCCTGCCGCGCCAGCGCCAACATCAAGTTTGCAAGGCATCATCAGTGGGTTTCTGGACGTGGAAATGGGCCAGACACCCAATTTTTCTAATGGAAACAGTGGTGAAATATTGACTGTTGTGCCCGAATTTCCACCAGAAGCGGTTTGCGACATATCGCCTAATTTAGGAATTAATTCTCTCTCAGCCATTATGGATGGCACGGCTAGCATTGACCCTGACGGCGATATTACCAATGCCTTGTTCGAGTGGGTTCGGTTTCCTGGCTCCATCTATGAGGATGTTATTTCAACCAGTGCCAGCGATTTTCTGTTTCTGACCACGGCTCCATTAACATGGGCGGGCCCGTATGCAGGAGTACATTTGCGAGTGACCGACACACAAGGGCTGTCAGATACTAGCTATTGCGGTCAGGTAAAAGTCATGTGTGTAGACCAGTTTGGTGTACCTTGCCCTGTAGAGCCACTCACGCCGATTAGCCCTGGCGATGGCGTATCTGGATAAACTGAACATGCGACTAAACCCTCATCATTTTATGATGAGGGTTTAGTCGTTTTAATGCACTACGCCTGCTCGGATTTGACATATGAATTTACACAACCGCTAATACCTCTGAAATGAATATCCTCAAATCTATTTTCACGATACTAATGCTGTGTATGTATTCACATCATTCCTCGGCGACCCAGTGCAACAATCTATTTAAAGAGCGGAAATTTGATCAAGCAAAGCAAATTTGTTCACAAATAGTCGAAAGAGAAGCCTCTAGTTCTGATCGATATCAATGGGCCGTATTAGTTTTGTTTGATATTGCGGTTCACGAAGGCAGGATCGAAGAAAGTTATTTTGACATATTAGAATTATCAAGGAATGAATTGTCACAACAAATGCGCTATGAATTGTTACGGCGACAAGGTAATTATTATCGTTTAAATAGAAAGTACGAATATGCCTACACTTACTACCAAGAGGCGAGTGAGCTGGCTGGAGTGCTGAATGATCAGGAAAAAATTGCTAAATCGTTAAATGACCTAGGATTGATATCCTTAAAGAAGAAAGACTATAGTGCCGCAATTAAAAATCTAAGCGAAAGCTTAAAAATCAAAAAAAGTTTATCAAACCCGGCACTGGAACGTTCGACCGTGACGAACTTAGGCCTAATGCATTACCAAATCGGCGAATATCAAACCTCGCTTGAATATTATCAGTACGCGTACGAATTAATACGTGAGATTGGTAACAATAGAGTTACCGACGGCCAACTCATACACTTGTATTCATACTTTGCCACCGCATATGCGAAGTCAGGTGATCTCCGCCAAAGCGAATATTACCTCGAACTTTTGCAACAAGGGTTGTCCTCTATCGTCGGTGAAACGGCAAAGGTGCTACGGACAGTCAACCTCATTGATGCCTTAATCGATTTGGACAACTACGAGCTCGCAGAGAAAATATTAAGCCGCCTCATTGGCAGTGGCACCCTAATCAACCAAAATAAAGCCTATATCTATTATCAATATGCACTAGTGAATTTCAACATAGGAAATCTGAATCAGTCTTTTAGTTATGCGAATCAATCGCTTGATCAAGCAAAAGAGCACAACACACAACAGTACGGCATCGAATTATTTAAGCTGTTGAGTGATATCGAGTCTGCTCGAGGAAACCCAATGCAAGCCGATGGTTGGAACCTAAAATATCACCAGTTAAAATTGGGTGAGCTTGAAGAGCGCAGCAAAAGAGACTTTCTCAACATAAAGCATGAATTACATATTGAAAGTGTGCGGTCAAAGCTGACAGAGGAGCAACTCAGAGTTATCGCATTAGAAAAGCAGAGGCAATCCTATCTCTTTTATTTTCTATTGGCGTTAAGTGCATCAGCCTGCGTATTAGTTATTTTCCGCTATCGACATAAATTGATTCTCAAGAGCAATCAGATGCTACGCCAAGATATCAACAGGCATAAATCTATATTAAAAATCCTGCAAGAGCCGCCTGTTAATTTTTCAAGGGTATTTGAGCACCTTGTTTTTCCCGTTGCCGTCTTAAATAGTCAGGGCAAAATCGCATACTCAAACTTTCTTGAAACAAGCGATACAGAAATCATCGAAAGTTATATCAAGGAATTTGATTATCACATGCGGCCGATTCAATTTAGCGCTGAAAACTTCTTGATAGAATTTAACGTCAGCGAGTTTAAATCCTTGAGCGGTTATAGTCATATGAGAATTCATACTTTGTTCTCAGATCGGTATCGGGTGCTTGCCTTTGGAGAGGAAAAATCTGACCTGTCTATTGATCGCGAGAAGAATGCAATCGCACAGTTCGATTTCTATTTGGAGCATAGTTACGTTAGAGATTCGGTTTATGTAGGCAAACTCGTTACAGATTGTATGAGTTTTTGTATCGCGGTTTGGCAGAAAGTAACGTCGTCGAATAAAGTTGAGTTCGCGGATCAAAGTAAAATCTGGAAAGTTAATATTGACGATGGCCGGCTTCGCACACGCTCGCTGGACCGGTATCTTTCTGTCGCAACTGTTCCCAAAAACCCTAGGTTATTATTGGTGCTCAAGAGTTGCCATTTTATGCTGTCTTTGGAAGGGTTAACGCGCAGTGATCGGCATCAGATAGAATATTTTTTGAATAAACTAACAGACTTGCTTACTTCGACCACCAATTCGTCTGCGAAGAAATGAACTAACACGTATTTTCATATTTCACTTTTTTATGTGGAATCAATGCCGGCAGCAGGTTTTTATAACCGCCAGCCTGTTTAGAGAGCCTCTGGCAGTCAAGAAAACTTAATGCTGAGGCGCAAAGCCTAAAGACTAGTTGGAACTCGGAGATTGGATATAGGCCTGATAGCCATTTTAAGGAACTGTTCAGTGCTGCTAAATTGACTATTATTAGCGATGTGCGTCCTTGTGGTTGTAGTATTTATTTCACATCATAAATCAAATGTATGACTCGCCCCTGTCTGTCAATCGCGTTTTTTGAGAAGTTAGGTTGCGGCAATGTATCCGAGCTATTTGCGCGGAACTACTTGCCGCTGCTCAAAATGATAATTCGCACATCACTGTTCTTAAAAGACCTTCAGCTTCGAGAGCTATTGATTTATACAGATTTCAGTAATGTGGTTTAACCTGTTTTTCTCATTTAACGTTATTGCAAACCTGGTGAGATTAATTCGTTTATGTTTTCAAGCAATCGCTACGCGATAGCTTCATACCTCTCGTTTTTGGCCAAAACAACCCAGATCATTCTTGCCATTTTATTCGCCATCGCAACCGCGACAACATTCGGTTTCTTGGTAGCCTTGAGCGTTTTAGCCCAAGCATTCCACCTTGACGGTTTATTAATATGCCATTGCAATGCCGATCGTGCACCGTGTATTAAATTACACCT
>JAFMHC010000277.1 GCA_017854775.1 Gammaproteobacteria bacterium | reverse complement strand
CAGCAACGATATTGTCGCTGGTATTCGCTACCTCATTGAGCAAGGTAAGGTTGACCCGAAGCGAATTTGTATTCGCGGCAAGAGTGCTGGTGGTTACGCGGTTCTCAGAGCTTTGACCGAATACCCTGAGATATTTAAGGTTGGCGCATGCTATTACGGCATCGGTAATCTAGTTACCTTGGCGGCAACAACGCATAAATTTGAAAAGCACTATACTGACCGATTAGTTGACGAAATTTTTAACCCGGAAACATCGAGCCTGCCACAAAGTAAATTTTACCAACGCTCACCGATTAACAAGATGAGCCAGCTTGGGAGTGCCATGATTGTCTTTCAGGGAGCTCTCGACCGTGTTGTCCCGCCGTCGGTGTCGCAAGAGGTTATTGGTGTTTTACAAAGTTCCGGCATTGATCACCAGTATGTAGAATACGCCGACGAAGCGCATGGGTTTAAGCAGCCCAACAACAATATTGACGCATGGCAAAAAGAATTGGCGTTTTATCGCCGAATCCTTGGCGATAAAACAGAACAAACCTAAATTTAGTCATAAAAGAGTACCTTATGAATATCATCGAAGAGAGAACTATTGCCCTTGCAGGCGTATTGCAAGCCTGTCAACAGGTGCAGTCATTAGCTCGCACCGGCGTGGCTGATACGGCTGTTTATACTAGCGCCATGCAATCGGTGCTAGTACTTGATGCTATGAGTACACCGGCCGTATTTGGAGGCCTAGGTGGAGTTCGAGCCGGTTTAAAGCTTATCGAGCAAGGGATTTTTAACTCTCCGGAAATGAGTGACTTAGAAGTGCTGCGTTACATGATGTCGATTCTACAATTGCAGAAGCAGCTTTACACTGACCAACAGAAATTCAGTCAATTTGGCCAAGCAATTGACCGGCTAAGCAGTTTTTCAGAAGACGATTTAGCCAATGCGTTTTCAGAGGTTTATCAGACACATATTAGTATTTTGCGCCCGCAGATTATCGTCCAAGGCGAGCAAGAGCATTTACAGCAAGACGGTGTGCCCGAGCAAGTGAGAACGATGTTGCTGGCGGCTGTTCGTTCGGCGGTTTTATGGCAACAAAAAGGCGGCGGTAAATTCCGCTTGGTTTGGGAGCGCACACGAATGCGTCAAGCGGCTAAAAGCTTACTTGCCCAGCATTAACCGAGAGAGACCTCTGATAACACAACTTAAGCTTAGTGAACTTACCAATAGTAAGCCGGCTAACCATCGAGAAAAAATATGAAGATTTCACTATTGCTTACCGGCAACGAGCTCATGAGCGGCGACACGGTAGACTCAAACTCGGCGTATATCGCGCAATCGCTTAAAGATCTAAGCTTAGTTCCTTATATCAAAAAGGTAGTTGGTGACGACCTACCATTGCTGGTTAGCTCTATCCAAGAGTTAAGTCTGATATCTGATGTTCTAATCATTAACGGCGGCCTTGGCCCAACCGTTGATGACCTCACTGCGGTGGCCTTATCGCAAGCGATTGATTCGCCAATAACGCGCAATGCCGATGCTTACGCAAAATTAGACGAGTGGGCAACTCGGCGCGGTTTTGTAATGACTGAGTCAAATCTCAAGCAGACTGATTTGCCCGGGGTTTGCGAGATTATTGACAACCCCAATGGCTCGGCTGTTGGTTTTCGTTGTATCGCCAATGATTGTTTGATCATGTGCACTCCAGGTGTGCCAAGTGAGCTTAAACCGATGGTCGAGAACCATCTATTACCGCTGATTCGTGATCACGGCAATATAGAAGCTAAGAGTCATATCACACGGCTGCGTTTATTTGGTATCACCGAGTCTGGCTTGCAAGACACCGTTAATGAGGTGTTTCCAGACTGGCCAGCTGAGGTCGAATTAGGCTTTCGTGTGCAGATGCCTGTGATCGAAGTGAAATTCGCTACGGTAGGCGATGAGTATATGGCACTAAATCATCAATGGGTTGAAAAATTCGAAGCGCGCTTTCGCGATTACGTGATCGGCCGCAACAGCACCCGCCTCAGTCAAGCGTTAAACGATGCGCTTCGCGACAATAATCTAGTGCTAACAACCGCCGAATCCTGTACCGGAGGCCAAATTGCCGCCGCGATTACCAGTGAAGCTGGCTCGTCCTCGGTATTTGAGGCTGGCTATGTGGTGTATTCGAACCGTATTAAGCATCAGTCATTGGGAGTGTCTGAATCGCTACTAGCCGAACACGGAGCGGTTAGCGAAGCCGTTGTAATCGCCATGGCCGAAGGCGCAATGGAAAAGTCGGGTGCTGACATGGCGGTTTCGATATCAGGTATCGCGGGCCCCGACGGCGGCAGCGAAGAAAAGCCGGTAGGTACAGTCTGGATGGCCTGGGGCAAGACTGGAGAAATTACCGCGCGTAAGTTCTTTTTACCGATGGGGCGTTTGGGGTTTCAGCGTACCGCTACCGCCTTGGCGATGGACCTTGTTCGGCGTGAAGTGTTGGGCTTGCCTACTGATATTGATTACTTTAGTGAGTTGAAGAAGAAGCGTTGAGATTTTTCTACTCGCTTCGCTTGGCCGAAATGACAGAAATCACCCAAGACGATCATTCACATTTCAAGCCCCGGTACTGTTATTCCTGCAACTACTCTGAAAATCGCTGAATGGCTATTTTATTGTATTGTGCTTTGATGGTGCAGGGCGACGCGCCGACGAACGTCTTAAAGGCTCGTGAATACTGGGCGTAATCGGAGAATCCTTGGTCCATGGCCGCCCTAGTCAGGTTGCCGCCGAACTCCACTGATTTGACTACATGCGCACAGCGTATCCACAGTCTAAGCGTTCTAGCCGACACCCCTGTCTTTAGTTTGAAAAAGTTGCAAAATCCGCCAAGTGATAAATTAAGCGTTTTGGCAATCTCAGTGATCTGGAAATTTATGTCGTTGCTGTCTTCAAGCATATTAATTGCTTGAATCGTTCTTTGATCCAGCTCTTGGTCTTCAGACAATGATGTTTGCAACTTGTCTAGCCAGTACTCGAGTAATTCAAGATTGTCTCCAAGGTATGGGTTCTCTAACTGTTGATAGATTTTCCAGACAATATGTGTATTGTGTTGGTCAAAATCGGTTACTACATTACGGTCGTTTTCCAATAAAACGGACGCCCATTTGGGGTTCAAATATAAGACTAGAGCTTTACTTTGACCGCAGTCAATATTGATCGTTTCACCAGGTGGTATCAGAGCAATGTGAGCGGATGTTTTGCCAAACTTGCTGTATATCGTCATGGCTGACTTGCAAGCGTATAGGCAGAAACAGGCTGGTCTTATATTGATGGGACTGAAAATGTTGCCTCTCAAAGCATAAAAGGTCTCGCCGAGATAGGATTGACTCTTTTCGTTTTTATCTATCATCGCGGATAGTTCTCCTTGAAAACAATTGAAATATTGACTCTTTCAGAGCCATTATTTTGTTTTAATTAAATCCTTTTGTCGCCCCTTTGCATATTTACGATTGAACGTTGGATCAACAAACTGAGTGTTAGCGTTTGCGGATTTTCTGCGCGCGGTTTTAAACGGTTAGTCTAAAAGAGCCCTGAATCAATCTGACTAATGCGGTCGGTTTTACCGATACTTTTTTATCCCACTCCTACCTTTTACATTCGACATCTTCAAGGTTTGTCGGTTTTTAAGCCCTGAAAAGTTTTTCGGTCTGCAAAGTCTAAAGAAAGTTTTTTAGGTTGTTGCCGACCTCATTATGAAAAGTATGTTTGAGAAAAAGCAATGGCAAACACAATACTTTTAATGGACTGATAAAAATGATTTTTATTAATCAATGTTGGTCAAGAACGTGTGAACTAAGTTCAAGACAGCCCGTTGACTCGGCTGATAATATGACATCTGTCAGTTATCGTTGCAAGCGCCAACACAAAAGCGAATAAAAATGATTGACTAAACTAACTTAACAAGGAACTTGAGGTGATTTATGAGTACACACAAATCAAGATTAACGGCAATGAGGCGATATCTTCGTATCGCTGTCATAGCGATAATAACGACCATTAGCTCTCAAGCATCGGCGATTGGTCTAAATTTTGGTGCTGAAAATGGGAATGTAGGTCGGTACGGATTATATTGGTGGGACACAAGTGCGATTGGTGGTAATTCCGCTGTTTCGGCCACTGTAAATCACGCCACCTGGGCTCCGGCGACTGTTGGTTCTAACTACTATAACCCCAATAGGCCGACAATTATCTATTTTCATGGTTGGCAACCTGGCGCTGTGTCTGATCGAAAAGAAGAAGATTTTACTTACACATTTAACACCGAAACAAAGAATACCCTTGAGGCTTGGAAGCGGAATAATTGGAATGTAGCCATATTTTATTGGACGCCATGGGCTGATGACAGCGGCGAAAATCTCTTAGTCGGTTCTGGGGCTGGGGGAGGAGAGTTTGCCACTTTAGCAAACTTTGATGTGAATGCTGCTGAGGCCAAGATTTGGTCCAGTAATGGGGCCACCGGCATGAGATTTAAATATTACGAGCCAGGGACTGCTGATAAGTATCTTTGGAAGGTTGTAAAGAATTCAAGTTCCGTTGCGGATAAAGAGTCTTACGCTAACAGTATTAGGCTCAAGGCGCTACAGTTCTCTGGAAGCGCAAACGTATCTGGGATGAACCAAAATCAGTTAAATGGCATAAAGATGCACAATGCCACGGATCTGTCTCAGGCCAAATCAGCCGCAAGATTTATACTCAATCGATCAAATTATTATGATTTCAACGCCCTAGTTACATTGAGAGAGAACTCGGCGACTTGTAAGGCGTTTGTTCAGGCATTAGCTTGCAAGACGCATAGTCTGACTCATGAGATATACGATGTCGATACGACTAAGACCTGCCCTGCGACGATCAAGACAGGATTTTTTGAATTTAAACAGCATACGCCATTTTGGGAAGAAGTGTTTGTGCCGCAAGTGTGTGAAGTCCCATCTGTTGGCGTTATGGCTGCAGAAATGATCGCAGGCGTGCTAGACGGCAATCAAGTAAACGCAGATATTCTTTTTGCTGGGCATTCTCTGGGTAATCAGGCTGCCGTACAAACCGCAACGCGTATGTGGTGGAAACGAGTAAGCGGTAATATTGGGCGTACTGCACTTCCAAAGCGCTTAGACTTATTGGACCCTTATTATTCGTCTCAAAAAAAACCATTTTTAAAAAATTATTTTCCTCAAGTATTCCAAGATTCAGGGCATAAACACTCAATGGTTAGAACTACATGGGGTAAGGCATACAGTTATGTTTTGTCTATGAATGAAATGTTTCAAACCGAATACGCAACTCAAGATAAGTTGCCTGTGATGTATTTAGATACGAGTATACTTTCTGATTTTGCTCCAAGCGGTAGCCCTAATACTCCGCTTCGCGATTATGCCGCTTATCAAAAATTAAACCTTAACTATCTAGGCAATCCTGTTGTCTCTGCTGGGCAACGTCATGTTGATGGTCGGCTTTACTACTTTGCAACAAAAACAGATCCAGCCCGGGCTGACTATCCACCTCTTAATGCTACCTTACCCCATTACCCCGC
>JAFMHC010000276.1 GCA_017854775.1 Gammaproteobacteria bacterium | reverse complement strand
TGCATAAGTCTTGATCGCGGTGGCGTCAGCGTCACCTCGAGTAAGCTGTGCTTTCTTTTCGGCTTCAGAGACAAGTTCAACTTTTTCACGGTCGGCATTAGCTCGAATTTCAATCGCTTTTTCGTTACCTTCGGCACGATACTCGTTAGCTATACGCTGACGTTCAGACCGCATCCGCTCGTATACATTTGATTGAATTTGATCGGCTAGGTCAACTCGCTTCAGCCGAACGTCTACAACCTCAACGCCAATTGACACCGCTTCTTCGACAATTGCCGTCTGCACCACATTCATTATTTCAATACGATCACCAGCAACAACATCGGCAATTGTGCGCTTAGCAATTTGCGCCTTAAGACTATTGTTAATCTTTTGCTCCAAGCGGTTTTCAGCATTTGCTCGGGTTTTTACGGCTTTATAGTAAGTCTGGAGATCACTGATCCGCCACTTAACAAAACTATCTACCAATAACTCTTCTTTATTGACGGTTATAAAGCGCTCAGGCGCCCTGTCCATCGTTTGAATGCGAATATCATAGGTTTCAATAGTGTTGGCGATTGGGATTTTGAAATTAATTCCAGGCTGTATTTCTTCGCCCGAGAACTCACCAAATTGGAACTTTAAACCTCGTTCCCATTCATTAACCGTAAATACAGTGCTGGCAAAAACAACCACAGCAGCCACTAGGGCAAAAACGATGCCCATCAAAATTTTATCGGATTTCATTTATCGACCTCCTCGTTTGTTGCTATCGACGGTCTGGATTTGCGAAGCTTGGCTTGGTGTTTGGGATGACGGTAATACATCATCGCGTCGCACCGACGTTGATCCGCTTGAACCACGCTTGTTACTTTCTATGATTTTATCGATTGGCAAATACATCAGGCTATTTCCACCTGCCGCATTTTGATCGATTAACACCTTGCTACTATCCGCCAAAACGTCTTCCATTGTTTCAATGTACAAGCGTTTTTTGGTGATCGCAGGGGCTTTCTGGTACTCGGTTAGAATTCGATTGAATCGCTCGGCCTCACCGGTTGCTTCAGCAACTACTTTGGCTTTATACGCCTCAGCTTCTTGCAAAATTCGAGATGCCTCACCACGTGCATTCGGCACAAGCTTCTTGGCGTAGGCTTCGGCTTGGTTAGTAAGCTTAGTTCTATCTTGGTCGGCACGTACCACGTCATCAAAAGCGTCACGTACTTGCACCGGCGGCTTAGCATCTTGAATTTCGATTGACTTAACTAGAATGCCTGTTTTGTATCGATCTAAAATATTTTGCAGCAATGCTTTGGTTTCAGAATCGACTATGGGCCGATCAGTGGTTAGCAAATCATCCATCTCTGTACTACCTACAACCTCTCGCAGCGCGCTTTCAGTGGCGCTTCGGACGACACTTTCTAGACCGCCGGGTTGAAAGATATCACCAACATTAAAAACCAAATCTTCAATTGATTTGATGGTGTACTGAACCGCCATGGTGACATCGACAATGTTTTGATCTCGCGTCAACATCAGCGCTTCTTTAGGCTCTGGTGAATTACTTCGATAACCAACTTCAACCGTTCGTAGCTGTTGTGTATCAATAACAATTTTCTCTTCAAGCGGCCAAGCGATAAAGTTCAGACCAGCTCCGACGGTTTGCTTGAACTTACCAAAACGAAGTTCAATACTTTGATTACCCTCGTCAACTTGATAGAACGATTGCATGCCCCAATAGGCCACCGCGACCAGCAGAATAATCAACCAAGGAGAAAATAACCCTTTGCGTTTACCTGAGCCACTACCGCCACCGCCACCAAAACGCTTACGGACGTTATCTATTATCTGATCCAAATCAGGGCTTTGATTGCCCTTACCTTTATTTCCGTTACCCCAAGGGTCTCGGTTTCCTGAATTACCTGAGCCAGGTTCATTCCACGGCATGCGTTATTTCTCCAAAAAAGGGATTAAAACTATTATGTTCTTTATTTATACAAGTTTAGCAAATATATAGTGATTAATGTGAGTACAAGCAAGCCTATATGCGGTTTATTTTAGACGCTTTATTTCATTAATGTCATCTTGCTTCTCCAGCCAGCCAAAATCTGCAGGCGATAGCTCTAGCTCTAGCTCAAAGGACCCATCATCATTAATGGCTTCAGCTTTAATCAGGCTTCTTTCATACAAGGCCGCGCGTAGTTTCCCATTACTAGCTGGCAAGCCTAATTTGCAACGCATGTGCAAGAGCGATAGATACTCGGTAATAGCATCTAGCAACAGGCTCACTCCTTCACCAGTATGAGCTGATAACCAGATTTCGTTTACCAAACCATTGTCATTACGCTTTACTTTAGCTGGCGAGCCATTTAAATCGATTTTATTGAAAATCATAATGGTCGGTATGTCAGAAGCCCCGATCTCGTTAAGAACCTTATTTACCTCACTAATACAATCTTCTCGGTAGTTACTAACCACGTCGACAACATGTAGCAGTAAATTAGCATTACTGACTTCTTCGAGCGTTGAATGAAAAGCTTCGACTAAGGAGTGCGGCAAGTCGCGTATGAAACCGACTGTATCGGACAAAATAGTGGTACCGAACTGCTCCAACTCAACGCGTCGCATTGTCGTGTCAAGGGTTGCGAAGAGCTGATCTTCGGCATAAACATCAGCGTTGGTGATATTGTTAAATAGACTCGATTTTCCGGCATTGGTATAACCAACCAGTGACACCGTTGGCACCGGCACTTTAGCGCGAGACTTTCGTCGTAATTGACGTTGAGCGGAGACAACATCTAAGCGCTTATTGAGCACCTTAATGCGATGACCAATAAGTCGTCGATCGGTCTCCAACTGAGTTTCACCTGGCCCACGTAAACCAATACCCCCTTTTTGCCGCTCTAAATGAGTCCAGCCACGTACTAAGCGCGTCGATAAATGTTGCAACTGGGCTAGCTCAACCTGAAGTTTACCTTCGTGGCTAGTAGCTCGCTGTGCAAAGATATCTAATATTAAACCTGTTCTGTCGAGCACCCGAACTTCTAAGGCACGCTCCAAGTTTCGTTCTTGAATCGGGCTTATCGAGTGATTAAGAATCACCAGTTCTATTTCGGCAGACTCGACTAGCTCTTTGACTTCTTCGACTTTTCCCTTGCCAATGTAAGTTGAGGCGTCAGGAGAGCGTCTAAACGCAGTCAAGGTATCAATTACAATTGCTCCCGCTGAGGCGGCAAGCAGTTTTATTTCCTCGAGAATTTCTTGATCTTCTTGAGATGAGCTACGCTGATATACGATCAACGCATTTGGCTGGGCTTTGGCTTCGGCTAGTTCAAACACGATAAAATTTTTGGTAAGCGCCTTTTAGTGTGCGCTCTTGTAGTGAGCGCCTATGACTCGACATTGAAAAGCATAGTTGCGATTGGCAATCAAAATTGGAAAGCAATGTTGAATAGCCTAATAAATAGACGCTTGATTTGCACAGTCAGAAACGGCAAGCAACACACGATTACCAGTAATAACTGTACTATAAGTTAATATAGACCGTTTAAAGTAGTACTTATCCGGCTTATGCAAATTTTCCTGCCTTCAATCCGAACAACCTACGATATCACTCGCTGCCGTCGTCTAAGTCAAGCTTAACCGCCTTCGAAGGCACAACGGTAGAAACCGCATGTTTGTAGATCATCTGGTTGACAGTATTACGTAATACGATAACGAATTGATCAAAAGACTCAACCTGACCTTGCAGCTTGATACCATTGACCAAATAAATTGAAACTGGAATTCGGTCCTTCCGTAGGGCGTTTAAGAATGGGTCTTGAAGTGCCGTTCCTTTATTCTGTGCCATTTTTCTTATTCTCTTTTTTATTTTTAATATGCGGGTGAATAGACATTATTAACATTCTTGAGGAATTGTCAGTCCTTATCTAACACTCTGCAAAGCAAAAAGTCTCTATTGCTTATTCAAATTAAGCCTATTTCGCGACTTAAATCATCATAAACACAATTTTAATGAGCATCTTTGCACATATTTGGTTAGCTTATGCCTATATAGTAGCCGTAGCACGTGAAAATTCTATGACTAATCATCGACTCAGCAAGCTAAAACTTCAATGTTAAAGCAGCTTTGCCTTAACTTTATCTAGATACCTTTAAATTGACTCTGCAGAATCACCTGAAGCGTCGAATTGCCCCCCAAGAGCATGTGCTGAGATTATAGGCTACTTTATAAAATGAAACCGATTAATTAACGCTCATTTTTCAAACATGTTGCCTGACAAGTGACACAAGCTCTTGAAATTCCTTATCTTCTAGCCCGTGGTCAACCCACCAAAGCAGGTTACTCTGATTTCTAAGCCATGTTAGCTGGCGCTTTGCGAGTTGGCGAGTGGCAACAATAACCTTCTCTCTCATACGCGCTAAATCTATCTCTCCATTGAGGTACTCGAGCATCTGTCGGTAGCCGATCATTCGCATAGAGGCTGAATTAGCGTCAACGCCACTGCCGAGCAAATCGCGAACTTCAGCTTCTAATCCAGCGTCAAGCATGATGTCAAAACGGCGCGCTATTCGCTGATGCAGAACAGCTCGATCCGAGAACGCTAATGCTATCTTTAACAGAGGGTTTGGAGGTGGTAATTTTCGATTTTCATTATGGGCTGCTACTGGCTTGCCTCCTGCCAACACAATTTCAAGCGCTCGCTGTATTCGCTGTGCGTCCATAGGATCTATTCGATCAGCACTTTGAGCATCTAACGCGGCCAAACGTTGATGTAACACAGGCCAACCCAAACGGCTTGCTTGATCAGTGATTTCATCACGCAGCGCTTGGTCTGCCTGCGGCAACTCAGTTAAGCCTCGTTCTAGTGCATTAAAGTAAAACATGGTTCCACCCGCAAGCACCGGCAACTTCCCGCGCGCGGTTATATCGCTAATCAGCGCACTGCAGTCATTGAAAAAATCGGCCACCGAATAGCTGTCATTCGGATGGCGAACATCGACCAAATGATGAGGGTATTTTGCAAGAAAATCTGCATCTGGCTTGGCTGTGCCGATGTCCATGCCGGTATACACTAACGCCGAATCGACGCTGATAATTTCAGCATCAATGCTCTCATAGATCTGCGCTGCGGCATCGGTTTTACCCGTTGCTGTCGGGCCCATGAGACAAACCACAGGAATTTTCTCAGGCACTAACGAAAGTTTATATTTCATTACTGACCGCGCTTGAACCAGCCATCTAATTGGCTAAGCGACATCTGCACCCATGTCGGGCGACCATGATTACATTGACCGCTGCGCTCAGTCGCTTCCATGTCACGCAATAATGCATTCATTTCGGCGATCGACAATAATCGATTTGCACGAACTGAGCCGTGACACGCCATGGACGACAGCACCTCATGCATGGTTTCTTCGATCCTATTGCTATGCTCTGTAGCAACTAAATCAGACAACACGTCCCTCACTAATTGCGACACATCCGAGTTTGCCAATACGTCGGGAACCGCCCGCACGACTAAAATTTGTTCATCAAGTTGCTCAACTTCTAAGCCAAGCGAATCAAAAACGAGATCGGAAGAGCGT
>JAFMHC010000275.1 GCA_017854775.1 Gammaproteobacteria bacterium | reverse complement strand
CATTGTTGCTCTCTTTAATAGGCGGTAATTTGACGTAACCATTTGAGTTAGTCAGTTCAATTGTCGGCAAGCCTTAACATCTCAGCCCGGTAGTATTCGCTGTTGACCTTACCCTCCCACCTCCTACAAATAATTGACAATTGTCCTCATGGACACCTTGTCTTATTATTGACGCTGTAATAAAGTGGTAATGAATCGGTAACATACATTCCACGTGTTGTGTTTATCTGATTAAGTAACCTCGAGATTATTTGGCGACATCCATTGCCAGATACTAAATAGTAAACCCGACATCAAGCTTTCACCCCGACCCTATCTAGAATTGTTTTTTTATGGTCGAGCTGTTGATTGAAGGCCTACTGAGATGGTTGCTACCCTACTTAAAAGTAAACCTTACTACTAGAGTCAATGAGAGAATGAAACACAAAAAAATATTTAAGAGAAGTGCGCTTGCTATTGCGCTTGCGCTGGCGGTAAATGCATCGGCAATGCTCGCGATCAATGTCGGTGGCGTAGCATATGCCCAGGAAGAAGATTTAGAGGAGGAACTAGAGGAAGAACTAGAAGAGCTAAATTTAGAAGAAGTAGTTGTAACTGGATCACGTATTCAACGACCTCAATTTACCCAATCGGCCCCTGTTGTATCGATAACACAGGCAGAAATTCAACGTTTTGCTACACCCGATTTAGGCGTTATTTTATCCGAGCTGCCTGCTATCGGAGCGACTGGAACGCTAACGGGTAATACCGCGGCCGCTGGTGGCGGCAACTCCCTAGCCGGTGTTAGTTCAGTTGACTTACGTCGATTAGGCTTGAATCGAACGTTGGTACTTGTTGATGGTCGTCGTCATGTCGCGGCGGTTGGAGGTTCAGCTCAAGTTGATATCTCAACAATACCGGCAGCATTGGTGAAACGTATCGATGTAGTTACCGGCGGTGCCTCAGCTGTATACGGTTCTGATGCGGTATCTGGCGTTGTGAATGTGATTTTAAAAGATGATTTCGAGGGTTTGGAATTCAATTTTAGTGGTGCAGATTCACTCGAAAGCGTCGGTAATCAAAACTATTCCGCATCACTAGTCGGCGGTTTCAATTTTGCTAATGATCGAGGAAACCTTACATTGTTTGGTGGCGTTGATGATCTTGAACAAACGTTTGCAAATGATATTCGACAGTTTAATAATTTCGGTACGATTGTTAACCCTAATGATACTGGCGAAAATGACGGCATTCCCGACCGTTTAACCGTCGCTAATGTCGGCTCAGAGCGAATTAACGCAACAACGGTTATCAACCCTTTTGGCGGCCCAGCCGGAATACTCACTTTTGATAACGCGGGCAACCCTCTAGATCAACAGCCACGTGATGGCACAAATAGTTTTGCTTTTGGTAACTTTCCAAACGGCTGTGACACTTGTTTTTTTGGTGAAACTTCAGAAGATTTTCAGCCTGAAGTTGAAAAAACCTACGTCGGCGCAAATGTTGACTTTGACATCACCGATAGCCTCAATGTTTACGGCGGTTTCAAATATGTAGAAACAGACGTTATCCAATTGTTTCAACCAATTTTTCGCTTTGGCGGAGAATCGATTAATGTTGTTGATAACCCATTTCTAGATGAGGTTACACGCCAGCGCTTGTTAGGTGCTGGTCAACAAAGTGCAACTATTTCTCGCTTTTTTGATGACTTGGGTTTTCGCTTTGCTGACAATAAACGTGAATTAACCCAATTTGTAACTGGTGTTAAGGGCGATTTTGATATTGGCGAGAATAATTTTAAATTCGATGTGTCTTATGTAAATGGCGAAACTGAAAATGTTCGTAATACGCCCAATGATCTTATCGAAGATAATTTTACCGCTGCCTTAGATGCTGTGCGCGATCCGACCTCTGGAGCAATTGTTTGTCGAGACCCAAGTGTCGCATCAGTCAACCCTGGTGCCTGTGCGCCTTTTAATCCATTTGGTCTAAATCAAGCGTCTGCTGCTGCCCAAGATTTCATTGGAGCGACAACGACTCGAGAAGATGTTCTTAAACAAGAAGTATTAACCGCATCATTGGTTTCTGATACAAGTTCTTTCTTTAATCTACCAGGTGGGGCTGTTGATTACGTTGTCGGTTTTGAGTATCGGGAAGAGTCGTCTGCGACAATTACCGACGCTCTTACACAGTCTGGTGTCTTAGCAGGTGCTGCAACGCCAAACGATTTCGGTGAATTTGACGTTACTGAATTCTTTGCTGAGATTAGCCTACCATTATTAAAAGATCGTAGATTTGCGCATGAGCTCACTATCGGTGCGGCCTATCGTGATGCTGATTATTCTCACGCAGGAAGTGCTGATGCTTGGAAAATCGATTTAATATGGGCGCCATTTGAGAGTTTTAACTTTCGTGGAACTATTGGGGAAGCAGTAAGAGCTCCGAACATTGATGAAGCATTCTCCTCGCGTTCACCTGGTTTCTCTAATATTGATGATCCATGTGATGCGGATAATATCGGTGATAATCCAAATCGTGCCGCAAACTGTGCGGCGCTAGGTATTCCTAGTGGCTTTCAGGCCAACGATAACGTGTCGATTGATATTATATCGGGCGGTAACCCTGAGCTTTTTTCTGAAACCTCTGATTCATTTACCTTTGGTTTCGTATGGCACCCAACCTTCGCTGAAGGCTTGAGCATGACCGTTGACTACTACGACATCGAAATTAATGACGCGATTCTATTTGTTGATCCGCAGGATATCTTAGACAACTGTGTAGGTGCTGCTACCGGGCTTGATGCTGGTTTCTGTTCGCAGGTATCGCGTAATGCGGCAACCAATGATGTTGATTTGGTTGAGTCAGGGTTCTTGAATGCATCAGCTTTGAAAACCAATGGTTACGACCTCAATTTCGATTATAGAGGTATCGAATTGGATCCCTTAGGCTTGCCTGGTAGTGTCGATTTCAATATTTTCTTTAACTTCTTAACCCAGTTAGATCGTTTTGAATTTCAAACGCTTCCCGACGAAGTTAATGTCGAAGATGGTGAAATTGGTGATCCAGATTTTCAATATCGTTTCACCGCGGCATATCGTTTGAATGACTTGGGGCTCAATTGGACAACTCGCTTCGTCGAGCGTTCGTTCAGGCTGGAC
This sequence comes from Gammaproteobacteria bacterium, assembly GCA_017854775.1. Classification (GTDB taxonomy): domain Bacteria; phylum Pseudomonadota; class Gammaproteobacteria; order Arenicellales; family Arenicellaceae; genus Arenicella. The sequence goes on along the minus strand of JAFMHC010000275.1, from coordinate 2,438 downwards.
CCATCTCCTGAGGACCAAGGTGGTGATATACCAGAGGATAACAATCTTCCATTTGTTGCGTCGCAAACCACGCATGACATCAGTGCAACCTATTTGCTCAACGATAAGTTCTCAATCTACGGTGGCATTCGAAACGTGTTCGATCAAGTGCCTCCTGGCTACGTTAATAACCCTTTGTATGACATTGTTGGCCGCCGTGCATTCTTTGGTGTAAGAGCTAAGTTCTAGTGAGCTAAGTTATATGTTTTTGGAAGCCTTTTTGGTTTTTGAGTATAAGCAGTGTAAAAAATCCTCGCCTCGTGCGGGGATTTTTTTTGGGAGATCTTTAGGGCGCTGAGGTCTCTATATGATAGTTTGGTGCAATAAAGTGTCTCAAGGGTATATAGCTCGTTATACTTAAGAGCATCTGCGAGATAATGCGATAGGATAGTAAAGCGTAATTTGAGACTTTTAATGACAGCACAACCCGAATCATCAGAAGCGTTAAACAGTGATGTCAATCTCGTTGCCCCGGTTGCAAAGACTGGCTCGATTGACGAGCAGAGCAGTCGAGCGCGGCTAAAGATTTTTTCCAAATTTTTAAGTGATACCTTGCTTAGGGACTTAGTTGCGGGTCGAACGATCCTGAAGCATCAAGAAAGCAATTACCCTGCGGCGGTTTTGTTTGCCGACGTATCTGGATTTACCAACCTTACCGAAAAACTAATGGGTCAATATGGTCGAGAGCAAGCGATAGGCGCTGAGCATTTGACCTTCATGCTATCCGACTATTTTGATCATTTGATCGCCGTGGTGTTAGAACACAATGGAGATGTCATCAAATTTGCCGGAGATGCGATGCTGATTATGTTTCCTTGTACTGATGTCAGGCTTGGCTTGCAGCGAGCCACATCTTGTGGTGTTGAAATGCAACGAGTCGCTAAGCAGGTTTCGGCTCGGATCTTGCAGCAACACAAAGTGGTTCTAAGCCTCAAAGTGGCGGTTAGCTCAGGTGATATTGTCGGTCTTGTGTTAGGTGGGGTTCTTGGTCGTTGGGAGTACGCGGTAATTAGTGACGCAATTGCTGATGTTGGGCGTTTAGGCGACGTGGCGCTCCCTCATGACGTATTAATAAGCGCTGAGAACCTTGCTCTTATCGAAGCAAACGTTGGGGGCGAAGTAGGGGGGGGAGTAGAGGTTAAAACACTCGAAACCGAAGTTCGTGGAACGGGAATTTGCAATGTTAAAAGCACCCCTGACTGGAGCCTCGAGATTGAACGTCAAGCAATTGAATTGGCAGCTACGCTTGAACCGATAGTACGCTGCTTTGTGCCTGCAGCAGTGGCGTCGAGAATTGCTGCTGGTCAAAGTGATACGGCGTTACTTGGAGAGCTACGCCGCATAAGCGTGCTGTTCATCAACTTGCCGCAGTTTACTACTGATATCTCAATTGACCAGGCGCAGAAGATTGTAACAACAATACAACAAGCTTGTTACGGCCAGCGGGGAAGTCTCGATAAAATTAGCTGTGATGACAAGGGCGTATCGGTTATAGCCGGCTTTGGAGTTCCGCCGATGTCGGCCGAAGATGACCCTATACGCGCAGTAAAAGCGGCCATGAACATTCATCGGACTTTGAACTCAATGGGGCTTAGCGTTTCGATTGGTGTCGCTTCTGGACCGGTTTATTGCGGTACGCTGGGCGATAAATACCGCTGCGAATACACCCTTATGGGCGATGGCGTAAATACAGCGGCGCGTTTAATGAGTATCGCCAATGACGGCGTGCTATGCGATTCCATTACCGTTGAAGCGAGTAGATCAGAGGTAGAGTTTGATCAAGGAGTCTTAACTAACCTCAAGGGCAAGGATGAAGCGGTTGAAACATTTCGGCCTCTTAATCTAAAAGAATCGGAAATTAAATCAAGCGTTTCGATTATAGGGCGCGAGCAGGAGCTCGAGGTACTTGTTCAGGCTATAGGGTGTTTTAATACGCTTGAATATGCTCGAGCAGTGGTTATTGAAGGTGAGGCAGGTATGGGCAAGTCGGTGTTACTCGACGCCTTCAATCAAAGCCTCTCGACTGAGCATTCGAATGCTTTTTATCGAGCCAGCGCGAGTACTGTACAAATTTCATTTTATGGTGTGTGGCGTGAGCTACTTTACCAAGCTCTTGGCTTTAGCGGGCTTTCTAGTAATAGCGATAAGGAGGCGTATTTATTCGACTTAGCTGAAAATATTGGCCGTGTTCGGGTTGAGATGTTGCCACTTCTTAACGACGTTTTGGGCCTTAATCTGCAAGAGACCGATTATACCCGCGGCATGCGTAGTGAAATACGCGCTGAAAACATTCGCTTTCTCATTGGCCAAATGCTTCAGCAAGAAGCGAACACTAAACTTTTAATTATGGTGATTGATGATGCCCAATGGATGGATTCGGCTTCATGGTCATTGCTAGA
>JAFMHC010000045.1 GCA_017854775.1 Gammaproteobacteria bacterium | reverse complement strand
ATACTCGTTGTTAATAATTACCGCGGCACCTGACGGCATCGACGAGACACTTACAAGACCATCAGCAGGGACTAATTGGATTTGGGGAATTACCAAATCTTCGCCGGCGATGACGCCAATTTCTTGCTTAAACAACTTGTATTTTTCTGCTTTGAGCACCAACTCGTGACTTCCCTCTTCTATTTTTGCCACTAGCGGCGTAGTGCCAAGCTCGACACCATCGACTAGCACCATAGCGCCCTCTGGCCGGGAACTTAAAGAATATTCAGCCCAAGCGGCTTGTAGATCAAAATCGAGACTTTGCGTTTCACCCTTACCTCGCACTAAGATATTTTTCGAAGCAGGGCGATATAACGGCGCATCAACCGTTATTTGGTGCTTACCAGCGGAAATATTGTCGATAACGATAGGTGAAGTGCCGATCATATTGGCTAGCTCGCTGACCACCTGGTCGTCTATAAACACCTCGGCGGGGCTCGGCTCAGCCAAGTTAATCTGTAGTTTACCTGGCAATCGAAGCAACTCGATTTCAAATTGCTGGTGGCGATCAGCGGCCACCTCGAGTTCTTTATCAATGCTTACAAAACCGTCTGCTTGAATATTTATCCTGTGCGTACCGGGCAATAACAGAACACGGTTACCCAAGGGCAACTTCAAACTTGTAGTAATGCTGATATCCGCAGCTTGAGCTAAATAGCGGCTGGGCGAATTCAAATCGCGCGTAATCGCACGTACCTCAATGCTCTTCGAAAACGATATAAAGGCAATGAACAATAAACACAACAAGGCTAAGCCAAACAGCACAAAGTGAAATGGGCTTAGGGTAAATTTTTGAACTTCAACTTTTCCACTTGGAGCCGTAAATTCAAGCGCTTCAATTCGAGTGTTATCTAATTTCTCTATTTTGTTCATAGCGCTTAATTAGTCACCACAGATGAGCCGTTTACAGGTGTTAGACATTTTATAGAGTAACGTTGAATATCGTCCCCCGTAACCCTTAACTCGATGTCTCGACGCACGTCTTTAAAGCCAAGCCTAACTCCGCTAATCGTATAGCGACCAGGCTTTAGCATTAATTTTTTAAGCGAAAACTTGCCTAAGTTAACCTTCTTTGAACCGGCCTTAGTTAAGCCAACGTCAGTTAAACCATCAGAGCTAAAGCTAACCTTAATAGTGCTGTCTAGTTGTTTCAATGAGGCCTCTATATCGGCAATTTGACCGGTCAAGACTGGACCCTTATTTTTTATACGTTGCGCATCGGCCAATACCGCATCGGCTTTTTCTCGTGGCGCGCTTCGAGACAAAATAAGTTTGTCGGCTAGTACAGCCTGGATAGATTGGTCCAATTGCTTGCGAGCCTGTGAACGAATTTCTCCTAACTTTGCAGATACCTGATTTGGATCGCGCTGCAGTACCGCTTTATAGGTGCTCAATGCACTCGCCCATTCTTCGGCTCGCTCTTGAGCTTTGGCGCTGGCGAGCATCGAAGTAAGAGATGAGCGTTTATCCGATGCCAGAGATTGACGGTAAGCGGCATTCGCTGTTTCATCATTCGGTCTGATTTTAATCGCCGACTCGAAATGTTGTTTTGCGGTTGCGAACCGTTGTTTGAAAAGTGCCGAGAAGCCGCTAGACATAGCATCTCTAAATTGTTTATCCGTGGATAAGTCAGCAACTCGTTGCGCGCCTATTTCGGCTTGCTCAGTACGTGGGTCGAGCGTTAGAACTTGTTGGTATTTTTGCCCAGCTAGAACAAGAAACTCGATATCGTCGGTGCGCTGAAATTGCTGCTCGTCAATAGCCGCTTGACGCATGATTCCGAGCACTTGGTCTAAGGTAGTAGCACGATCAATACCTCGTAATGCTGGAATATTATTTCGGTCTAAGGCCATCGCAGACTGAAATTTTTGCCTTGCAAGATCAGTTTTGCCTTTGTCAATAGCAACATTACCCTGGCTTACTAACCCTTTTAACACCTCGGGAATGAGTTCGTCCAAGGCCTGCATTTCGTCTAACGCTGCCTGATAACTACTAATCGCATTTTGAAAATCCTTAACTTTATAAAACTCATCGCCTTTGGCTGCTTTTGCTAAGGCTGAGTCGTAACCCTCTACACCCCAGTCGCTAACGTTCTTTGCTTCGAGTTCTTTTTTTGAAATTAATAACTGCGAAAGAATATCTTGTGAGTCAGTACGAGCTTGCGTATTACGGCTTTCGTCCCACGGTGCTAGAGATTCGTCTGGGCTTACAGCGCTTGCCCCGTTTAAGGTTTGGCTGCTTTGCCCATCAGCCGAGACCAGAGTACTATTCTGTTTGCTCAGAGTAGGCGCAGGGGCTAGTAAAATAAACAGCCCAGCGGCGATTACTAAGAGCCCGAAAACGCATAGCATTAAATTGAACTGGGAGTGCCACCAAGGAGCATCGTCACGAGTGAGTAATTCGCGTCGACCGACATTTACGTTATTCGATCGAGGCTGATGCTGAGCGTTATTGTCAGGCGCTTCGAAGGCTAATGCGCTTATCTCATTTTGGCCTTGTTGCTTAACGCTCTTGATATCGTCTGAGAATTCATTTTGATCTGCCATTAGTTACTAAAATCTTTCTCGGGGGTTTGATTCAACGGGCTATCTTGTATTGGCGCTTCCCTAGGCTTTACATGATCAAGAGGCTTCACTTTATCAAGAGGCTTTACTTTATCAAGCTCGCTATTGGAGACCGTAAGCGGGCCTTGCTGACTTAGATCGTCTTCTTCTAAACGAAACATATCGCCGAGTATCCGCCGCCACTCTTGATATTGATCATCTACGGTGCCCGATAAGGTCACACTTCGATCTTGTAAATCAACGATACTTGGTTCAAGTTCAGACTCTAAGGAGGCGCCCAGCTCACGCAGTGTTGAACTATGTCCTAAGGCCTCTTCAGTTTTCAAAAAGCTATTAATAAAAATACCAGCACCAGCAATAATACCAAGATGGCCTGCTCCTCGAGTGGCTCGATTATTACCCGTAGCGGCAGCGGCTAGCCCCCCGGCCATTGCAACTAAACCGGCTATCTTTTCTTTGCGCCCCTGCTCTTTAAGCTGTCTCTCGTAGAGCACTTCTTTGTAGCTCAATTTCCGCCACTCTTGGTATGGCCCATCCATTTTGTTATTGAAGGTTCGATAATAATCTTGAACTACGTCTAAAAATAAATCATTACGCGAGCGAATACGTTCAACACGCTGCATCATTGGGTCATTATCAGCCGGTATACGAGTCAAACTCAGTTGCCCTGTCTCATCTGTCTGCACGAAACTACTGAAAGCATCGGGAACAAAATCGCGCGCAAATAGCACTTTTGATACGCTACGAATATTCAACAATTGTGCATCCGTTAGAGAGGCCTGAAAATTAAACATATCATTAGCGATTTCATTGAAGGTCGCCTGAAATGGGTCGCCTGGCAAATTCACTTCGGGGTTATACGCATAGGCACTTGCACGTTGGTCGTATTCCTTACTAAACCAAATTCGGCCAGTACTATCTCTGGCAGAAACTAGCAGCCGAACTACTTCGCCATTTGATTCAAGCAGTGTGCCGCTCACATAGACGTCCAAACCTAAGTTATCTCGAGGCAGCGCCCGCACTAGGCCCCAAGCGTTACTGAGATCAAGAGTCTGTTTCAACTGGTTGGTGTACCAAACGGCCTCGCTTTGACGAACGCTTGAGTAGGCGGCATCGCTGGAATTCAAATCAACGACACCGGGGTCAAACAAAACCACACCGACATCAAGTATATGTTGCTCTTCGATTAACTGCTCTTCGGCTTCACCAACGCGTTCAATTGCGACCTGTTTGGTTTCATGATATTCGTAATTAGTACACGCTGGTAGGCAAGCGACAAGCATCAGCATGGAGACTAATTTGAACGTCTTTTCTGGCCACGGCGTCTTTTTTGGCCACGGCGTCTTGTTAATCGATAATCTACCGATAAATAATGTTTTAACTAAAAAATACAAACTTCTCAAGCCTCGCAATATTCTCACACAGATCCCCTATTGACCCTTATAGCTGTAGTATTCATCCCACAACTTTTTCTTTAGCTCTGGATCGGTTTCGTTTTCCGCCGCCTCTCTTATTTGCCGAGCGACGATGTCATCGTTCTTCCTCAAGTCGGCCACGTCTGGGCGTTTGTCTTTCTCATCACCTGGTTCGGCCTGTTGTTCGTCACCCTCACCTTCACGCTTACTGGTTTTGCTACTCGACTGGCCCGCTGCCCCTTGCGAACCTGAGCTGTCAGACGATTCACTACTGCCATCCTGCTGACCACCGGCTGACGGTTGGCGCTTACCTTTGGCGACTCCATCGGCCTCTTCATTGTAATTCTCAAAGGCACCTTCACCGGCAAACGGATCATCAGAACTATCGCCACCGTCTTCATTCGCGCGCCCCTCTGCATAGCCCTGTTCACGCTCTATTTCTTCATCAAAGTCACCTAGGGTTTCTTCTAGTTCTTTCTCTAAATCGGCTAGCTCTTTTTCAGAAAGCCCGCCTTTATCTTCGAAGGACGGCTCTTCGAAATCACCCTCTGTCTCTTCTTTGGGCTCTTCAAATGTTACCTCTTCGTCAGTTGGCTCTTGATCACCTTCTTGCTCCCAATCATCGGCAACGTCTTGGTCACCCGCTTCACCTTCACTGCCTGCCTCACCGTCACTGCCTTCTTGACCTTCACCCTCTTGACCTTCACCCGGCTTACCATCTTTAGGTTTTTCACCACTCTCACCAGCGCCTCCAGATGAAGGCTTTCCGGGTAACGATGGCGGCGAAGGAGGTGACGGAGCACCCGGTGCTCCAGAACCACCTGGGATGCCGGGTATACCTGGGATGCCGGGTATACCGGGAATTCCTGGTATACCGGGAATTCCGCCAGGGGTTGGCGGCGGGCTGATACACGCCGACATCATCGATGCAACGGCGACGGCCAAACCGACCCGCTTAATTTGCACAGAATAAACAGCGAGCGAACAATAATTTAAGCTTGTGAAATCGAAGCGGGAATTAATAGTGCCTAGCAAAGGTGATCTCCGGTTTATTATTCAGGTGAGTCTTTTGAAGCGACGGCTTTTGACTTACGCGAGACTACTCGCACTTCATAGGGGTAGTCTTTAGAGGCTACCAGCTTACCGTTTTCAATAATGGGTCTAAACTTATAGCGTTTGACTAATCGCCTTGCCTTGGTAGTAGTCCACTTATCGGTATCGACCAAGGCCTCATTCGCCACTCGTCGCACTCGTCCATCATCATCAATGTTAATGCTTAACGCAACCAGTTCGGTTTCTCGGATGTAGGTTGGAGGCCTTCGCACTACCGAAAAATTGAATGATGGTAACTTAACCGGGTTAGCAAAACTGGCAACAATGGGGTGAGCCAGCGGCAGGTTCTGCGCACCGGTCCAAGCAAGGTCAAAGTATTTATTGGCAGCCATGTAGCGCCCAGTTAACAAGTTAAGATCACCTAAACCCAGCAGTGCTTGAATAGTATTAACCAAGTCACGCTCGCTTTTCGCCTTACGTAGGTAATCTTTCAAAAAACCTTCGCTGCGCGAGTACGAATTGAGTTTTGAGTGCTTCACTTTCAACTTATTTAAATCGTTATAGGTACGTTGACGAGTATCTTGATAAAAGGAGCGATCAACTTCATGTTGAATACGACTTTGTTCGTAGTGAGCTAATGCTAATTCGCCATAAGGCAACAAAAGTTCACTCAAGGGTCGATCACCGTATCGGTTAACCGCATACCCTAGATACTTAGTCGAATTATTCAAATGGCTAAGACTGAGTTCGCTGATTGCCCGATTATTGAGATACAGATCTAGATAATGATTGCCTAAGCGCACAATCATATCGAATGAATAAGTGTCTTGCTGATCCGGGTTCTTTTTTTCTAACCAAACTACTCGACTAACTTGATCGGTCATCTCCTCGGTGTTTCCTAAGGCCAAGTTCATCTCGAACAACTCTCGCAATATTGGCCGCTGCTCGATACTTGTGACACCATTATTAATTTTCGCAATATGTAATGCGTTAACTAGCATCGAGCGAGCCTCATCGGTTCTTCCTGCCTGGGTTAGAGAGCGCCCATAAGCGAGGTATGACTCGCCTAGCTGCTCACTAAAAGCGTTTTCAGTTTCCTTTAAGGTTTGTATTGCCTGAAACTGCCGCTCAAGACTATCTCGCAACGCAGGGCTCAACGCTACGATAGGGCTGACATTGATATCAGGGATATCAAGAGGCGCAGCACCTTCAGTAACGTCGTAGTCGGCTAAAGCGTCATTCGCTTCGTCGGGTCGCGAAGCTTCTAGGGAATCAGGTTCTTCAGGGCTGTTGATGGGTTCAGGACTGTTGATGGGCTCAGGGCTGTTGATGGGTTCAGGACTGTTTGTAGGTTCAGGACTGTTGATAGGTTCAGGACTGCTTGCTTCCAGATTGGCTTGCTCAACAGCAGCTTTCGGTGCGGCAGTGCTCGGTACGGCTTCTGCTTCAGTCTCGATTACTGGACTTTTTTCGCTGAGCTCCCTTTGCCCCAATCGCGCGTTTGAATTGACAGCCCAGCGACTTTTCTCAGCCCCATCTTTAGCTGAAGAATAAGTTGCTGGATAAAACAATAAAACAAAAACAAATACTGACGATAAGCCACTCTTGGACATGGTCCGCGCGCTGCAAAATTGCGATTTAGTGTTATCTTGTGTCATTACTCGGCTAAGTTGATTTTATGAAGTTACTCTAACCTTAGTACTGACCGTGTCATGATAAGTTTCAGGATTACCGAATGTTAATGCAACACGCCAAAAATCAAGCAAATTCGCTGAAAAAACCACTATTGAAATCAGTATTTTAGCCCTCTTTCGTAATAGAAGAGATTTGCTACCCTATTAGATAAAAACACCACACTGTTTTAAACGAATTAACAGACGCGTAAAAGGGGGGGGTATTTATCAATATGTTGCTGCACTCGTGAACTATCATTGATAAAGATTCACAAACATTAGGCGCACCATTTCAAAGCTAATAAATCTTGGGCTCTATCTCTAAATCTACGCCATAAGCGGTCTGAACATCTGCTTGGATTGCCGATGCTAATCTCAGTACCGAATCACCCTGTTTCAAGTTTGGATTAACAATAACCAAGGCTTGATCGCGATGGATATAGACCGCGTCCACTGATTTTTCTTTCCAGCCTAGTTGTTCAATCAACCACCCGGCAGCGAGCTTCGCTCCACCCTCTTCAAGTTCATACGCAACCAGCGCCGGAAAGTCAGATTGCAATTGAGCAAATTGATCTCGATCAACAATAGGGTTTTTAAAGAAGCTACCGGCGTTTGGAATATCGTCAGGCATGGGCAACTTAGACGCGCGTATCTGGCAGACCGCGTCGAAGACCTCGGTCGGGCTAGGCTCGCCATTAAAGCGCGCGGCCAACGCGGGGTAAGATAGATTGAGCGTAGCCAATTTAGATAGCCTAAAACTAACCGAAATAATCACACACTTGTCGGCAAGGCGATGTTTGAAAACACTGTCACGATAGGCAAACCCACAGTCTGCAGCGCTCATCGTTTTGATTTCTCTGGAGGCGATATCAACAACCTCGACAGATTCAATCGTGTCTTTTACTTCAACTCCATAGGCGCCTATATTTTGAATCGGAGCAGCACCGACTAAACCTGGAATTAACGCCAAGTTTTGCAAACCAAACCAGCCTTGTTCTAACGAGTAACGGACAAACTCATGCCAATTCTCACCAGCGGCTACTTTGACCAAAAAACTGTCCGCGTCTTGGCTGACTAATTCGATACCTGCCAGACGACTGAGAATCACTAAGCCATTGAAATCTTTAGAAAATACAGTATTGCTACCTTCACCTAAAATTACTGTTTGTAAACACTTTTGGGTGGCGAAGTCGAGGCTACTCAGCAATTGATCTAAGGATGTACACCTCGTTAAATAAGCCGCCATAGCCGGCACCGCGAGGGTGTTGTAGGGCTGTAACGACACATCGGTTTGAATTGATGCGCCGTTGTTTTCAGAATTGCCGCTGCCGTCGTTACCAGAACTGTCGCTGTCACTACCAGATGCGCCATTGCCACTAATCGCCACTTGATTTACTCGCTTTTGCATTAACAGAAGTCTTCTAGCCATAGCGGGCTTTGAACTGTTTTCTGCATTTGCAAAAGTTGCAGAAGTTGCAGAAGTTGCATGAGCAAAGGTAGCAAGAGCAAGGCAATGGGCCCGCTATTCGCCTTGGTCTTCAGCCGCTTGTTTAGCCGCCTGAGCTGCGGGGCTTAAACGAATATGCAAATCACGCAGCTGGTTTTTATCAACGCTACTTGGCGCTGCCGTTAACAAGCATGACGCTCTCTGGGTTTTAGGAAATGCGATCACGTCGCGAATAGAGTCAACCTCAGACATCATCGCGACAATGCGATCAATACCAAAGGCGATACCGCCGTGTGGAGGGGCACCATAACGCAATGCTTCCAGCAAGAAGCCAAATTTTTCTTCGGCTTCGTCATCGCCAATACCCAGAGCCGTAAACGCTTGCTTTTGAACCTCGGATTGATGAATACGAATTGAACCGCCACCCAACTCTGTACCATTGAGTACCATATCGTAAGCGCGAGACAACACCTTACCAGGGTTGCTTTCTAGCTCACCAATTTGATCTTGCTTAGGCGCAGTGAAAGGGTGATGCAAGGAGGTCCAACGAGCGTTATCCTCATCTCGTTCAAACATCGGAAAGTCGACAACCCACATTGGCGACCATTTAGTTTCGATCAACTCCAAATCGGTACCTACTTTGACACGCAAAGCCGCCAACGAGTCGTTAACAACCTTGGCTCGATCAGCGCCGAAAAACACTAAGTCGCCGTCTTCTGCGCCAATACGCTGCATAACTTTGGCTAGCACGTCAGCTGGCAAGTTTTTGACGATTGGCGATTGCAGCCCATCGTTACCGGCCGACAAATCATTGACCTTTATGTACGCCAAACCCCGGGCACCATAGTTGCCAACGAATTCACCATATAAATCGATTTGTTTACGGCTCAACTTAGCCGCACCACCGGGGATTCGCATCGCGGCAACGCGGCCATCATCAGAGTTCGCTGGATTTGAGAAAACCTTAAAGTCGACCTCTTTCATCAGGTCGGTAACGGACACCAACTTCAACGGAATACGTAAGTCGGGACGATCGATGCCGTACTCCTCAATAGAGTCCGCATAGGTCATACGTGGAAATTCAGCCGGCAAATCAACATCTAACTTAGCTTTGAATAAACCACGAATCATCTGCTCCATCATGTTCATGATTTCTTCTTCATTCATAAACGAAGTTTCTACGTCTAGCTGAGTAAACTCTGGCTGACGGTCAGCGCGTAGATCTTCATCTCGGAAACAACGAGCAATTTGGTAATAGCGTTCGAAACCCGCCACCATCAACAACTGCTTGAACAGCTGAGGAGACTGAGGTAACGCGAAGAAGTCGCCGGCGTGAACTCGGCTTGGCACTAGATAATCACGCGCCCCTTCGGGCGTTGATTTAGTTAAAATTGGTGTTTCGATATCACAAAAGTTTTCAGCTTCTAAGAAGTCACGAAAGTACTTTGTGACACCGCTGCGTAAGCGAAAAATCTTCTGCATTTTGTCACGACGCAAGTCTAAATAACGATACTTTAGGCGAACAGCTTCGCTCATATCATCATCATCCAACTGAAACGGAATTGGCTCAGAGCGATTCAAAACTTGGATTTCAGTTGCGTAAACTTCAACCATGCCAGTTGGTAGGTCGGCGTTGGTGGTGCCCTCGGGACGAGCACGAACTTTGGCAGTTATTTGCAATACATGCTCATTTCGAACCGTGTCAGCAATCGCAAAAGCATCAACCGCATCAGGGTCTACAACTACTTGCAGTAATGCTGACGCATCACGTAGGTCGATAAAAATCACGCCACCGTGATCTCGGCGACGCTGCGCCCAACCAGCGACAGTAATGACTTGACCAATTAGGCTTTGGTTAATTTCGCCACAGTTATGACTACGTAATGCTTTCATTTTTTTCTCTTAATGGGTTGAAACCTCAGCATAACTCGACGACCGAATAAAAATGACTCAACCTCCCCCACATTTCGTAGGAAAACTAGCTAATAGCGAGCTATTAGCCGCGTTTACCGCCTCAATTAGAGAAGTTTCAGCCTATTTATCTTTCGCCCCTGAATCATGCTGAGGTTTCAGGTTTTTTGAATAGCTAATTATTTTTTTTCTGCTCTGGCCTTAGCCTTCGCCAAAGCTTGTTCTTTTCGTTTGATCTCAGCGGCCAATTTTTTTGCTTCTTCAGGATCGTCTAACGGGTTGATAACACCGGCCGACAAAATCATCTTTAGACCAACTTCGACTGGCACATCTAGCCGTTTCACATCGGCCCTAGGGACCATAATGTAAACACCTGAAGTCGGATTTGGCGTTGTCGGCACATAAATGTTTATCAAATCTTGCCCCGCGACTTGTTGGAATTTTTTCGGCGTGTCACCTGTCACAAACGCCAATACCCAAATTCCCTTGCGCGGGTACTCAACCAACACCATTTCACGGAATGACTGACCAGCATCTGAAAAGAGGCTAGCCGTAATTTGCTTAACGGCACCGTAAACGGTACGAACTAAGGGAATCCTCGACAACAACGATTCCCATGCAGAAACCATTCGCCGGCCGAAAAAATTCGCCACTATCAGACCGGTTACAAGCACTAGGATCAGGGTTAGGATCACACCCAAACCCGGAATCTTAAAACCGATTAGATTCTCGGGGCGAATCGCTGTCGGCAGCAATAGTAAACTGCGATCGATCAAGCGAATCGCAAATGACAACACTATGTAGGTTGCCACAATGGGTAGCCAGACCAATAGTCCGGCAACAAAATAGCGTCTTAAACGAATCACCGAGAAACCCTATTCAACCGAAGCACTGGGTTTTGACTCGGATACAGAAGCTGGTTTTGACTCACTTTTAGTCTCCGCGCTTTTCTCTACTGGCTTTTTCTCTACTGGCTTTTTCTCTACTGGCTTTTTACCTATGTTTTTAGAATCGGTCTCGTACCAGCCAGTGCCTTTTAGTTTAAAAGCGGCTGCAGTTAACTGTTTCTTAAGTGTCGGTGCATTACACTCTGGGCAGTCCACTAATTTAGGATCGCTCATTTTCTGCAATGCTTCTAAGCCATGTCCGCAATCGGTGCATTTGTACTGATAAATAGGCATTTTGTTAAAATTTCTTCAAAACTCGTTATAAAAAAGGCAGCGTAACTGGTGTCGAAAATCGGCAACCACGAACCCCAGTACCGGCTATGTAAAAACAGCCATGAGCCCAAGTGATACGGCATAAACAGCGCCCAGCTCAAGTATTACCGCAAAAACAGCCTTGAGCTGGCTATAAACAGCTCTGGGCTAGCTATAAACAGCCTTGAGCTGCCTAAAAACAGCCTTGAGCTGAATAAACAGCGCGGCATTATACCGCTAACTGCCTGCAATCGTCATATTTTCAATTACGATTGATCCACATTCGGTGCTGCTACGATTATCGTAATCGTCGCCAATGGCGACAATATTGCGATACATGTCTATTAGATTTCCCGCTACCGTAATTTCTTCCACCGGATATTGAATTTCACCATTCTCCACCCAAAAACCAGCCGCACCACGAGAATAGTCACCAGTAACCATGTTAATACCGGAGCCGATTAATTCAGTGACCAGTAGACCTGTGCCCATATCAGATAACAATTGCTCAGTCGTTTGGCCTGTATTGCTAACACTCAAGTTACGCACACCACCGGCGTTGGCGGTTGATTCAAGCCCGAGCTTACGAGCCGTATAAGACCCCAAAATATAACTTTGCAAACGACCGCCGTCGACAATCGCTCGGTAATCCGGCGTCACAACACCTTCGCCATCATGCCAAGCGCTATTAAAGCCGCCTAGCTTATGAGGGTTTTCAGCGATAGTCATAAAGCCTGGCACTACTTCTTGACCGACTTTATCTAACATGAAGCTGGCTTTCTTGTAGATTGCGCCACCTTTGATAGCGCCAATAAGATGACTAATCAAGCTTTTCGCCGTAGCTGAGTCATACATCACTGTTGCTTGGCATGACGGAATTTGTCGCGAACCTAAGCGAGCAACCGTGCGCTTGGCCGCAACCAGACCAATCTCTTCAGGCGAATCCAGCGTTGCCGCATTACGACTACTGTGATACCAATAATCGCGTTGCATGCCGTCACCGTTTGAGCCAATAACTGAACACGAAATACTGTGTTGGCTAGCCCGACTTTGGCTTAAAAAGCCGTGAGAGTTAGCATAAACATCCGAACCAGAATAAGAGTTCACCGAGGCGCCCTCTGAGTTAGTGATCAAGTCACTTGACTCCAGCGCGGCTTGCTCACAACGCATGGCGATACCAAGCATTTCGGCCTCATCGGCATTCCATGCATGATATAACTCTAAATCTTTCTTTTGAGTTGCCATGCGGTCGGCATCAGCCAAGCCAAAGCATGGGTCGGCGCCGGTGTAAGTGGCTATCGAAATCGCCGCATCGACGGTGTTGCGAATACCTTGCTCACTCATGTCGGCGCTACTAGCGCTGCCGGTTTTATGATCTTTATAAAGGCTAATAACGAATTGTGCGTCATTATGCTTTTCGACCGTCTCAAGCTCCTGCTGTCGGGCGGCAATGGAAATCCCAGTTCCTAGGTGCAAGGAAACTTCAGATTGGTCAATACCTTTTTTTTTGGCGTAATCAATTGCGAACTCAGCCGCCTTAGCCAGATTTAACTCGCTCATAGCTGCACACCTCCAACAGTTAAAGCGTCCATTTTCAAGGTAGGTTGTCCGACGCCTACCGGCACGCTCTGACCATCTTTGCCGCAGACACCAACACCCGGATCTAGGCTCATGTCATTGCCGACCATGCTAATAGTTTGCATTGCCTCTGGGCCGTTGCCAATCAAGGTTGCGCCTTTTACTGGCGCGGTGATTTTGCCGTCTTCGATTAAGTACGCTTCACTTGATGAGAAGACAAATTTACCTGAGGTAATATCGACTTGCCCGCCACCAAAATTGACTGCGTATAAGCCTTTCTTAACGCTTTTTATAATCTCTTCTGGGTCGTGTTCACCCGCATGCATATAGGTATTGGTCATACGCGGCATGGGTAGGTGAGCGAATGATTCGCGACGCCCGTTGCCGGTAACGTTCATACCCATCAGGCGCGCATTGTGCTCGTCTTGCATATAGCCCTTGAGAATACCTTTTTCTATCAATACCGTATTTTGAGTTTGATTACCTTCATCATCAACGCTCAACGAACCCCGACGGTCAGCAATAGTGCCATCGTCAACAATGGTACATAGCTCACTGGCCACTTTTTCACCAATGCGGCCGGAAAACGCAGATGTACCCTTGCGGTTAAAGTCACCCTCTAGACCGTGACCTACGGCCTCGTGCAGCAAGATGCCTGGCCAGCCGTTACCAAGAACTACTTCCATGGTGCCTGCAGGAGAATCTACCGCCTCTAAATTAACAAGTGCCTGACGTACAGCCTCATTCGAATAATGCTCGATCATCGAGCTATCGAAGTAGTCAAAACCGAAACGGCCACCACCACCACTTGAGCCGCGCTCACGCTTGCCATTTTGCTCAACGATTACCGACACGCTTAGCCTGACTAGTGGTCGCACGTCGGGAACTTGTCGGCCGTCGCTGGTAACAATAAGCACCACTTCATACACGCCGGACAAACTTGCCATGACCTCTTTTACGCGAGGGTCGCTATCACGCGCGGCGCGATCAGCTTGCTCCAAAATTGCCACTTTACTGGCATCATCCAAGGACGCTATGGGGTCTAATTCAGAATACAAGGGTTTGATCCCTTGCGGGCGCCAGATATTTTTTGCTTGCACGTCTTGTCCTTGACGCCCAATCGCTGAGACTACGTCCGCAGCGGTTAGAATTGCCGACAGGTTCAAATCTTCGCTATAGGCAAACGCGGTTTTCTCGCCAACGATTGAACGTAGACCAACACCTTGATCAATATTGAAACTACCAGTCTTTACTTGGCCTTCGTCAAGCGACCAACTTTCGTTCTTAGAATACTGAAAATACAGATCGGCAAAATCACTGCCGTTGACGTTAGTGAGCTTTTGCATCAGCTGATTTAAATGCTCAGCAGACAAGCCGGTAGGCTCGAGCAAGGTGGCTTGCGCAATGGTTAGGTGTTGTTGATTCATAATCTTTTAGGTCACGTTCAGATTGGCGCTTTAGAAAAGCGCTTAGAACCCGATACAATATCGAGTTCAGAAATAGTTTCGCCATTGCAGTCCAGTTGCAATGCAATAGAGTACGTATCAGGCCCCAACCCGCAATAATAACAAAATTAGGATAAGAAATAGATACGAATAATACGTTATTCAAGGCTATAGCTTGAGGGCAGATTGGCAAGATTCAATCTATTACCGTCGAGCTTGCTAGTTAATTGAGGGGGAGGGGTCAGTATCGGCGTCGCTGTCACTCACTTGCTCAACGCTCACCTCGGGTACTGGGTCAGTAACAAGTGGGGCGTTTTGGCCATCATTACTAATGGCCTCGGGGGCACTAACTGGATCAACATCACGACTGTCTGAAGCCTTGATTTCAACCATCTCAAAATCTTCCCAAGTGCCGAGCGCGCGATAACTTTTGAAACTCGAGTTACGCATTTCGTCTTTGAAGATGCGCTGAGTAATGAAAACAAACGCGCCTGCAGCAGGGTTAGCTAATGCGCTTAGAAGCGCTAAATTACCACCCAGTTCTGGAGACACATGAACCTCAAGGTCAACTAATTCTTTATTTAAATCGACCTTCCCCTCCATCCGCAAAAATACCGCCGGTGACAGCACAAAGGCCTCACTGAGAATCGCCTCGCCATCAGCCAGTGAGCCTGCGTAGCGCATACGGTCGAACTTTAAACCTGAGGCGAATACGTCTCTAAAATCGAACACTAAACGTCTAGCAATGGCATTGAAATTCAACAAGCCTAGCAACTTACCACCACCAGGTTCAACTTTAACTAACTCTCCATCTTTGATAAACGCATCAAACTCACCATTTAAGCGACCGTAGTCGAATTCGTGCGGCGCACCGATCCAACTTAACTTACCTTGAACGGTGCCTTCACCCTTTTTAATTATGCCGTCAAAGTCCATCTCGTCAAAAGCCCCCTCAGCTTCATCAATAACGGTATTGAAGCTGAACTTTGAAATCGACCCATCAGAACTATTATTAACCCAGTTACCACTGGCCGTGGTGAAAATGCCGTTGTGCTTTAACTCAAAGAGGTCAATCGACCATTCGTCGCCATAGGGCTTAGCGCTTAATGCCAGGGCTCCTAGATTTTTACCGGCCAGTCGAAAATCATCAACCTCCAAGGAAAGCGACGGAAATTCACTTGGCTGTAAACTGTAGTCAATGCTTTCTAATGCGGCGCCAGGATTAGGCTCTTCACTAATAGTGAGATGAGACAACTTAAAACCAAAGTTACTCACGTCGTCCCGCGGCTGCATTTGCAAGGTACCGCTAATGTTGTCGCCGTCAAGTGTGCCGATCCACTGCAAGCCATCGACTGACACCGCGTTTAGTTCAAATAAACCGAATTCGCGATCAAGAAATGTTGGATTTTTCGCAACAATATTGATTGAACGCATAGCATCCAAAAACTCGGTATTATTGCTTGGCACCTCTGGCTCAAACGAGGCTAGGTCGATAATCGCACTTAACCAGTCATCGATATTTATGTTGTTATCGTTTATTAAGAAATTTATTCCCGCTTTAAGCTTAGACTGCAAAGCAAAGCGGCCTTTTGCTGGCGCATTTATAGGCTCGCCAGAATCACCAAGGCGCGCACCTCCGCTAATACTAATTAGAGCGTTATCGAACATCGAGGTCGATTTAAGTTGCTCTCTTGTCGGCAAATCAGACTTAAAGCGCGCACTCATGAAGTCGCCATACTTAATCGACATAGACTCGGCAACCTCCGGCCCTCCGAACACCATCGATAGGCTTAACGGCAAATTCTGAGTCGCGTCCTTTAGTAAGGGGGCTGGTGCACTTACCGAGATGCCCTCAAGATTTGATACAGCCGATATTTCAACACGATCTTGATCAAATAATATCGAGCCCTGCCATAGCGCCTCACCTTCGAACCAAGTGAGTAGATGTTCACCGACCCAAGGCTTTAACGCCTCGGTGTTGGCAACGCCAGTAGCGATTAGCTTGACGATTGGCGGCTGAGCCTGCTTAACCGTGACGACTTGGCCGCGCGTCTCGCCGCCTAAAAAGGTCGCTGTTACATTGTTCGATTCAACTTTTCGCTCAGTAAAAACTACCGTGCCACTAATGTCATTGACGGCAACCCCCTCAGGCAATAAACCACGACCGTTACGGACTTCCGCGGTGCCGGTTACACGTGTATTAGCGAGGTCATTTAGCGGTATGGAGACTTGGGTATCGATATCGACCCAGCCAGCCTGTGGCACAATCGGTAATTCTGTGGATCGATTCTCAGGCTTAATTAACGGGCCTTTAAATAAGAAATCCATGCCTTTAACCAATGATGTCGTCGTCTTGCCGCGAACGGTCAATGCTCGATCGGCTTGCAGCAGTCGCTTAATTTTCAGTTCGGCCTCGGTTACCGGGTCACCATTTAGCCATATCTCGGAAGGCGAGATAGTTAGCAACTGGTTTTTGATCGTTGCCTTACCCGAACCACGCTTGGCGGCAGGCCAATCTTGTTTTGGTGCATAGTCAACGGTTACGTCAGTAAAGTCGGCACTCGCATTCAAGCTAGCTTGACCTTCGACGAACGCGGAACTAGAGACTTCGCCATTGTAACTAACCAAACCATTGCTGATCTGACCTGACAGAAAAGCGTTGCGTGACCAATTTCGAAAATTCTTGAGTTTAGGGTTATTGGGCAAATAAGTGGTCAACTGACTCATATCAAAGACCTCAAACTCGGCACTTGCGTCAACGGTTAATGGAGCTTGCCGCGTATCGCCTTTAGCAATATGCAGCAGGTCGCCATCTTCCGAATAACTCAATTCATCGACCGATCCAATCTTGAAAAGTTGCCCTAAACTGGATACTTTTCTAGCTCGACTATTGACCTTAACCTTTGCCTGAATATTTGATATTCGAGCATTTCTATCTTCAAACTCACCGTTAGCAAGCGCTATTTTGATATCGCCGCCAGGGCTAATTCCCCAGCTAAACTCTCCCATCGCGCGATTAATAGGAAAGCTCTCTGAATACAAACGCGACCAGCTAAATTCAGAGTTTCTGGTGGCAAATACAAAGGTGCCGCTGGCGGGAGATGCGTTCAGCTCACCACTCAAATTATTCATCGCCGGAGCACGGCCTATCGATTTAAAGCCTACATCCGATGCGGCGGCTGACAGTGACCAGGTCTGAATATTTAGTAGCGGACCTGAAAAATCTAAGTGCACATCATGTAAACGACCGGTTAACTCGGCATCTAATAACCATCCGGCTTCGCCGGTCAGACCCGTTAATTTAATAAAGTCTCGAATTTGCACTACGTCCAAGGTTTTTAGCAGCACCCTACCGCGACCACCATCAACCTTAACCGAGAAATCCTTTGGCGTTAAGAGCTGCTCACCGCTATCTCCCTCGACCTCAAGAGAAGCATCCCATTGTGCGTCGCTGATTAGGTCACCATTGGTCTTAGCGGTAAACATCAACGGTCCTTTGGGTGTATCTACCGATGCCTTGAGTATTCGATTTTCAGCCGAGCGACTAAAGTTGATATCAATATTCTGATAGCGGCTGGTGCGATTTTCACCTCGGCGCCAAACTACCTCACCGTCTAGCCAAGTAGCACTTTGCTGGTCTAACAGCCACGAAATCGCTCGTTGATTGATACCAACTTTACGTCGCTTAGTGGCAAAATCCAAACCGCCAATCTGCAACTGATTCTTTTCGATTGAAACAATTTCAATCAGTGGCCGCTCGATAGTAAATTCGGTGAAGCTTGGCCATAAGGTTAACAGCGATATAGGGCTGAGCACCGCAGATAATGAATTAAACGCCAGCGCGGGCTCATCGAGAGTATCGCCAGCAACCTTGAAGCCGTCTATTTTCAAACGCGGTGACAGGCCGCGCCACACGGTCTCGACACTGTTAATGGTGACTTCGCGGTCAAATAGACTACTCAAATTCGATTCGAGTAGGCCCTTGTGACGATCAGCGTAAGTAAAATAGCCAGCGATGCCACCCCAACACAATAGGTAAACCAATACCAAACCTATCAGTATTTTTAGCAATAACTTCATGCGAGGGCAATATCGTATTGTTGTTGTTGATAATATGGATCGGCCTTAATACTGATCGGGCGATCAATAAATTCTTGCAAATCAGCGACGCTATTGGCCTCTTCATCGAGCAATAAATCGACAACTTGCTGGGCCGCCACAATTGTATAGGCCTGCGCTTTATACTGGCGATCTTCACGCAGAATCTCGCGTAAAATCTCATAGCAGACCGTCTGTATGGTTTTAATGGTACCTCGCCCCTTACAAACGGGGCACGCTTCGCACATAACTTGCTCAAGACTCTCACGGGTTCGCTTACGGGTGATCTCAACCAAGCCAAGTGGCGATATGTCAGTAACGTTAATCTTTACTCTATCTTTAGCAATCGAGGTTGAAAGTGCCGCCAGAACCTGCTTTTTATGCTTGCTGCTTTGCATATCGATAAAGTCAACGATGATGATTCCACCTAAATTGCGCAAGCGCAGCTGATGGGCAATTTCAATCGCGGCTTCTAAGTTTGTCTTAAATAGCGTTTCTTCATGATTTCGACGCCCGACATAAGAACCGGTATTTACGTCAATGGTTGTCATTGCCTCGGTTTGGTCGATGATAATATCGCCGCCGGATTTGAGCATTACCTTGCGATGCATAGCGCTTTCAATTTCTTGCTCGATCGAGTAAAGACCAAACAGTGGTTGTTCGCCTGGATAATATTCAAGCTTGTCGATTAACTCGGGCATGAAATCTTTTGCAAACTCGCGCGCTTTTTCGAAACTTTCTCGGGAGTCGATCCGAATTTTTTCTAAATCATCATGCACAAGATCACGCATGGTGCGAAGAGATAGAGGCACATCTTCATGAATTAGGCTGGCTGGGGTAGCGTCTTTCATCGCGCTACTGACATGGCCCCAAAGACGTTGCTGAAACACCATGTCGTTGGCTATATCTTCGTCACTTGCCGACTCCGCTAGAGTACGAATAATAAATCCGCCCTGAAGCTCATGCAGTGATATCTGCTTCGAAACCAGTGCGTGCAAGCGCTCACGCTCTTCAAGACTTTCAATTTTTTGAGAAATACCGATATCGAAGCCGTTCGGCAAGTACACCAAATTACGCGATGGCATACTCAACTCCATAGTTAAGCGCGCACCTTTTGAGCCAATAGGGTCTTTGAGCACTTGTACATAGACATTCTTACCTTCATGCACAAGCTCTTGTATCGGCGGCACATCGCGCATCGGCTGGCCAGCGAACGCAGGGTCGTTACGAGCGATATCCGCAGCATGTAAGAAGCCATTCTTATCTAAGCCAATATCAACAAAGGCGGCTTGCATACCAGGCAACACCCGAACCACCTTGCCTTTGAAAATATTGCCGACAATTCCCCTAGATAGGGTGCGCTCTAAATGTAACTCTTGCAGACGCCCGTTCTCAACTACCGCCACTCGCGTTTCGCGAGGCGTTACGTTGATTAATATTTCGTCTTTCGATGCCACCGATGTCGTCTTCTCAAGGGTAAAAGGTTTAATTGTTGCTAAGAATTACGCAAGCTACAGCCAATTCCTGTCAATAGTGACTAATAATTCATTTACTTCACGCAATGGCAAGCCGACTACATTGCTATAACTACCATGAATAGCCTTAACCCAAGCTGAAGCGTATCCCTGGATTGCATAAGCTCCAGCTTTATCCAGCGGCTCGCCAGTCAACCAATAGCGCTCCATCTGCTCAAGCGTAATACGCCCAAACTCTACCTCAGTGATCCCCAGCCTGACACTAGCTCGGTTATCATGAAATAGGCAGACAGCTGTCATTACTTGATGCTTATTGCCACTCAAACCGTGCCAAGTCTGCTGAGCGTGCTCAAAATCTTTAGGCTTACCGTAAACAAAATCACCTTGCACTACGATGGTGTCGGCAGCCAATATAGCAACGCCATCTTTAGCTAGGTCAGTGTGCGCCACCTTTGCTTTGTCTCGCGCCAAGCGCGTTACAAAGTCTTCAGGCGCCTCGCCGTCTTTACGGCTCTCGTCAGTGTCGGTCACGTGGACTGAGAAGATAACCCCCATGTTTTCAAGCATTTCCCGGCGACGCGGTGAGCCGGAAGCCAATACTAAATCTATGTTAGGCAAAATTTAATCTCCTCGGTGATATGGCAAATTAGCATTAATACTCCAAGCTCGGTACAACTGCTCAGCCAGCATGACCCGTACAACAGGGTGAGCAAACGTCATTGCGGACAGTGACCACTTGACCTGCACTTGAGATAAGTAGCTTGGATCTAAGCCTTCAGGACCGCCGATTAAAATCGCAACGTCCTGGCTTTCGTCTATCCAGTTTTGTAAATTAGTGGCTAGCTCTTGAGTATCAAGATGTTTGCCTTTACGGTCTAAGGCAATGGTTAGCGTGCCCTTCGGAATAGCGGCCTTTAACGCCTGCGCTTCGTCTCGTAAAATTCTTACTGTGTCAGCGTTTTTACCGCGTTTCTTAGCGGCTATTTCAACTAACTCAAGCTGACAAAGGCTCGGCATGCGCTGTGCATACTCTTTATACCCTTGCTCGACCCATTGCGGCATACGTGTTCCAACGGCGATTAACTTAATACGCATGGTTCGGATTAGGCGATTGTCAACTTTAATGTTTCGATTAGACAGTAACGACTGTGTCTTTAGGCGCTAGCGCCCAGTCGTTAAATGCCATGATTTATGTTTTTGGTAGCGCTTGTTTAAGCAAGCGCATTTTTAAGTTAGTGCTGCTACGCGCCTTCTTGCTCTTCGCGATGCTTCTTCATTAGTTCACGCACGTCTTTATCCCAGAGTTTTTCTAGGTCGTAATATTCACGTACTTCAGGTCGCATAACGTGCAGAACCACGTCACCAAAGTCTACCAACACCCATTCGCCAACATCAGCGCCGTCCTCATTGAGCGGTATAACACCTTGTTTGCGCAGGCTTGTTGAAGCTGAGCGAGCGAGTGCTTTTACATGGGTATCGGAAGTGCCACTGGCTACCACCATAAAGTCAGCGAAATCAGAAATATCGGTGATGTCGATTACACGGATGTCCACGCCTTTAATATCTTCTAAGGCGTCAACTACTTGGTCTTTTATTTGTTCAGGTTTCATAGGCCGTATTTTATACAGTTGCTGCTCGCGAATATAGGAGAAAACAGCTTTGGGGAGAAATACTTTACTTAAGTTATCATTTGATCGCTCAGCCAACTCTGCGCGTAATCGAGTCGATGATATATCGAACTCACTAGACTCAAACAACCAGATCTTACCAGTAGCGCCGTTTTGCAGCTGATCCAGGCTTGAAACCACGCGCTGTGACAGCGCTTGCGGCAGATCTAGCGGGTACCCAGGCCGATTCATCACTATCCAGTTGACCATTCCGACTAGCTCATTGTATCGATGCCAGCTAGGCAAACTCAATAAACTGTCGCCGCCAATAATCAGGCAAAGTTCGGAGCCAGGATATCGTTCTCTAAATGCTTCTACGGTGTCCACCGTATAAGATTGCTCAGAGCGCTTTATCTCAAGGTCGTCGGCGATATAATTTGGCTGATCTTCTATTGCCAGCTGCAGCATCTTGAAACGATGTTCTACGCTGGCGCTGGTCTGGTCTTTATGTGGCGGCCTCGCGCTCAGCACCCAATGTACTGCGTCGAAATTAATTTGCTCGCCAAGCATCTGCATGGCGCGCAGGTGCCCGAGGTGGATAGGATCAAAAGTGCCGCCAAAAATCCCAATTAGCTTAGGCCGGTTCAAATTTGACCGGTTCAAATTAGGCGAGTTAACCATCAGCAACTATTGGCGAATATGGCCATCACCATAAACGATGTATTTTTGCGAGGTTAAGCCCTCTAATCCGACCGGCCCACGTGCGTGCAGCTTATCGGTGCTAATGCCTATTTCAGCACCAAGACCGTATTCAAAGCCGTCGGCAAAGCGCGTAGAGGCATTAACAATCACTGAACTCGAATCAACTTGCTGAATAAATGCTCGGCTAGTGGTGTAACTCTCAGTGACGATGCTCTCGGTATGACCCGAGCTATGCTCGGCGATATGCTGGATCGCTTGATCAAAATCGCTAACCACCTTGATCGCTAAAATGGCGGCGAGGTATTCGGTATCCCAATCTTCGTCAATGGCGGCGTGCATCGGCACAATCGCCTGGGTCTGCACGCAGCCTCTCAACTCGACACCTACATCGGTGTAGGCTTGGCACAATCGCGGCAAGATTTGCTTGGCGACATCTTGATGCACCAGTAGCGTCTCCATCGCATTACAAACACCATAACGGTGGGTTTTCGAGTTCAAAGCAATATCAAATGCCTTTTCTAAATCAGCATTTTGATCAATATACACGTGACAAATGCCGTCGAGATGTTTAATCACTGGCACGCTCGCATCACGAGTTATGCGCTCGATAAGACCCTTTCCACCGCGCGGAATAATCACGTCGACATAATCAGGCATACTAATAAGCTGGCCAACTGCGGCGCGATCGGTGGTTTCAACTACTTGTACCGCATCGAGAGGCAAACCGACTTCTGCTAAACCATCAGCGATACACTGAGCTATCGCCATGTTCGAGTGAATTGCTTCTGAGCCACCGCGTAGAATCGTTGCGTTGCCAGACTTGAGGCATAATATCGCTGCATCAATGGTTACATTTGGCCGTGATTCGTAAATGATGCCGATCACACCAAGCGGCACACGCATCTTACCCACCTGAATACCTGAGGGGCGATAGCTCATATCGCTAACCTCGCCGATCGGATCGGGCAAGGCGGCAACTTGCCGGCAGCCCTCTGCCATCGCAGCAATCCCGGCGTCACTTAACACTAAACGATCAATTAGAGCCGCTTCTAAACCATTGTCTTTAGCAGCCGCCAAATCTTTTTCATTAGCCAGCCTTAATGCGGTAGATGATGATTCCAACTTAGTGGCTATGGCCATCAAAGCCGCATCTTTTTTGCCACGGCCAGCACTCGCCATCAAACGACTCGCTTGACGCGCTCGCTGACCCAATGCATGCATATATTGCTCTATGTTCAACTTTTTGACTCTTGGTTTAAGGCTAATTAGGTTTACTGCTACTTTAAGTTTGCTGCTAATTCTGTTCTAAAACTCGCTTAGACATTAACCGTACTGGCAAGCTTTACCCCGCACAGGCGGCAACAAAGTTGCTCAATCTGATACCAAAGACTACCCACTTCTGAATAACGCTGGCCTTTAACGGTCTGGTCAAGATGCGCGGCCTGCTCGAGTAATTGGTACCACATTCGCGGCGATAAGCGGGCAAGCGCCGCGTTGACAACTGGCTCGCGTTTATTCCAGATCCTATTTTGCTTAAATAATAAGCCCTTATTTTGGCCCTGCTGCAAGGCCGATGACATAGACGCTAGTAGGCGAATCTCTCGCACCAAAGCCCATACCACAATCACTGGCTCGACACCCTCAGACTGCAAACGACTTTTAATACGTAGTACACGATTAAAGTCTCCAATAAGACAGCCATCGGTCAATGCATACACATCGAACCGTGCTTGATCAGCTAGGCTCTCAGTGACCAACTTGAGTGTCACTGCTCCGTCTTTGGCCAACACCTGTAATTTATCAACTTCTTGAGCCGCGGCTAATACATTGCCTTCGAGCTGCTCAGTCATCAACTCGACTACGCCAGCTTCAACTCGCAATGAGCGGGTTTGTAAGCGCTTTTTCAGCCAAGCGGGGAACTGCTGCAAACTAATGTCGTAGCCATCAACCAACCAGCCAACCGACTCGACAGCCTTAACCCACTTAGCGGCTCTTTGACGCTTATCCAAGGCGGGCATCATGACAACCAAAATATCATCGTCGGGCGGGTTTTGGCAATATTCGGTTATCGCCTTAGTGCCCGGCGCACCGAGCGCCTTAGGCACTCGAAACTCAATCACTCGACGCTCAGCAAATAAAGACATCGCCTGACCGACCCCAGTTAACTTATTCCAGTCAAAACCGGTTTCAAGTTGATACTTCAGTCGTTCATCAAAACCCTGTTGTTTGAGTACTTGGCGTACACCATCCAATGCTTCTTCAACCAATAGTGGCTCATTGCCGTTCAACAAAATCACTTTCGGCAGCGGGCTTTTCGAATCACCCCCGCAAGCTTTTAGGCGTTGGGCTACTTCCTCTAGAGTGACACGCATCAGTTTAACTATGAATGAAAGCTATTTCGCTACACTGTCAGTAGCTACATAGTCGGTAATAGACGATAATTGGCGCACAATACGCAGAGCAATATCTTGCTCCATACTCTCTTGCAACTCAGCCTCTTCAGCCTCGCTTTCAATCACCCGTTCAGGATCAAAATTATACTGCCGAGTCTCGACCAACCTGCTCGATGGCCGGATATTGGCACCGGCGGGGTCGTTTAACGAGTAGGCCACTACAAATTTCAGCCTATAGCTATTGGCCTTGCCTAGATCATCGAGTGTGCCAACCGATCGACTGGTCGCCGCTTTAGTAACCACGAGAAGCACGTCAGCCCCAGCATCGGTGGCTGAGAGCTGCGCGCCCGATGTCGTCAAGATCTTCTCTAACTGATCTTTAAATGGGCCTTCCGGTGCACTCACAAACATATTTTTTATGTTGTCATTGAGTGGAATATTACCGCGCAAATGGAAGCCACAGGCAGAGATTGCGGCGGCAAGAACCAGTAAAAGTGCAGAGCGTATGATGTTGTTAAGCATTTTCAGACCTTGTATTTATTCGTTTCAATTGGATTTTAGCGTAAGCGGGCATGATTGCGGAATTAATTCGCCACAATATTGACTAGTCGTTGCGGCACTACGATAACTTTACGCACCGTCAACCCCTCAATAAAGCGCAGTACATTCTCATCGGCCATCGCCAAGGCTTCAACTTCATCCTTAGCCGCCGACGCCGCAACGTCAAGCTTTGCTCGTAATTTACCATTTACTTGCACTACGTAGGTTATTTCATCTTTAACCAGCGCCGACTCATCTATGGCGATCCAGCCGCTATCTTCTAGCGACTGTTCAGCGCCGTAAAGTGACCATAAATGCTCAGACAAGTGTGGCGTAATCGGAGCAAGAATTTTAACTAGTGTATGACA
>JAFMHC010000044.1 GCA_017854775.1 Gammaproteobacteria bacterium | reverse complement strand
GCCAGAAGTGGGACCCGTTCTATCGAGACTCTATTTTTGAACGTTATTTAGATCTAGCAGATCAACGGCTGACCAGCTATGAGCAAAAGCCGGGTACTTCAATGGTGGTTATGCCAGAAACTGCGCTTCCGGTTCCGTTTCATACGATTAGCAATTCTTATTGGTCTAAATTAGCGGCTGGAAAAACGTTTTTAGTTGCTGGAGTTACTGAATTGGCCGACCCAGATGACGAATCTCAGGCTGTCTTTAATGCCGCGGTGGTGCACTGCGGCGATCAAACCCAATTGTACCGAAAGCGGAGATTGGTGCCCTTTGGTGAGCGTTTACCTTTAGAGGAAATTTTTGGAGGTATCTATCGTTTGCTTAATCTTGATGTGACTAACTATCAAGCTGGGTCGCAAACGCCATCGTTGAATTGTAATGGCGTATCAATTGCCATCGCTATTTGCTTTGAGGTTATGTTTGCTCAAAATCACTGGAAGAATGATTTTGATGTGCTTATTAATATTAATGAAGAAGGTTGGTATTACAATACACTTGCGCCTCGACAACGGATTCAATATGCCAGGATGCGAGCGGTCGAACATGCGAGACCGGTTATTTCAATGTCAAACAATGGACCGTCGGCGATAATCGATCACCGCGGAAAAATAGTGTTTGCAACATCTCCCGATGTCGGTCGCAAGTATGAAGCATTCGTACAAGGCCGCTCCGGTAGTACTCCGTATCATCGGTATGGAGCTTGGATGACTCTCTCTCTATTGATAGTAATGATTGCCTTATCAATCATGATTAGGATATTTAAGAATTTACCAGTGGGCATTAAGTAGAAAAATTCACGCAGCCTTACTGCATCTGTCCACTTTTGAGTATTGGGTTGCACGCCAAAAATGGATGAACAGAATTGTGTCCGCCGAGATGCTGACGGCGATAACTAGTTACCAGCTCGACGCGGTTAAAGCCTGATTCGCAAAAATTGGTGTTGCCATTAAACTAATCTAATTATAATATGTGCATACATAATATTCATTATAAGCGAAATAGACAATAGATATGCCGCAGGAAATTCTTTATCAAGAATGCACAATTGCCACTATGCAAGCCGGTCAAGTCGACTACGGCTTGATTGAAAATGGCGCTATTGCTGTGGTTGATGGTCGTGTTGCTTGGGTCGGTGAGGCGACGCGTCTGCCGCAGGAATATAGTGGCATGAGCAGCGAGTCTTTGGGCCATAGGCTGGTAACACCGGCATTAATCGATTGTCATACGCACCTGGTGTTTGGTGGTGATCGCGCGCGCGAGTTCGAAATGAGGCTCAAGGGCGCGAGTTATGCTGAAATATCAAGAGCCGGTGGAGGCATTGTATCAACCGTTAAGGCGACACGCCTGGCCAGCGACGAAGAGTTGCTTAAAAGTGCAGCTAAAAGATTGGACGACCTTATTGCTCAAGGCGTGGCGGTTGTCGAGATAAAGTCAGGCTATGGCTTAACCATCGTCGACGAGCTACGAATGCTTCGAGTTGCTCGTAAGTTGGAAACAATCAGACCAGTAAAAATAATGACTACTTGGTTGGCAGCTCATGCCGTACCGCAAGAGTATAAAGATAGACTAGACGACTACATTGATCAGGTTGCTATACCCGGTTTACGCCAAGCCGTAGACCAAGGCTTAGTCGACGCAGTTGACGGTTTTTGTGAATCAATCGCGTTTTCAGTTGATCAAATAGAGCGCCTGTTCAAGGTGGCTCAATCATTAGGCTTACCGGTTAAATTACATGCCGAACAATTAACCGATCAAAAGGGTGCTTTGCTGGTTAGTAAATATAAAGGTCTTTCGGCCGACCATCTCGAGTATTTATCAGTCGATGATGTCACAAAATTTGCCGAATCTGGAGCCGTTGCGGTGATGTTGCCGGGCGCTTTTTACACCTTGAAGGAAACTAAGGTGCCACCGATAGAGAGCTTTCGGGCCGCCGCTGTTGAGATGGCGGTTGCCACTGATTGCAATCCTGGCAGTTCACCAATTTCATCCATCCTGATGGCTATGAATATGGCCTGCACACAATTCTCAATGACCCCAGAAGAAGCGTTGCAAGGCACCACCCGCTGCGCGGCTAAAGCACTTGGCTTACAGGGTGATTATGGGGTTATTGAAGCTGGTGCTCGCGCCGAACTCGCGGTTTGGGATGTAAAGCATCCTGCCGAATTATCATATTGGCTTGGATCGTCAATCTTTCACAAACGTATTTCTCATAGGACAAATTGATGGCAATTATTCTTGACCCTGGTCACGCAACCTTGGCACAACTGGAAATTATTTACCGGCAGGATGCAAGTTTCGAGCTTACCCCTGAATCGTTTGATGTGGTTAGGCGTAGTGAAGCTAGGCTAGTCGAAAAGCTAGCGAGTCGTGAGACCATTTATGGTGTTAATACCGGTTTTGGCAAGCTCGCGTCCGTTCGAATCGACGATGAAAACTTAGTAAACCTGCAACGTAATTTAGTGCGTTCGCATTGCGCTGGTTTTGGTGATCCGTTGCCTCTTAACATCGTTAGGTTGACCATGGCATTAAAGTGCTTGTCACTGGGGCGCGGAGCGTCGGGTGTGCGAGTAGCGGTAATTGAACTGCTTCAAGACATGGTTAAAGCCGATATTTTTCCGCTGATTCCAGCGCAGGGTTCGGTTGGCGCCTCGGGTGATCTTGCGCCATTAGCGCACATGGCGGCGGCCATGATTGGCGAAGGTGAGGTGTTCTATCGAGGCGAAAAATGTCTCGCCTCTGACGCGCTAGAAAAAGCCGGTTTAGTGCCAATTGTATTGCAGGCAAAAGAAGGTCTTGCGCTACTCAATGGTACTCAGGTATCAACAGCCCTCTGTTTAGCCGGTTTGTTTGGTGCATGGCGTTTGGCGATAACTTCGATAACCACCACTGCGCTATCAATCGATGCGGCGATGGGCTCAAGTGCACCATTTCATGACGAAATTCATCAACTACGTGGTCACCGTGGGCAAATCGACAGTGCGCGAAGGCTGCGCGAATTACTTGACGGCTCTGAAATTCGTGAGAGCCACCAAGCTGGTGATGAACGAGTTCAAGATCCATACTGTTTACGTTGTGCGCCACAGGTGATTGGTGCCTGCATGGATCAACTGCAACAGGCGGGTAAAACTTTACAGATAGAAGCCAATGCGGCAACTGATAACCCACTAGTATTGTCGGACGGTAGTATCGTTTCTGGAGGCAACTTCCACGCTGAGCCAGTGGCCTTAGCCGCCGATCAGATCGCCATTGCTATCTCCGAGATTGGCTGCATTGCGCAACGACGTGTGGCGCTATTAGTCGACCCGGTATTAAGTTTTGGTCTGCCGGCCTTTTTAGCACCTGACCCTGGCCTAAAGTCTGGGCTTATGATTGCCGAAGTTACCTCCGCGGCTCTAATGAGTGAGAATAAGGCGCTTGCAAACCCACGATCAGTAGACTCGACACCAACCTCAGCTAACCAGGAAGACCATGTATCCATGGCGTGTCATGCGGCCCGTAGGTTGCTTGAAATGAATAAAAATCTCTCTGCTATTCTCGGCATCGAAGCGATGGCTGGCGCTCAGGGCATAGATCTGCGCGCACCGCTTAAAACCAGCGGTCAATTGAGTAAGGCTATTATAGCTATTCGGCAACATTGCCCTTCATTGGTCGACGACAGAATGGTCAGCGCCGATATCATTAACTTAGCGGCATTGGTGCATGACAGCGATCAGCTTAGTAAGCTTGGCGGTAGCACCGAATTGATGGCTTTAGAATTATGAAGCTTGATGAGGCCAATCCAGTAGATGTTAGTCCGGTTGTTGTTAGCCAAGGATCGGGACCAATAATATTGGGGCAACCTCATTCGGGCACCTATGTGCCAAAGGATATCTACGCAGATTTGAATTCGCTTGGACGCCAATTATTGGATACCGACTGGCATGTTCCACAGCTGTATGATGGGCTTTTAGCAAAAGCGACGGTTGTGAAGGCAAATTTTAGTCGTTATGTGATTGACCCTAATCGCGACCCTCAAGGCAGTAACTTATACCCTGGTCAAAACTCTACTGACTTGGTTCCGGTATCGACATTTGATGGTGAACCGATTTGGTTAAATCAGCCGACGGCAGAAGATATTCAGCGACGATTAGAGCGCTATCATGCTCCATACCATCAACGCTTGAGTGTTGAAATCGAGCGGGTGAAGTCGATTCATGGAATCGCTGTGGTCTACGATTGTCATTCGATTCGATCGAAGATACCGTACTTATTTGATCACCGCTTGCCCGATTTGAATATCGGCGATAACAGCGGTGATTCATGCGCGGCTGACTTTACCGCCAGCGTCGAAAAAGTATGCGCCAAACTTAGCCACCATACCCATGTTGTCAATGGTCGATTTCGAGGTGGCTGGACCACTCGCCATTACGGGCAGCCAGCAGACGGCGTGCATGCTATTCAAAT
The DNA here is from genome assembly GCA_017854775.1 of Gammaproteobacteria bacterium. GTDB lineage: Bacteria > Pseudomonadota > Gammaproteobacteria > Arenicellales > Arenicellaceae > Arenicella. The sequence goes on along the minus strand of JAFMHC010000044.1, from coordinate 21,200 downwards.
GGAATTATCACAGCGTGCTTATCTACAGAGCGAGCTGCCGCCTTTTAACTACGATGCTGACAAAGCATCGTCTCTACGAAGTGTGTTGTCTGACATTTTGCATGCAATCAACGACACAGCCCTAACGTATTCTTCAGGAGAATCAAAATGAATAAATCGCTAAATAGCAAACGCGACATCAAGAGCCCAAGAGGCAGTACGCTTACCTGTAAGTCGTGGGCCACAGAGGCTCCTTTTCGAATGATTCAAAATAATTTGGATCGAGAAGTCGCGGAAAATCCTGACGAGCTAGTTGTCTACGGTGGAATAGGCAAAGCCGCCAGAACTTGGAAAGACTTCGACGCTATATTAGCGACCTTGAAAACCTTGAACGAAGACGAAACGCTATTAATTCAATCGGGCAAACCGGTTGGCGTGTTCCCGACGCACAAAAACGCACCCAGAGTGCTAATCGCTAACTCGAACTTAGTTCCGCATTGGGCCAACTGGGATCATTTTAATGAGCTCGATAAAAAGGGCTTGATGATGTACGGCCAGATGACCGCCGGTTCGTGGATCTATATCGGTAGCCAAGGCATCGTGCAAGGCACCTACGAAACCTTTGTCGAAGCTGGTCGGCAGCACTTTAATGGCGACTTAACTGGCAAGTGGATTCTTACCGCTGGCTTAGGTGGCATGGGCGGAGCTCAGCCTCTAGCGGCGACGATGGCTGGGGCAAGTTGCCTAGCGGTTGAGTGTGACCCCAAAAGCATCGATTTTCGAATACGCACCCGTTATCTAGATGCCAAAGCCGAAACATTGGACCAAGCGCTGGCGATGATCGATGAGTGGAGTAAAGCCGGCGAAGCGAAAAGCGTGGGCTTGTGCGCCAATGCGGCGGATATTTTTCCTGAGTTAGTTAAGCGAGGAATACGGCCTGACATGGTGACTGACCAAACCTCGGCGCATGACCCTTTAAACGGCTATTTACCTCAAGGCTGGAGCTTGGAGGAATGGAAAGATAAGCGAGTATCGGCTCCAGATGAAGTAACAAAAGCGTCGCGAGCGTCAATGAAAATACACGTTCAGGCGATGCTCGACTTTCACAATAAAGGCATCCCAACCTTTGATTACGGTAATAACATTAGACAAGTCGCGCTTGATGAAGGCCTTGAAAATGCCTTCGATTTTCCCGGCTTTGTACCGGCTTATATCCGCCCCTTATTCTGTCGCGGGGTTGGCCCATTTCGTTGGGTAGCTTTGTCTGGTGATCCGGAAGATATTTATAAAACTGATCAAAAAGTTAAAGAGTTAATGCCTGATGACACGCATCTTCATCATTGGTTAGACATGGCGCGCGAGCGGATTGATTTTCAAGGTTTGCCAGCACGCATTTGTTGGGTAGGTTTAGGTGATCGACATCGCCTAGCCTTGGCCTTTAACGAGATGGTTAAGAATGGTGAGCTAAGCGCCCCAGTTGTTATTGGCCGAGACCATCTTGATAGTGGTTCTGTGGCAAGCCCTAATCGAGAAACAGAATCGATGAAAGATGGTTCAGATGCTGTTTCTGATTGGCCATTGTTAAACGCCATGTTGAATACTGCCAGTGGCGCAACTTGGGTTAGCTTGCATCATGGCGGCGGTGTTGGCATGGGCTTCTCGCAGCATTCAGGCGTGGTGATATTGGCGGATGGCAGCGAAGATGCGGCTAAGCGTTTGGGGCGGGTTCTCTGGAATGACCCCGCAACCGGAGTTATGCGTCATGCCGATGCTGGATACGAAGAAGCGATAGAATGCGCTAAACAACAAGGCCTAAACTTGCCTGGCATTTTATAAGCGCCTAAGTATAAGCAGCGAAATATAAGCAGCGAAATATAAGCAGCGAAATATAAGTTCTTAGAAAAGGGTTGCTCGAGAGAGTGATAGTGAGCCTCGTGATGCAATTCTTTCTTTGATCGACTCGCTATTGATAGGTAAGCTGAGCGAATGAGAAAATATATTCAACCTTGGCTGGCTAGGGTAATTTCCAGTTCGTTGTTACTCGGCTTCAAGCGACGTGTCCATGAGCTTAAGCGAATCATACTGAGGCGGCCGCATCTAGTCTCAGTATTTATTCGAGCCGATGACCCTTATAGCTATTTACTTCTGCAAGTATTACCTGAGCTTGCGCAGCGATATAAGGTTAGCTTTCGCTTTCATGTGGTTTCGCATCGAATGGTGTCGAATCGGCAAGACAATATGTATCCTGAGCCATCGCTCTGGCATCAAAATGCGCTGCTGGATTCTGCGCATATTGCAAAGCTATACCAACTTGAGCTTCCGTTACTTAACCAACTACCATCGCCTGAGCTAACAAAGTCTGTAACTAATCAGCTGTTAATACTTGAGCAAGGCGATGATTTCGTTGGGCGCGCGTTAACTATTTTAAAAGCTTATTGGAATGGCGATGACGTTGGATTTGTTAAACATAAAGACTCCGAACATAAAGACCTAGAGGCAACGCTATCTGATAATGAAGAGCTACTAGAGTCGCTGGGGCACTATTTGAGCGCCACATTGCATTACGCAGGCGAATGGTATTGGGGCATTGATCGCTTAGCGCATCTTGAGCGCCGGCTTAATACTTTAAAGCTAAGCAGCTCGGTTGAGGTAGTTAAGTTTGCGGAGAACACCAAACATTTTTGTCAGCGACTGCCTAAACCTGAGCAATATCAGAAACGCCCGAGCACCCCGCTAATTATCTACTTCTCAGCTCGCAGCCCGTATTCATACTTAGGCTTACTACGAGGTGTTGCTTTAGCTCGGCACTACAATGTGCCAATTGAGGTAAAGCCCGTCTTGCCGATGATGATGCGCGGCATGTTTGTGCCACCACGAAAGAAGTGGTACATCTTTTCAGATACCAAGCGAGAGGCAATAGCGCTTGGACTCGACTACGGCTTTGTCGCTGACCCTCTAGGGGTTGGTGTTGAGCGGTGTTATGCCTTATTTAACTACGCTAAATCGCAGCACAAGGAGGTTGAATACTTGCTCGCCTTTGCCAAAGCGGTAAATGCCAGAGCAATTCATTCTGATACCGACCGAGGAATGAAAAAGATTGTCGAGCAAGCGGGTTTAGAATGGTCTCAGGCTAAGCCGCTTTTACAAAAGGATGAAACATTAAATAGGGATGATTGGCGTCAATGGGCCGAAGATAACTATGCAGAAATGCATTCTCTTGGCCTCTGGGGTGTGCCGTGTTTTCGATACGCCGATGCGACGGTCTGGGGCCAAGATCGGATTGATGTGATAGAGCGCGCGATTTGTGATGCGATTGTCTCGGTCAATACCTAAGCTTTGCGTATGTAGTGACGATCTGCCAGATTTAGATCATTAAAGGCCGCCAATAGCGGCCTTTTTGCTATCAGTAACAAATGCTAGTCATTGTATAATTTATGTTTATCATAAATTAAATATTGATTATCGTTGTTTTTAGATTTATGCTAAAAGCATGGAAATTCAAATCAACTTAGATGTGGAAATGGCCAAAAATAAAATGTCGTTGAAAGAGTTATCTCAACGCGTTGGTATTTCTGTAACAAATTTATCGCTATTAAAGACCGGCAAAGTTAAGGCTATTCGTTTTACTACTTTGGCGGCTATTTGTGCCGAACTAGAGTGCCAGCCTGGGGATATTCTCGAGTACGTCGCACCGGATACTTCAGCACCCAAACCATAGCCAGACAATCAACGCACTCAAACGCCCCATCAGCGAAACTAATTGGAGTAAACAAATTATGAATAATAGTGACTACACATTACCGGGCATCGCCGCTATCGCGCTAGCCATTTTATTTCCCATATACTGGATAATCGCGATAAGCAGTGGGATATTCGATTCCGGCATCAATTTTTATCAATCAACAACCGAGCTGACATTCTCAGACCTATTATTTGCCGTGGTCGGGCTGCTTACCGTTTACGTCTATCTATGCTTAAAACGTATACTCAATGATCAATTTTCTTTTTCCGGCGTTAATTTGCCATTGAATATTTTAATTGTATGCAGCGCAATCTACTTCTTTTGCTTAGCAGGGCTCGATCTTGTAATGGCCATTTTTGGAGATGGTTTAGGCTTGAGCGTGCACAAATTTGTGCTCAACACCAACCTCTCAATCGGCATCGGTAGCCTGTTTATATTTGGTGTTGCCGATATTCTATTGGGCGTACTGCTGTTAAAGAGCCCCCACAGCCAATCAATCATTTTAAAATCATTGGCAATTGTCGTAATAATTCAGGGTGTGATCGAGATTACGGTTATCTTTAGTTTCGCATTGATAGCTGTATTTCCGGTCACGTTAGTAATCCTTGCGGTGTTATTTATGCGAAGGCCTGATGAGCTGGAAGTAATCTGAGAAATTTTTGAGTATTGCAGACGGAGTAAGTCGCTATAAGATGATATTGAGCTGATCAGCAAGACCGCGTAGACTGTGATCTTTAAGGTTTGAGTATTCAAAAGCGTAGTTTGTCCAAGGTGTTTATAAAGGGACTTATTACGCGTGTCGCTGTGCGATTTTTTTAAATGGATACCACGGGGATTAATGGAAAAGGGAAATCATGGCGGCGCCTAAAGTCTTTATCAGTTACAAATACGGTCACCAAGCGAGTGAAGATTTCATTGCAAATGTGGAGGCAGAGTTAGCGGCTGATTTTGAGCTGTTGCGCGATAAGAACATATCCGTGGGCAAGCCTTGGACTCGTGAGCTCTACGATTGGTTGCTTGGCTGCGATGCGGCGATTATTGTGTTAAGCAAAGAAGCCAATCAGTCTGATTGGTGTCGTCGCGAGTGGGCGGTGCTGGTGGCACGTTGGGTGATCAAAGGTATTCCTGTGATTCCAGTTTGCATGGAGGACTCCTTTTTTGAAACCGGCATTCTAGATGATATTCAAGGTTCCAAAGGGTTCTTGTTACGTCACAACGCTATTAATAAAATCAAAGACTCTCTAAAGGAGATTACATCGTCATCAATGACCGCCGATGACTTTTTAGCCGCGCATCAAGGCTGGCTCTCTTGGCAATATAACGATGCACCCATTTTTCAACGAGAACCATATGCCTTGGCTGATGTTTACATCGAAAGTGATTGTGGCGAACTGAGTTGGCAACAGATTAAGGAAGATAAGCTTGACCCATTTACAGAGCAACCCGGCTTAGCCGCGCAGAAGCAAAAACAACAAGATGGGGGCCGAAAGCCCTTACTCGATACGGTAATGAATACGCTTGCCGACCCTAATTTTAACGAGTTAATAACCGTACAAGCAGGCCCTGGTGCCGGTAAGTCAGCCTTCACATTGCGGTTGGCGCATGAACTAATGCAACAAGGCTTGCAGCCGATATTAGTGCGGTTCAGAGATTTACGTCTAAACAATTTTTCCAACGTGGCAGAATTACTAGATGACGCGATTAGAATTGGTTTTACCGACGATGACTCACCGCACCCTGAAACCGATATTATTAGCCAAAAACTGCATCAATCGCATCTACTCGGTAAGGCTAAAATCAGTAAAATTGTGATTATCCTTGATGGTTGGGATGAAGTTAGCCTAAGCGGCAATGAGTCCTATAGTGCGCAGCTTACGAGCGCACTACCAAAAATCCGCGAGTATTTCACCGATAATCGAACCTCAAAAATCCGCCTAATTTTAACCGGCAGACCGTCCACTGAAGCGTCAGACAGCGGGCTATTAAAAAAATCCACACCGGTGCTAACGATTCGGCCTGTTCGACCAGAACAACTACGAGAATTTGCTAATCGAACGGCTGAACGGCTAAAAATTGCATCAGCCTTGCAACAGGGAGAAGTAACTGACAAGCAAGAAACGGGTGAACACCCGAACTCTGAGCTATGGCAACTCGATCAGAATCAATTAGAACCTGTATTCAAGCATTATGAACAGTGGTTTTCAGGTAGGCGTGAAGCAAGCGGGAACTCAACCGGTGACTTTTTAGGCAACCCATTGCTAGCCTATTTGTCTTTTAGGGTGTTGGCCGAAACTGATCAAAGCCCAGAAACCTTGATTTCGAACCCGACTGCTTTGTATCAAGAGCTGCTGAATATCACCATTAAAAATGCCGGCAAGGGTCAGGATGAAAGCTTAGAAGATACCGTTCAACGCGGCGGTAAGAGCCTGCGTACGGTATTACAAGAAGTTGCTGTAACAATCAGTATTTTACGCAGTGAATCGGTTTCTTTTGAAGAACTCAAAGCCCGGTTTGGTGACAGCGATTTACCAATACGCCGAGACTTACTCGTAAACTGGCATGAGCAAGCCGATGCAAGTACCGCACTACAAGAGTTAGTGGTTAATTATTACTTTAAAGGCGGCAATACTCACCTCGGTTGTGAGTTTTTACACAAAAGTTTTCGTGAATACTTGTTTGCTGAGGCTATCTACAGCGCATTGCTAGACGCAGCTGAGGGGTATGAGGGTGTTTTCACACCGCAAAAATCATATCACTATTGGGAAGACTTCCCGTTGGGGTCCAGTGAATATAAATTGTCGCGCAGACTTGGCTACCTACTTGCACCACAAAGCCTCAGCAATGAGGTGCGAACACATCTGTTCTGGCTGATCGATGCCGCAATTGCCGCAGACCCGCAAAAATGGCAGTGGCTACGCGGCATTATGTTGACCATCTACGCGTGGTGGGCCGAAGGTGTGTTACTCAGGCAGCAACCCACCGGAAGCCGAGCCGGGCCAGCTTGGCAAGAGTCTTATGTGAACAAGCTATTTCTTCAGGTCATCCCGTTTGCCTCTCAAAAGCCTCCAGCGCCAGTTAGAGCGTGTGTTTACGATGCTCATTTAGGAATAGCACTGCTGCAAATAAGCGCGAGAATATTCAGCGGTTTGCTTGAAATCAGTGCTGATGAAAGCAGGCCTGAAGGGCGCGATTTAGCTTATATTGTAAACAGTGAAAAAGGCTCAAGGTTAAGACCCTTCGGGGTAGACTTTACGGGGGCAATCGTTGCGCGCTTTGATTCGGCAGGATGGTGGGTGTCAAGTGGGCTTTGGGGCATGTACTTAGGTTTTGTTTCACTAGAAAAAAGTAATTTAAGTCAGACTTATATGATTGGAACTGACCTAAGAGGGGCAGACCTAACAGGAGCTTACCTAAGAGGAGCTGACCTAAGAGGGGCTTACCTAAGAGGCGCTGACCTAACAAGGGCTGTCCTAGGAAGAGCTGACCTATTGTGTGCTGATCTAACAGGGGCTGACCTAACAGAGGCTAACCTAAAAGAGGCTGAGCTAGGAGGGGCTGACCTAGCAGGTGCTGACCTAACAGGTGCTGACCTAACAGGTGCTGACCTAAGAGAGGCTGACCTAGCAGGGGCTGACCTAGCAGGGGCTAACCTAGCAGGTGCTGACCTAGCAGGTGCTGACCTAGCAGGTGCTGACCTAACAGGTGCTGACCTAACAGGTGCTGGCCTTACAAATGCTGTCCTAGGAGAGGCTGACCTAACAGGTGCTAAGCTAATAGGAGCGAAGGGCCTTTCTCCTGAAATTAAAAAAGGATATGAGTAAATCAGTTAAAAATACTAAGCATTCAGCCGCCACCAAGCGCATTCTCTCGATTGACGGCGGCGGTATCCGCGGGTGTCTTACATTCGGCTACTTGCAAAAGATTGAAGGTATAGTTCGAGAGCGTTTAGATAACCCAGAAGCGGTATTGAGCGACTATTTTGATTTGATCGGTGGCACCAGTACCGGCGGCTTGATTGCCGCACAATTGGCCTTGGGTTTTGATGTGGCGACGGTTAGAAAAAACTACGAAGTGATGGGGCCGATTGTTTTCTCGAAACCCGCGCATTGGGCCAAATACCTTCCTTTATTCGGTTCTTTCAGAAATAAGCTATACACAAAGTGGGCGGTGCAACCGTTAGAGCAGCAGATCAAGAGCGTTATCTCTGACAAGATCACCTTAGGGTCAGCGAATATTAAAACCGGCCTTTGCATCATCACCAAACGCGCGGACAATTTTTCAACCTGGCCTTTTATCAACCATCCTGATGGAAAGTTTTTTGCCGATAACGCCGACATCCCGCTTTGGAAAATTCTACGCGCCAGTTCCGCCGCGCCGACTTTTTTCTACCCGATGGAGCTTGATGTTGGTTTACCGACAAAACCCGACCTAGGCATGTTCATTGATGGCGGCGTGAGCATGGCCAACAACCCGGCAATGCAATTGTTTCTGGTAGCGACTCTCAGCGGCTTCCCTTATCGTTGGCCTGCGGGAGAAGATCAATTATCGATTGTTTCAATCGGCACCGGCAGTTGGAAACGCCGGCTCGAAAAAAAGAGCCTAAGAAAACCGGGCAACCTTTTTTGGGCCAATCAAGTACCCGAAATGCTTATGCAAGACGCGGGAGACAATGTCGAGCTGATGATGCAGTATTTATCAAACTCACCTACCAACCGCTATTCAAATGTTGAGGTTCAAGATCTTTCCAATGATGTTTTGATGGGCAAGCCAGCATTTGCTTATACTCGCTACAATGCCGAAATTGAAACCGCTGATGATTTTCAAAAACACAGCGAAAACAGAAACCAGAAAATAATCGCGGCGCTAGGTAAATACGACCAAGCCACAATCGAACGACTAAGGGAAATGGATAACGGCGGCAACACCAAGGAACTGTTAGAACTCGGTGACCGGTTTGCCGAAGAAGAAGTTGTTGATGCACATATAAAATAGGGTACATGATTATTGAGGCTCGGTAGATTATCGAAGGCTCCTGCTGGTTATCTAAAGCTCAATAGGCTAGCCTTTCATCACCTAGCTTAAATCACACTCTGTCTATGTATTTGTGCTTATCATCTGTTTTGGGGAGTTACTAAATTTATCAATATTGACCATAGGGACGAAACGGAATGTCGAAATCAGAGCCAGAATTAGAACCAGAATTAGAACCAGAATTAGAACCAGAGTCGAGGAATGCCACCGAATTAATTGACAAGGAGAAAACGCAACGTACCGGTATTCTTGACCTGTATATGTGTGGTCTGAATATAATCCCTGATGAGATTAGGGCTATGGACTGGCTAACGGCTCTGAGTGTCAGCAATCATGAACGCTGGGACGCTGGAGATGAAGTTTGGCAAACACTTGGCCGAATCAGGCGTAGTTTAGATAACAATATCATCACCGAATTGCCTAACTGGATAGCTGAATTAAGTAGGCTTGAGACGCTTAATCTTAATGGTTCATCAATCGTCGATATTTCAGCCTTAGCTGAAGTTCAATGCCTGCAGAATTTTTTCTGTAATAGATCGAAAGTAATTAATTTAAGCCCCTTGACTGGGCTGAGCGAAATGCAATCTCTCTCGTTTGATGAGACACCAGTTAGTGATTTGAGTCCCTTGTCTGGGCTGACCAAAATGCAATTCCTCTCTTTTGACAAGACATCAGTTAGTGATTTAATTCCCTTGGCTGGGCTGAGCAAAATGCAATCTCTCTCGCTCGACCGGACGTCAGTAATTGATTTATGCCCCTTGTCCGGGCTCACCAAAATGCAATCGCTTTCGCTTGACGGGACGTCAGCAATTGATTTGAGCCCCTTGTCAGGGTTGACCAAAATGCAATCGCTCTCGCTCGACGAGACGTCAGTAATTGATTTAAGCCCCTTGTCAGAGCTAACCAAAATGCAATCGCTCTCATTTGACGGGACGTCAGTAATTGATTTAAGCCCCTTGTCAGGGCTAACCAAAATGCAATCGCTCTCGTTCGTCGGGACATCAGTAATTGATTTAAGCTCCCTGTCTGGGCTGACTGATATGCAAACGCTTTCTTGTGGTTTAACGTCAGTCAGTGATTTGTCCCCTTTGTCTGAGATGACTGAAATGAAAGAGCTTTCTTGTGGTTCAACGTCAGTCAGTGATTTAAGCCCCTTGTCGGCGATGACCGAAATGTACGAGTTAGAGTTCAGTTTTACTCAGGTGAGTGATTTAAGTCCATTGTCGGAGCTGGCCAAAATGCAAACGTTGGAGTTCAGTTCAACTCAGGTGAGTGATTTAAGTCCATTGTCGGAGCTGGCCAAAATGCAAACGTTGGAGTTCAGTTCAACTCAGGTAAGTGATTTAAGTTCCTTGTCCGGGATGACGCGACTTTTAATACTGCTTTGCGGCTCTACGCTAGTAAGCGAGTTGAGCTCAGTGGGGGAGTTGACTCAATTGAGGGTATTTGTTTGCAATTCAACGTTGGTGAGCGACTTATCTCCCCTGAAACCGATAATTGCGAAATTAGTTTTTTTAGATGTCGAAAATTGTCCGTTAATTGTCCCGCCAGCTGAATTTTCTACTCAAGATGTCATGGGCGTTGCCGAATATTTTGATCAACTAGGGGAAACGAATTCGCCACTTAATGAAATCAAAGTCATATTTTTAGGTGAAGGTTCAGCAGGTAAGACATCGTTGATCAAGCAATTAGTAGAAGAGAGCTTTGATATTAACGAGAGCCAGACGCATGGTATCAATATAAAAGTGGCTCCCTTTGCTATCGAGGGTGACACTATTTCGGCGCGAATATGGGATTTTGGTGGGCAAGAAGTGATGCATGCGACCCATCAGTTTTTCTTGTCAAAAAGGTGTGTGTATGTATTGGTATTAAATTCACGCACCGATGACAAGGCTGAATATTGGTTGAAGCATACGAGTAGTTTTGGCGGTGATTCGCCAGTGCTGGTAGTGCTTAACAAAATTGATGAAAACCCATCTTTTGATGTTAACCGTAAGCTACTTATTGATAAATACCCTCAAATCAAGGCCTTTACCCGAGTCTCCTGCGCCGATGGAACTGGGGTCGACGAGTTTCAGCAGGCATTGCATAATCAAATGCGGCTTTCAGATACCACGCGCACACCTTTCCCTCCGGCTTGGTCAAAAGTAAAGCAGAAGCTTAGCGATATTAAAGACAATTATATCGATTCGAGTGATTATACGGCTATATGCAAAAGCGTTGGCTTGGACAAAGAGTTTAGTCAGAGTGTTTTGCTACGCTTTTTGCACGATCTTGGCGTTATCGTCAATTTTAGAAACCTTAAAAATTTCGATACGCAAATTCTTAACCCTGAGTGGCTAACCAATGGCGTATACCGAATTATTAATTCGAAAATTGTTGCCGCTAATCAGGGTTTGTTGAACGAAGGTGATTTTGATAGCGTAATAAATGATGAGCGCTATCGTGGCGATACGGGCGACGACTTTATTACCTATCCAGCACATAAATTACACTACATTATTCGGGTGATGCAGGAGTTCGAACTCTGTTTTCAGTTAGATGTTCACAACTATATCGTGCCTCAGCTTTTGCCTATCGAAGAGCCTGATTTTCAGATGACTGGGCCGGCTATTCAATTTGTTCTAAAGTTTCCAGAATTTATGCCCGACAGCGTATTTCCGAGATTGATGGTTAAGTTGCATGACTATATTGAAGGCGATTTACGTTGGCGAACCGGAATGGTTCTCTATAAGCCGACGGTATTTGATGCGCGCGCGCGAGTCAGAACCGACCGCGAAGACAGCCAAATTAACTTGCTTGTCTGCGGTCACGAAGCAAGGCGTTTTTTGAGCTTTATCCGACAGACAATTAAGGAAATTGTTAACGATTTTGCCAAGCTGAAATACGATGAGCTTATTCAAATTCCAGAAAGTAAGGTTTTCAAAAGTTATAGTGACGTGACTTCGCATGAAGAGGCGGGTGAAAACGAGATGTTTATCAGCGAGTTAAAGCGCAAGGTCAGTGTTAGTGAGATCTTAGATGGTGTTGAAGACTCTTCTATGCGCGATGAGTTGGCACAAACACCCGTGAAGGCATTTATATCTTACTCCCATAAGGATCTTGAGGGTTTGTCGGAATTACGCTCAGCGCTTTCACCATTGGAACGTTTAAATAAACTGACTATATGGGATGACAAGGCAATCGACGCAGGTGAAGATTGGGAAAAAGAGATTTTTTCAGCGCTTGACAATGCCGATATTGTCATCTGTTTAATTAGTTCAGATTTCGTTAACTCTGAATTTTGTTCTAGCAAAGAACTCAGTGTTGCTATGAAAGGGCATGACATGGACAAAAAAATTGTTATCCCCATCCGGTACCGTTCCTGTGATTGGGAGGGCTTGCCGATTTCACAATTGCAATCACCGGGTGACGGGTGGATTTTCTCTGATGAACACCGAGACATCGCTTGGACCAAGGTTTCGAAGGGGCTTAGGCCTGTTCTTGATAAGGTAAAGCGGCGAAAATTTAGCTCTCGAGATGACCTTATGAACAAGGCCGACTATATCGCTCTCTAAAAGCTCAGTAACATTACAATTAATGGCATTTAGTTTGCTATTAATTATGAGGTTCGAGCAAAGAGGGCGCTTGTGAATGATAGCCGTTCTCAAGTAGTTATCTTTAAATCGGCGAGCTTCTTATTACTGAGAAGAATGCGCGAATTTGATTAGTTCAAACCTCTATAAATACCAGCATTGTTGAGTTACCATCTTGCCATTGAAGGCATGAGTGGCTCGCTGTGAAGCCATTATTGCAGAACAGCATTACAATGGCTTATGACTGAAAATAAAAAACGCGTGCTGGTTACTGGCGCAACTGGTTTTACGGGTGGTGCGTTGGCGCGAAAGCTAGTTGAGCAGGGTAACCATGTGGTTGCCTTAGTTCGTAAAGCTGGCAATATAGAAGCTCTGCAAGCGCTCGGTGTTGAGCTTGTTTATGGTGATATAACCGATCGCGAGGCGGTGATTAGCGCGGCTGAGAATTGCGATGTTATCTATCACATAGCAGCTGTGTTTCGAACCGCTGGGCACCCGGATTCGTATTACCAAGGGGTGAATACTACTGGCGTCCAGTATGTGGTTGATGCGGCTTTGCAGCACAAGGTCGGGCACACGGTTCATTGCTCAACCATTGGTGTTCATGGTGATGTCGAAGACTTGCCATCAAACGAAGAATCTCCGTTTAACCCTGGCGATATTTATCAGCGTACGAAGTTAGCTGGTGAAGAACTTTTTGCTAAGGCGATGGCGGCAGGGTTGTCGGGTACAATTTTTCGTCCAGGGGCAATTTACGGCCCAGGCGACATGCGTTTGCTGAAGATGTTTAAACAGATTAAGCGCGGCTTTTTTCCGTTATTTGGTGGTGGTAAAAATCTCTATCACTTGTCGTATATCGATGATCTTACCGATGGCATTATTCTTTGTGGTGAACACCCAAATGCCGTTGGTGAGCGATTTATTCTCTGCTCCGATGAGTATGGAACATTAAAACAACTGAGCGCCATGATTGCCGCTGAACTGGGGGTTAAAGCGCCTAGTTTCGCACCGCCGATAGGCCCTTTGATGTTGGCGGCGAAAATTTGTGAAGGCATTTGTAAGCCTCTGGGGATTGATCCCCCATTGCATACTCGCCGGGTTGAGTTCTTTGTTAAGTCTCGTGCTTTTGATAATAGCAAAGCTAAATCATTGATTGGCTATGCACCCAAGATCAGCACCAAAGAAGGCGTTAAACGCACCATCGCGTGGTATCAGGAAAATGACTTACTCTAAGCTGAGCGGCTCTAACCGTGACTTGGGCGAGTTGGCCGAGCAAACGTTTGATGTGGTGATCGTTGGCGGCGGAATTACCGGTGCTTGGTTGTCGCTGCATTGTGTGCAACAAGGTTATAAGACTGCGCTGATAGAAAAAGCGGACTACGCCTCACGAACCTCGGCGGCATCGTCTAAGCTGTTGCATGGTGGCATTCGCTATTTGCAGCAGATGCAGTTTGATAAGGTGCGTGAATCGGCGATGGAGCGGGCTGAATTTATTTATGCCGCGCCACATCTTTCAACCGCGGTGCCGTTTGTGGTGCCAACTTACCCTGACTTTAAACGTTCTAAGTTTTTTTTGAGTTGTGGGATGTTGGCGTACCAAGCACTTTGCCTAGGCCAGAATTCGGTTATTGATTCTAAGGAGCAAGGTCTTGGTGGCATTAAGTCTATTAATTCCGATCAGTTGAATGAAATTTGCGATTTAGACAATGAGCCTCACACCGGCGCGGTGGTATTCAATGAACGGCATATGATCGACAGCGAACGCATGGTGTTGGCGATTATTCAAACGGCTCGCGAGCTTGGCGCTAAGACTTACAACTATGTTGCCGCCACTGGCTTCTTGGGCGACGATGATACTGTGTCGGGTGTTGTTGCGCGCGACCAACTTAACGGAAATCAATTCTCGATTACTGCGAGCTTAGTGGTCAATGCCGCGGGCCCGTGGATCGATGGCCTTAATAGTAAGCTTAAGAATGCCGATAAAGCGCCGCGCATTAATAGCTTTGCGATAGGCTCGCATATTGTTACTCGGCAGCTATGTGATCATGCGATTGCCTTGACCACCAAGCATCAAGCCGGCTCTAAAATCGACAGGGGCGGTCGGCATGTGTTTGCGATTCCTTGGCGAGGTTACTCACTGATTGGTACAAGTCACAATGAAATAGACAGTGCTGATGGCGATATATCGCTGCAAGCCGAGCATGTTGATCAATTGATTGAGGCTATTAATGACGCCATGCCAGCAGCCAAGTTGACGCGTGACGATGTGCTGTCAGGCTATTCTGGCTTATATGATTTTCGTACCAATAATATTAAGAGTACGGTTTATCAAGGCTCAGGTGAGTATCAGATTATTGATCATCAAAGTGCCAATAAAGTAGCTGGTTTAGTAACCGCTCTGGGTGCCAAATACACCACTGGACGTAAGGTTTCAGCCATGACCATGAAGGTTGTTAATTCAAAACTAGCCGCCGATAATTCGTCGGCTGGCAAGAAGCTTGTAAGACAGAAGCTACGCGGCAGCGACTACTCAAGCCTTGCACAGCTTCAGCAAGAAAAATTGCAGCGTTATAAAAATCAGTACTCAGCGGCAACCATCAAGCACCTTATCATGTCTTATGGCAGCGATATTGATGCGTTCTTGCAAAGTATCAATGGCAAACATGAGTTACAAAAGCGTATTTGCGCAACCCAGCCAGATCTATTCGGTCAGGTCGTTTGGGCGATTGAAAAGGAGCAAGCGGTGATGCTTGATGACGTAGTGTTTGGCCGAACATCTTTAGGTTTGCTAGGATTACAGATGGATGAATTGTCTGGCATAGCGACGTTAATGGCGGACCAGCTTGGGTGGTCGACCGACGAATTAGAGCGCCAGTTAAGGGCAACTTTGTCACGTATGAATAAAACCCAAGCCGCGATTAATGGGTAGCCGCCGGTGAGTTCAAAAACCGTATTGCATATTGCGCCAACGCCGTTCTTCTCCGACCGCGGATGTCATATTCGCATTGAAGGCATTGTTGATTGTCTTGCTGAACTTGGTTATCAAAACCTAGTCTGTACTTACCATCATGGCCGCGAGGTGGACGGTGTCAATACCTCGCGTATCACGCCGATAAAGAATTACACTAAGACCGAAGCTGGGCCGAGCAAGTACAAGCTATGGGCCGATTGGAAATTGCTTTGGCTGGTTGTAAAAGAAATCAGGCGAACTAAACCCGCCGTTATTCACGCGCATTTGCATGAAGGCTTGATGATCGGCTTAGTTGCAAAGACCTTGTTATTCTGGAAGAAAATTCCGCTAGTCGCTGACATGCAAGGTAGCTTGGTTGGCGAGTTAGAAGCGCATGGCAGCTTCGAAAAGAATGCATGGTTACGATGGCCGGTGAAAGCGATTGAAACTGGCCTAATGTTTTTTGCTAAGACTATCGTCTGTTCATCAGAGCATTCCTTAGAAAAGATTAAAACTGAGTTTAACTTGAACGACGCTAAGATAAGCCTAGTGCAAGATGGTGCTCGAGTCGCTCCACACCTGAGTGACATTGACCGCCTTCAGCTTCGGGCTGTTCTTAGAAATGGGCTAGGCGTGTCTGAGAATAAAAAGATTGTTGTCTACTCAGGCGCATTGTTAGAGAGCAAAGGTCTGGCTGAGCTAAAGCAATTGATTTCAATGTGTGGTCAGAATGAGATGTTGCACTTTCTGATTATTGGTTACCCTGTAGATGAGCTTGAAGGTTACTTAAATAAACAAGGCCTTGCGGGATTATGCACCTTAACTGGGCGAGTGGAATTTCAAAAACTGCCAAACTACCTGCAATTGTCTGACATCGCTATTGACCCAAAATTCAATGATGCCGGTGAGGGCAGTGGCAAAATACTCAATTATCTAGCCTGTGGATTGCCAGTGCTGGCGTTTGATACTCAGAACAATCGTAGCTTCCTACCAGCAGAAACAGAGCTGTCAAAGTCGGTGCAGGCTATGGCATCTCAACTTGCCGCGGTGATAGCTGATGAGGTGCTGTTGAAGAATATGGGCGATGCTAATTTAGCCCACTTTGAATCGAATTACTCTTGGAACCAAAGCAAGTCACAATTGGCTGTGGTCTACCAACAGATCTAAATTATAAAGCCTTAAACTTTATTGAGACTAACTACTAATTGGGAATGATTACTATGAAAGTAAGTTTACTACTCCGTTCAGCGATAATCTCACTGGCCTATCTCAGTGCTATTAGTAGTTTTTCGGCCAACGCGATTACGCTCAAAGAGCTAGCGCCTAACAGCCAAGTTCAAGATGGTTTTGTTGACATACTTTACGATACCAAGACCGGCAAGACTTATTTAAAAATAGACAACTTACAGCAAGAATTTATTTACCAAACCAGTTTGCCTAGCGGCTTAGGATCTAACGATATCGGCTTAGATCGCGGGCAACTTGGTAACACTAGTTTGGTGGTCTTCGAGCGCGCTGGCAATAAACTATTCTTGAAGCAGAAGCCTACCGCCTTTCGCGCCGTTACTGATAACAAAAAAGAAGCTCAGGCTATAAGCGAGGCGTTTGCATCGTCGGTGCTTTGGGGGTTTGTAATTGAAGACTCGGGTTCAGATGGCTCTGGCAACGGTTCAGATGGCTCTGGCAATTGGGTGCTGGTTGATGCCAGTGAGTTTATCTTACAAGACGTTCATGGCGTTGGACGCATTCTCGCTGAGAAAAAGCAGGGTAAGGGGTACACCGTTGATGCTACTCGCTCGGCAGTGGATTTAGCGCGAACCAAAGCCTTTCCGGATAACACCGAGTTACAAGCGACAATAACCTTGCTTGGCAGCGAGCCGGGCAATTTTGTTAAAGAGACGGCCCCCAACCCCTACGCCATTAGCTTGAAAATGCGACATAGTTTTGTGCGTTTGCCAGAAGCTGGTTATCAAGTTCGACCCTATATTGCTAAAAGTGGCTTCTGGGATGTCAGCTATAAAGACTACGCCCAGGCGATAAATCAGAATATTGAAGTTAAGGTAATCGGGCGGCATCGTTTGCAGAAAAAAGACCCGGCTGCGGCAATCAGTGAGGCTGTTGAGCCAATCATTTACTACGTTGACCCAGGCGTGCCAGAGCCTATTCGATCAGCCTTAATTGACGGCGCGAGTTGGTGGAACCAAGGTTTCGAAGCGATTGGCTATAAAGACGCATTTCAAGTCAAAATATTACCCGATGGCGCCGACCCGATGGACGTGCGTTACAACGTAATTCAATGGGTGCATCGCTCAACCCGAGGGTGGTCTTACGGTTATGGTTTAACCGACCCGCGTAACGGCGAAATTATTAAAGGCCACGTGACGCTTGGTTCGCTGCGAGTTCGCCAAGATTACTTAATCGCGCAAGGCCTGATGGCGCCTTTTGGTTTGAATGACAATGATCAGGCGTTGATGGACTTAGCCTTGGCGCGAATTCGCCAATTATCGGCGCATGAAGTCGGGCATACGATTGGCATCGCGCACAACTTTGCCGCCAGCAACTATGGTCGTGAGTCGGTGATGGACTATCCGCACCCGCAATTTGAAATCGATCAGAATAATGCTAAAAAAATCGTTGCGCCAAATGCGTATTCAGTTGGGCTCGGTAAGTGGGATAAAGCCGTTATTGCCTATGGTTACTCCGAATTCTCAGAGCAGCAAGATGAGCTGACCGAGCTTAACGCGATGATCGCCGAGAATGATGCCAATGGTTTGCGCTACATCAGCGATGCCGATGCACGCTCAGTCGGTGATGCGCACGCCTACGCTAGCCTTTGGGACAACGGTGCAGATGCTGTCGACGAATTAAAAAAGATGATGGCGATACGCCAAGTAGCGTTAACTAATTTTGGAACTGATAACCTGAAAAGCGGGCGTAATTGGTCTGATTTAGAAGAAATACTGGTGCCAGTTTACTACTTCCATCGCTTTCAAATTCAGGCTGCGGCCAAATGGCTTGGTGGTGTTGACTATGATTATTCAACTAAAGGAGATTATTCCACTAAGGGAGATGACAACAAGAAACCAAGCTTAACGGTTGTCTCCGGTACCAAGCAGCACTTGGCGCTTGATACGATGCTTGCAACCCTCAACCCCGAGTTCTTAGCCTTGCCTGCCAATTTAAACTCGATGATGTTGCCAAAGGCGACCAATAACTATCGAACTCGAGAGTCAGTCAATGGCGAAACCGGTGCGACCTTAGACCAACTGAGTTTAGCCTCGGCCTCGGCCCAACATACGTTGACCGCCTTACTACACCCGCAACGCTTAGCTCGGTTGCTGCAACAGAACGCACTCGACCCTGCGGTGCCGTCGATTAGCGATGTGACACAGGCTTTATACAATTCAGTAGTCGATCAGCGCTATGTTGGTATGCAGGCGAGGTTACATCAGTCGGTAGTCGACTTGATTTATTCAAACTATATTAATTTATTAAGCAGTAAAATCACTCCTAAGCTGGTTAAGGCTGAGATCTTTTACGCACTTGAAAACGATAAAAAAGCACTATTGAAACGATCGTCTAAGGCGAGCGAGGGTTACTCTAGTTTTTATAACTATCAAGTTACACGTTTAGAAAGTATCGAGCCAAATGCCAGTGGCGATCAAATCGCGTTGCCGACTATGCCTCCCGGTTCTCCTATTTAAAGGCCCGTGCTGTCACTTAGAAAACCGTTAACGTTGGACTACCGATTGTTGGCTCTTATATGAGTGGCGATGATTTTATTGCGCCACACTGCGACCAAGAAATTGCTGTGTTGTTCGAAGACGATGATCTAATTGTGATCGATAAGCCAAGTGGTTTGCTGAGTCTGTCGGGTAAAAACCCGTTAAACAAAGATTCGGTACATCATCGTCTGATGCAGCAATATTCTGGCGTGACGATGGTGCATCGTTTAGATTTCGGCACCTCAGGCGTGATGGTGTTAGCGCGTAATAAAGTTACTAATGCGCATCTCACTAAACAATTTCAAGCGCGTAAGATCAGCAAGCATTACCTAGCGCTTTTATTCGGCCATCTGCCTAATGATAATGGGGCAATAGACGCGCCGATTGCTAAAGATGACTTCCCTCATCAGAAAATATGCCACCAAACAGGCAAGGCTGCGTTAACCCACTATCGGGTTTTGCAGCGATTCATCGATAGTGCTAATGGCGCAAAAATATCCAGAGTATTATTCACCCCCACCACCGGTCGAACACATCAATTGCGTGTACACAGTCAAGAGATTGGCAACCCTATTATTGGTTGCGATTTATACGCGGATATTATTGATGGTGTTAACACTCAAGAGCTTTCCAGTCGTTTGTGCTTACACGCCAGCCGCTTGGAATTTGAACATCCGACTAGCGGCGAACCGTTGAGCTTTGAGGCTGCATGTGAGTTTTAGCGTGACGAATAAAATGATATGAATAGAATTGCTTATTTGACAAAAAATTATCTTGCTCCTTTGATGAAAAAAAGAGGGCGCTTGGAACAGAGATCGAAATAACTTTGTTGATGTAGTCGAGTTACAAAAATCGAAAGGCAGTAAATCTAGCGAAGAGTGTTTTACACTAAATATCGGAGTGTTTGTGCCTGAATATTTTGAGAATGTTTGGAACAAGCCACATAGCGGTTTTGTAAAAGAAGTTGATTGTGTCGTTCGATTTAGACTGAGTGAATTTCTGCAAAATAACTTCGAAGGCCAAGCTTTAGATACGTGGTGGGATTTAGATAAAATAGTACAGTAGATAGTGTTGGAGTTGAATTGGAATCGGAATCGGAATCGGTACTAGATAGCAAAGTAATTCCCTTTTTAGATTCGATGATGGGCTTTATAGAGCTCCACGAATTCGTCGATAATAGGGAGGGGGCTGAAAGATTATCTATTAATGCAAATCTATTTTGCATTGTTGAAATGGTCATTAGGTAACGTAAGCGGCTCTAAACATATTTTGGATACTTTAGTGTCTGATAGTAATGAAGCATGGTCACTTAGAACTCAGCAAGTAATAAAAACGATAGGCAGTTAGTTCTGGAAATAATTAGGACGCTAAAAAATCTTTCGCAGGGTTCAATTTAGGCTGGACTGAACGTAAACCCTTTAAGAAGATACTCAATCGCTTTCAAAAGACAGAGCGATGAAAATTATAAAAATAAATAAACTAACTTTTTCTCTACTTCTCGGGCTTCTGAATGCCTGCTCCCACACTAGTAGTTATAGTGACTTAGGTTTTCAACAGTGGAAGCAAGTTGACAAAGCTGCGTGTGCCGCTGAAGTTTATCTGTCGAGGAACGGTTATATTGAGCAACTTTCGGTTTCTTCTACTAAAGAGTCTATTCAATTGGAACTATGGGATAGTCTTGAATATAAAAGCGATGGTGAATTTGATTGGTCACCGTCTTCTGAGGGTTCGATCCCGTCTATTTCAAGGAAGACTTCATGTCGTTAGGTTAAAGAACCGTGGGAGCCTCGTCTATTCCAAATTCGAAGATTTGTATAGGTTTGTGTCTGTTGATGCCAGAGCAGGCAGTTTTTTTTGCATGAGGCTAATTGCCTACTTGGTGATAAGGTAATTGTTTTAAAAAAATAGTGAGCTAACGTGTCCGACTTCGCAGGATTAACTCACTTGGGTTATCACGTATGCCCTTGTCTTTGTCTGTCCTTGTTATGTTTTTATTGCGTTTCCACGTTGATCAGTAGCAAATTGCCGACCCCTAATTGGCACGGCGCGATTGGCGAAGCCTCTCTGTCCGATGCAATGCTAGATCGACTGTCTCACACAACAATGCGCACAAAATCCAATTAAAGGGAGAGTTGATGCGAAAAATACAGTCAGAAAATAACAAAATGTAGTCACTTTACTATAAGATAATCTAACTA
>JAFMHC010000274.1 GCA_017854775.1 Gammaproteobacteria bacterium | reverse complement strand
CCCGAAACAATTCTTATGTCTGGCTGATCCAGACTTGAGTATGTTACAGCAAACCGTCGGCCGCTCTGTCGGCATAGACGACATTGGGCCTAGCGTAATTGTATGCAATCAAGAGCATCGATTTATCGTTGGTGAGCAACTTCAGCAAATCGGCATCACAGATGCAAAAATACTGCTTGAGCCTAAGGGCCGAAATACCGCCCCAGCCATAGCATTGGCGGCATTTTCTGTTGCCGAAAAAGATCGCGACGAAGTAATGCTGGTTATGCCGGCAGACCATGTTATTGCTGATTTAGGTGAGTTTCATCGCGCTATTGATCTTGCTTTTCATCTAGCGGAACAGGGCAGTTTAGTGACCTTCGGCATTGTTCCGCAAGGGCCAGAGACCGGTTATGGCTATATTAAGGCAGGTTCCCCTGTCGATGGCGGCGGCTTTAGCGTGGCAGAATTTAAAGAGAAGCCTGATCAACGGACCGCCCAAGAGTATATCGATAGCGGCAATTACTATTGGAACGGAGGTATATTTGTATTTACCGCATCGGCTTATTTGGAGGAGTTGAAGCGTTTCGAGCCAGAAGTCTATAAAGCGGCTGAATCTGCGATGTCTAAGGCGCAGCCAGATCTCGATTTTATACGCATCGATGAAGCGGCGTTTATCGCGAGCCCGTCAATTTCTATAGACTACGGGGTCATGGAGAGAACTAGCAAAGCTGTAGTAGTGTCTCTGAATGCTGGTTGGAATGATGTGGGTTCTTGGTCGGCGCTATGGGATGTTTCTGAAAAAGATGAAAACGGAAACGCCATAAGCGGAGACGTGATTGTTGTTGATACCAAAAATTCTCATATCTACTCTGAGAATAAATTAGTTTCGGTGGTGGGGGTAGATGGCTTAGTGGTTGTAGAAACTGACGACGCAATTCTAGTCTGTGATCGACAGCGAGCGCAAAACGTTAAAGCTATCGTCGAGAAGCTTGAATCGCTCGAACGCACACAAATAAGCCATCATCGTAAGGTGTATCGCCCATGGGGTTGGTACGACTCGATTGATGAGGGTGATCGCTTTCAAGTAAAACGAATTCAAGTGAAGCCTGGGGCAAGGCTATCGGTTCAAATGCACCATTATCGCGCAGAACATTGGGTTGTTGTTAAAGGGGTGGCTGAGGTACGAAATGGTGACAATGTAATGACCCTGGTCGAGAATGAGTCGACTTATATCCCCATTGGAGCAATTCATTATTTATCTAACCCAAGCAAAACCGACCTGCTGGAAATTATCGAAGTGCAAACAGGAAGCTACCTTGGTGAGGACGATATTGTTCGATTTGACGATCAGTATGGTCGAATTACTAAGGCATAGAAACTGAGTTTTTCAAAACTGCGTGTTGTATACCCGGTGATGGATCACCAAAATTTACACTAAATCATTGTATTTACTGTATTGTATTTATCAATTGGGATCACATGGAGCGTGGAAGTTGTAAGGGAAAGGAGATAAATTTCATTAGAACTATGTAATCGATATTTATAGGGTTCAGACATGTTTTTAAGAAGTTATAGCAAACAAATTTTCAGTACTCGTAATGTGTTTCTTACATTGTCGATTTTTTTAGCTGGTCTTTTTCTGCAGTCAATGCTCAGGCTCCTGGTGATACAGCGAATGATCCGTTTTGGACAACAGGGTCTAATCAAGTAGGTAACTGCGGCAGTTCGTATAACTTTGGCAGTTGCACCGCAAACGATTTTAGGATTACAAGCTTAACACTCAGTAATGTAGTGGATGCGTGTTCGTCCGATACCGACTATATGCAGGCTGATCTGACCGTATCTTTCTCGAAGGCTCAACCAATTCGATATGATGTAATGGCTTACTTCTATCGTGGAGAAGAACCCGGCACGGCCTTTGGTTTAGCGCCTGACGCAGCGGTTAGCGGCGACTGGTGCACACGAATTGGCATAGGTGACGGTCTAGAGATCTTTAACCCCGGAGCGACCGGTAGCTTCACTAATGATATTGACGGCGATGAAACATCACCGGGTTCAGGCGTCGCCGCCTGTTTTGACGTTCCAAGTGCTAATTCAAATGGTACGATCTCGCAAACCGAACTCGGTATTGTTCTGCCTTGCCGCGATGGTGACGCAAATGGAATCGTAGATATTTCTGCTTGTACCGGGTGGAGTCAAAGTGCAGACCCTGCCAATTGTTCTGGGCCCGAATATGACGGTGTAACAGAGCCGTCAAATGGCACTGGCTCAAAATGTAATTGTGCTTCATTTGATACTGACCCAGCAGTTACCATTCCTGATATTTCTGTGTCTAAGGTATGTGTCGGCGATGATTCCGCCGGTAACGGCACTAATAGCCCTGACGTTGATGGTAAATATTTTAATGGTGATGTAGTGCAGTGCACAATCACGATTAGTAACGCGGCGGGGGCGGGGGTATTAGACGGGGCCACCAATGCGACAACTGAAGGTTTTTTCTATATTGACGATTATGATGAAAGTACTGGGTCAGTAGGCACAGTCAACATTACTAACCCAGGTGGCGGTAGCCCGACATCTACTGACGACACGCCTACGGCGGGTATGCTTTCTATATACCCTGACGACATCGCTGCTGGTGACGACGTGATCGTTACCTATCTATATACAATTGGTGATAATGCTACCGCTGGTCAAGCTGAGGTAGATATTAGCAATACTGTATGTTTAAACTATTATGATACAGCCAACGGTGGCACCACTACTGCATATGCCGACCCCGCTTCAGGCGATTGCGCAACTGAAACCATTACCACAACACCGGTAACCTTAGCCGAATTTAATGCTTATCGATACGCTGGTGGCTTTCAATTTAATTGGGTGACCGCTACCGAGACCAATAATCTTGGCTTCAATATCTATGCCGCTTTAGGTCAATCTTTGTTTAAAATTAATGCTGATTTAATTCCGTCTCAAATGGTCAGCACTCTTGAAGCATCAGAATATACAAACTGGTTTGATTTGGGGCAATTTGCTCTAGCAGACGAATTTTATCTTGAAGATATTGATATTGAGGGCAAAGTGGCACGGCACGGACTATTTAAATTGTCCAAGAAACCCGCTTTTAACGCAAAGTCTAAATACGTTGCTGCGCCGCAAATTAACTGGGGCGAAGTTAAATCTAAAAATGCACGCGCACGAGCAAAACGATACATCTAACAAAGGCCAGTCTAAAAAGAGTAATGAACTCGACGATTCGATAAGTGTTGTTAATGTAAGCGTACAAGAAGCTGGCTTACAGCGGATTAGCTTGAGTGATTTAAATGGCGTTGGCTTCCGCGCACCTGATATGGCTAAAGGACGGTATCTATTAACTAATAGTGCGGGTGATCTAGTTCCTTCTAGGATTGTGAGTTCCAACAATGGTGATTATTTAGAGTTTGTTGCAGCGATCGTTAGGAGTTTTTATTCTGATAAAGCCGTTTATCAATTGCGCCATGCGCAAAAACCACGTTCAGCTAATGAAATACCAACGGTGAGTAGCGGGCTCAGTGGTGTTGGATCGGAGTACTATCTACATACGCAGACATTAGATGACGACAACCGCTATATATTCACTTCCAAAATAGCAGGTGACCCATGGATGATGAATCGAATGTTCGCAAGAGGCCGTTCGGTTACAAGTTCGTTAGTTGTTCCGATGTCCGATGCTTATCAAGGCTCAGCTGCTCCGAACGCGGTTGTTACCGCGGAATTTGTTGGCGGGGTTAACTTTCCCGGTGAAGTTGATCATAAAGTTGACCTCTATGCGAACTCACAGCTTCTTGGATCATTGGAGTTTGATGGCGCAGCGACGGCAGAAATTCAACAATCGATGTCTATGAATGGGGTTGGTGATGAGCTCGAGGTCGACTTAACGCTGACTGGAATTAATTCACGGGCGATTAGTATTGTCTACACCAATAAGGTATCGCTGACGTATCCTCGCCAGTATGTGGCAATCGATAATCAATTAAGTTTCGACTCAAATGATGATTATTTCACTGTGAGAGGCTTTTCAGATCAGCGAGTGCATGTCTATGCAAGATCGGCTGATACGCTTAGCTATATTGGCGAGTTAAACGCTAGCAGTGGTTCGATCAGCTTTGCTGGTGTTGATGGCGCTCAAAGTTACCAAGTATTTGGTGAATCTACGCTTCGCAGACCTAGTCTTGATGAAGTTGCATCCCGTGACTTGATTGAGCTAGACGCAGAACATCTAGTTATTACACATCCTTTGTTTACTGGTCCTGAATTAGATGCGTATCTGTTAGCACGAACTGGTTTTAGTATCGGTCGTTCTGCTGTAGTAACGACCGACGAGATATTTACTCGTTACAGTGGAGGTCTAAGGGATGCCGAGTCAATTCATGCTTACATTAAGGAGTATGCACAAAATAATGATTTAGCGTCAGTAATGATTGTCGGTGGAGATGTTTACGACTATCACGACAACCTAGGTATTGGTGCCGTTTCCTTTGTGCCAACGCTGTATCGTGCCGCCGGTCCTTTAAGCTTGATTCAATTCGCTCCTGTAGACTCTCTGTATGGTGATGTCGACGATGATGGCTTACCTGACGTGCCAGTCGGACGATTACCGGTGAGAACGATTGATGAGTTAGTTATTCTGCTTAATAAGATGAAATCTTATACAGAGAAAAATGGTGATACCAGGGCTACTTTTGCGGCTGATGCGCAACGTGATGACAGTGAGTATGATTTCGCTGCCAGCAGTGATGCGCTAGCCGATGTACTGCAAGAGAGGGGCTGGAATATCACCAAGGTTTACATTGATGACTTAGGCGCGGCCGAGATCAAAATCGCGCTTATTAACAGCTTAAATTCAGGGCCGCGTTTAGCGCTATATACAGGGCATTCAGCACCAAGCACATGGTCGGCCGATAGAATTTTTTCATATCGAGATGCGATTGCACTTCTAAATGTAAATTCACCAAGCGCTTATATTCAATGGGGTTGCTATAACACCTATTTTAGTTCTCCTTACTCTGACAGCATGAGTCATGGTTTAATGCTCGCCGGTGAGCAGGGGGCGGCGATAGTAGTCGGGTCCAGTACCTTGACGGACGCGGCAGCGGAAGCTGAATTCGCGGCTCTCTTCCAGAGCGAGATAATGGAAAGTAAGCAATCTTACGGTGAGGCTTTCATTCAAGCGAAAAAACAGTTTGCTGAAAATGGCGGGTCGGAGTTTAAGGACATCTTATGGGGCGTCACGCTACTAGGTGATCCGTTGTTGGCTCTATAGCTGATGCTTAGTTCTTTAGATTAGCTTTATGGCTTAGTTTTATAGGTAGATATCTTGTAATCATTGAGCTGCTCTTGTTCTTCAAGAGCAGGATTCCAGGCCTCACTGAAGCCCATGGCTTATTGGCTTGAGGCGAGTAGTGCGCTATGTTGTTGTTTTAAAACGATTTTACTAATGCCTGCATTAGTCACTTTATAGCCATAGACCCGCTTTGTTTCAAATGAATGAAATAACTTACGAAAGTTGTTGACGTGGGGCCGCAAAACAGTAGAATGCGCCTTCTTCGAGACAGCAGATACGCTTTTAAAGTGTTGAAAACGGCTTCGAAAACAGCTTTA